>JAGQIK010000142.1 GCA_020431405.1 Myxococcales bacterium
CGATGCGATCGCGCGCGGGCTCGGCGCGCGGGTCGAGCCCGGCGACGAAGAGGCGCCGCGCGTAGCGCGCGCGGCAGGTCGAGCACGAGGGCAGGTGTTCGCGCATCGTGCGCTCGTCGTCGGGCGCGATACGCCCTTCGAAGTGACGGTCGACGAGCCGCAGGTTGGCGCAGGTGTGGTTGGTCACGAGGACTCCTCCTCGGTGATGTCGCTGGCCGCGCGGTCTTCCGCGGCGAAGTCGGCGTCAGAGACGATGCGGCCGAGCAGCGCGCGCACGCGCAGCTCGCGGTAGGCCAGCGTCGTGCGCGTGATGCCGATCTGCGCCGCCGCCTCGCGTTGACTGAGCTGCAGCACGAAGCGCGCTTCGAAGACGGGCCGCCACTTGTCGGGCAGCTGCGCGCGGATCTTGTCGAGCAGCAGGCTCGCTTCGGCCGAGGCATCGGGGCCAGGGCCGGGCGCGGCCGGCTCGAGCCCGCCGCCTTCGCCGTTGGCCTCGAGCGAGCGCACGCGTCGATGGCGCCGCAGGTAGTCCACGGCGCGGTTGCGGCCGACGGTGGTGAGCCACGCCGCGATGGCTCCGCCGCGAAAGCCTTCGCGCATCTCGCGCTGAGAGAGCAGCGCGTAGAAGACGTCGTGTACGACCGTCTCCTGATCAGCGCCCTGTAGATAGCGGCTGACGGCGCGCGCCACGGTGTCGAAGTGCTCGCGATAGCACTGCTCGAGCACGGCCCGGTCGCCGTCGTGGAAACGATCGAGCCACGACGACGCGCTCGTGTCGCGCTCCTTCATGCTGGCGATGGTCTCAGCGATCACGGCCGAGCGCACCTCCTCCGCATGGCCAACGCGCGGGCGCCTGCCCGTGGACGAAAAAAAAATGCGCCTGCCGCCGCGGCCGGGCGGCGCGGAGCGGCTACAGTTGCGCCGATGCGATTGCGCTTCGAAATCGAGGCCGTCTGCGGCCGCGCCCGTGCCGGCCGCGTCTCGCTGCCGCGCGGCAGCTACGAGACGCCGATCTTCATGCCCGTGGGCACGCTGGCGACGGTCAAGTCGATGCTCCCAGAGGAGGTCGAGGCGCTCGGCGCGCAGGTGATCCTCGCCAACGCCTACCATCTATATCTGCGCCCGGGCGAGGATGTGGTCGCCGATCACGGCGGGCTGCATCAGTTCATGGGCTGGCCGCGGCTGATCCTCACCGACTCGGGGGGATTTCAGATCTTCAGCCTGCGCCAGCTGATGAAGATCGACGACAGCGGCGTGCGCTTCCGCTCGCACGTCGATGGCTCGGAGCACTTTCTCGATCCCGAGCGCGCGATGGCGGTGCAGGCGGCGTTGGGCTCCGACATCGCGATGGCCTTCGATCACTGCCCGCCCTCGGATGCGCCGCGCGCGCGCGTGCTCGAGGCGGTGCAGCGCACCACGGCGTGGGCGCGGCGCTGCGTCGAGCAGCCCCGTCCCGAGCACCAGGCGCGCTTCGGCATCGTGCAGGGCGGGCTCGATCTCGCGCTGCGGCGCCAGCATCTGGCCGAGATCACGGCGCTGCCCTTCGACGGCTTCGCCCTCGGCGGCCTCTCGGTGGGCGAGACCCCGCAGGAGATGTACGGCGTGCTCGACGAGATCGCCCCGAGCATGCCCGAGCAGCGGCCGCGTTACCTGATGGGCGTCGGCCGTCCCGAGGATCTCGTCGAAGCGATCCGGCGCGGCATCGACATGTTCGACTGCGTCATGCCCACCCGCAACGCGCGCAACGGCCATCTCTTCACGCCCAGCGGCCGCGTCAACATCTCCAACGCCGAGCATCGCCGCTCCACGCGGCCGATCGACGAGACCTGCGGCTGTCCGACCTGCGCGCGCTACAGCCGCGCCTACCTGCGCCACCTCTTCGCCACCAAGGAGATCTTGTTCTCGCGGCTGGCCACGGCGCACAACCTCTACGTCGTGATCGAGCTCGTGCGCGCCGCTCGCCGGGCGATCCTCGCCGGCGATCTCGAGCCCTGGGCCGAGTCGGTGCTGCGGCGAAAGCGGGACTGATCGCGCCGCGACCTCGGGTGAAAACTACGAGATCGCGAAGGTTTGCGGCTCCCAAACTCCGGTTGACCGCCCCCTGGGGATTTGCTAGATAGTCCCGTCCTTTCGCCCAGATGTGCGCTTGTTGAGCACCTGCTGGTGCGTAAGGCTAAGCCAGTAAAAAACTTCCATCGGCCGCGCCTCGCGCCGTTCCCCAACGTGTGAGGTCAGTATATGTGGAGGCTCACGTGAGCGACGCGTTCGTAAATCTCCTCTTGCAGGCTGGCAAAGCCGGCAGCAAGACGCCCGGCTGTGCGGGCGGCGGCCTACAGCAGTTCGTGCTGATGGGTCTGATGTTTCTCGTTTTCTACTTTCTGCTGATCCGACCGCAGCAGAAGAAGGCGCGCGAGCACCGCGAGATGCTCTCCAACCTCAAGCGCGGTGACCGGATCATCACCAACGGCGGCCTCGTGGGCCGCATCTCCGGCATCACCGAGAAGTACGTCACGCTAGAGATCGCTGAGAAGGTCCGCGTTCGCGCGCTGCGCAGCCACGTGCTGGGCAAGGTCGGCGACGAGGGCGAGCCCGAGAGCAAGTAGCCGCGGCCGCGTAGATGCGGCGGGGGCGCGCGACAGGCAAACAAGCCCACTAAGCCCCAACGGAGAACTCTTATGTGGGGAGCTCTTCGTAGGGAGCTCGCCATGTGGGTGGAGCAATAAGGGCCATGGAACGTAAGTGGTGGTGGAAAGCGATCGGCATAGCACTGCTCACAGTGCTTGCCGTTCTCTATTTGGTGCCGACCTTCGTCGACAAGCGCAGCTTGCCGGGTTGGTACAAGAAGTACATCGATGCCGAGCTGCAGCTCGGCCTCGACCTGCAGGGCGGCATCCATCTCGTCTACGAGGTCGAGGTCGACAAGGCCGTCTCCGACAAGGTCGACCGGCTCGCTATCGACATCGAAGAGCGCTTCATCAAGGACAAGAAGATCAAGGTCCGCACGGAGCGCGAAGGACGCGATGACATCGTCATCAAGTTCAGCAAGGCGTCGGACATCAAGCACCTCGACAAGAAGTTCATGGGCGACTTCCGCAGTCAGCTCGACGAGGTCGAACGCGACAACGACAAGGGCACGGCCCGCCTGCGCATCGACGAGAAGTACGTCAAGGACGTGCAGGAATACGCGATCAAGCAGGCGATCCAGACCATCCGCGGCCGCGTCGACGAGTTCGGCGTCTCCGAGCCGACGATCCTGCGCAAGGGGCGCGACATCGTCGTCGAGCTGCCCGGCCTGACCGCCGAGCACTTCGAGCGCGTCAAGAAGATCATCGGCCGTACGGCGCAGCTCGAGTTCAAGATCTGCGACGACGCCGCCGGCTACATGCGCCGCATCGCCGCGCGCGTGCCCAAGGGCTCGCCCATCAAGGTCCAGACCGACAGCTACGACGGCAAGAAGCTGGGCACCATCACCTACACGTACCTGCAGTCCAAGGACAAGAAGGCGCTCGAGGCGTTCCTCGACAGCCTGCCCAAGCTGGGCCTGGCGATCCCCAAGGACCACGAGATCCTGCTCGGCCAGGACCGCGCGCGCGACAAGAAGGGCAAGGTGCTGCCCGAGCCCGTGTGGGTCACCTACTACCTCAAGCGCCGCACCGAGCTCACCGGCGAGTACATCACCGACGCCGACGTGCAGTGGGACGAGCGCTCGGGACGACCCGAGGTCGGCTTGACCTTCGACCGCAACGGCGCGTCGATCTTCGCCCGCGTCTCTGGCGACAACGTCGGCCGGCGCATGGCGATCATCCTCGACAGCAACATCAACTCGGCGCCGGTGCTGCAGTCGAAGATCACCGGCGGCCGCGCCCGCATCACGCTGGGCGGTTTCCGGCCGGCGGCCGAGCTGCAGCGGGAGGCCAAAGACCTCGCCGCCGTGCTGCGAAGCGGCGCGCTGCCGGCTCCGCTGCGCAAGACGTTCGAGCGTCAGGTCGGCCCCACGCTCGGCCGCGACGCCATCGAGCGTGGCACGCTGGCCTTCGGCATCGGCGGCGGCCTCGTCATCCTCTTCATCCTCTACTACTACCGCTTCGCTGGCTTCGTCTGCGACCTGGCCTTGGTGCTCAACTTCGTCTTCATCGGCGCCATCATGGCGGGCTTTCACGCCACGCTCACGCTGCCGGGCATCGCGGGGTTGGTCTTAACCGTCGGCATGGCCGTCGACGCCAACGTCATCATCTACGAGCGCATCCGCGAGGAAGAAGCGCTCGGCAAGACACCACGCGCAGCGATCGACGCCGGCTACGGGCGCGCCTTCTGGACCATCTTCGACGCTCAGCTCACGACCGCCATCGCTGGCTTCGTTCTGCTCCAGTACGGCTCCGGCCCGATCCGTGGATTCGCGCTGACGCTGCTGATCGGCATCCTGTGCTCGATCTTCACCGGTGTTGTCGTCACTCGGCTGCTGATGGACTTCTACGTCACGAAGTTCAAGCCGAAGAAGCTAAGCATCTAGCTCGCTCTGTCGCCGCTGAGGCGACCGGACGACGAGTCTGTTAGGGCGATGAGTCTGTTATGGCCAACTGGATAAGAAACGACGTCAACATCGACTTCATCGGCAACCGCCGGCGTTGGTGGACGATCTCGACGATACTCGTCGTGCTCAGCATCCTCACGCTGGTGGTTAACGTGTTTGTCCGCGGCACGGCGCTCAACTACGGCACCGACTTCCGCGGCGGCACGCAGATCCAGGTCGAGTTCGCCAAGGCGCTCAAGACCGAGCAGGTGCGCACGACGCTGACCAAGGCGGGCTACAAGGGCGCCGAGGTCGTCGCCATGTCGGCGCCAGGGCGCAAGAACTTCTTCATGCTGCGCCTCACGGAGGTCTCGGCCTTCGCCGACAAGGACCAGAAGCGCGTCAAAGACCTGCTCAAGGCCGAGTTCGGCAAGGGGCTCAAGCGCTTCGAGTACAAGACGGGCGGCGACCGCGTGCGGCTCTACTTCCAGCGCGGCTACGACGTCACGGGCCAGAACCCGACGGGCAGCGGCGGCGCGTCGTCGCCGGCAGGAACCGGCGGCGGCACGGCCAGCGGCAGCGCGGCCGGAACAGGCAGCACGGCGGGCAGCGGCAGCGCGGCTGACGACGGCAGTGGCAGCGGCAGCGGCAGCGCCGCCGACGACGACGACAGCGGCAGCGCGGCCGGCAGCGGCAGCGCGGCGGCGGTGCCGAAGAAGGCCGCGGTGCCCGCCAAGAAGCTCGCGCCCAAGAAGCTCGCGCCGAAGAAGGTCGCGCCCAAAAAGGCGATGCCCAAGAAGGCTGCGCCCAAGAAGGCCGCGCCCAAGAAGACCGCGCCCAAGAAGGTGACGCCGGCGCCGAAGAAGGCCGAGCCCAAGTCGGGTGCGCTGCAGCGCGCGCACGAGCGGGTCCTCGCGCGGGCGAGCCTGGCGCGCGACCCCAAGGCCGACGACAAGGCGGGCAAGGACAAGAAGGCCAAGGACAAGAAGGCGGCCAAGCCGACCATCGGTCCCGCCAACGGCTCGGCGTCGGGCAGCGGCAGCGGCAGCGCCTCGGCGAGCGCCGGCAGCTCTGACGGCAGTGGCAGCGCGGCGGCGGCGGTTGGCGCCGGCAGTGCCAGCGGCAGCGGCGCCGACAGCGACTCCGAGGACGTCAAGAAGCACAAGAAGCAGCAGGCGCTCACCGAGCGGCTGCGGCGCAAGATGGAAGACGCCGCCAAGCACGAGCGCATCGACTTCAAGCGCCTGCGCGCGATCTTCAAGAAGGCCGGCATCAAGGTGCAGAACGTGCTGCAGCCGGGCCGCAAAGAGGACAACCGCTACGAGGTGATCCTCGGCGGCCTCGGCGAGGACATCAAGAAGGCCTTCGGCGCGGGCGTGGTCAAGGACATCCCGCAGGTCGAGTCCGTCGGCGCCAAGATGGGCCAGCAGCTGCGCGACGACGGCATCAAGTCGGTGCTCTACGCGCTGCTGCTGATGCTGATCTACATCGCGTTCCGTTTCGACTTCCGCTACGCGCCGGGCGCCGTCATCGCCCTCGCGCACGACGTGATCATCACCACCGGTCTGTTCGCAGCCACCTGGGCCGAGTTCACGCTGCCCGTGGTCGCGGCGCTGCTGACCATCGCCGGCTACTCGATCAACGACACCATCGTCGTCTTCGACCGCATCCGCGAGAACGTCGCGCGCCTGCGCGACCGCAAGTTCCCGCTGGTGGTCAACGCCTCGATCAACGAGACCCTCAGCCGCACGCTGCTGACCTCGCTGACGACGCTGTTTACCTGCGTGTCGATCTGGGTGGTGGGAACCGGCGTGCTCAAGACGTTCGCCTTCGCGCTGACCGCCGGCGTCGTCGTCGGTACCTACTCGTCGGTGCTGATCGCCAGCCCGCTGGTGGTGGTGCTCAACGAGCGCTTCGCGCGCCGCGCCAAGCGCTAGCGCTCTCGCACAGATACTCGCGACGGGTGAGGAGGGGCGTTCGGCCATGCCGTGGAAGCTGACGCCCGCCGATAGCGAAGCCGCAGCGCGCCTCAGCGCCTCGCTGGCCGTGCCGCCGGCGGTGGCACGCGTGCTCGCCGCGCGCGGCCTCGCTGACGAGGAGCACGCGCGGCGCTACCTCGAGCCGCAGCTGCGCGACCTGGTGCCGCCACGCCAGATGGCGGACCTGGCCAAGGCCGTCGAGCGGCTGGGTCGTGCGGTCGCGGGCGGCGAGCGTATCGGCGTCTTCGGCGACTACGATGTCGACGGCGTCAGCTCGGCGGCGCTTTGCGCCGACTATCTGGTGCGCGCGGGCGCCGACGTGACGATCCGCGTAGCCCGCCGCGACGAGGGCTACGGCTTTTCGCCGGCCCAGGCGCGCGAGATGGTCGAGCGCGAGGCGCGCGTGATCGTCCTGACGGACTGCGGCACAAGCGACGACGCGGCGGTCGGCGAGCTCGCTGGCGCCGGCATCGATGTCATCGCGGTCGACCATCACCGCATCACGGACGTCAGCGCGTGGCCTGGCTTCGCGCTGGTCAACCCGCACCGGCCCGACTGCGGCTTCCCCTTCAAAGGCCTCTGCTCGGTAGGCCTGGCGTTCTACGTGATGGCCGCGCTGCGCCGCGACCTGGTGGGGCGCGGCCTCGACGTGCCCGACCCGCGCGAGAACCTCGATCTGGTCGCCCTCGGCACCATCGCCGACGTGGCGCCCCTCGACGGCGAGAACCGCATCCTCGTCGCCAAGGGGCTGCAGCAGCTGGCGCGCACCGACCGACCCGGTTTACGGGAACTCGCGCGCATCGCCGAGGTCGAAGGGAAGGTGCCCACCAGCGAGCAGGTCGCCTGGCGGCTGGCGCCGCGTCTCAACGCTCCAGGGCGGCTCGGCGACGCCGCTATCGCCCTCGACTGTCTGTGGCAGCGCGACGCCGAGCTTGCCGTGCAGAGCGCGCGCCGCTGCCACGCGCTCAACGAGGAGCGCAAAGAGATCCAGCGCCGCATCCTCGCCGAGGCGCTCGCTCAAGGCGAGGAGCGTCGCGATGACCCGTTCTGCCTGGTGGCCGGAGCCGACTGGCACCCCGGCGTGATCGGCATCGTCGCCTCCAAGCTCACCGAGCACTTCGACCGCCCGGCGGCCGTCATCGCGCTCGAGGGCGAGCGAGGCCGCGCGAGCGCGCGCAGCCTGCCCGGCGTCGACCTCTTCGCGCTGCTCGACCGCTGCGGCGAGCACATGCTACGCTACGGTGGCCACGCCGCGGCCGCGGGCTTTTCGGTGCAGCGCGACAAGATCGAGTCGCTGCGCGAGGCGCTGTGCCGCGAGGCGGCGCCGGCGCTCGACGGTCGCGAGAGGAGCGAGGTCAAGCTCGCCGCGCTGGTCGGCCTCGCCGCGGTGGACCACGCGCTGTGCAAGGCGCTCGAGCGGCTCGAGCCCTACGGCGAGGCCAACCCGCAGCCGGTGTTCGGCGCGCGGGCGGTGCGCGTCGAGATGGTGCGCGACGTCGGGCTCGATCACATCAAGCTCGCGCTGCGCCAGGACGAGGCGGTGCGCCAAGCCATCGGCTTTGGCATGCGCCACAAGCGACCCAACGTCGGCGACGACATCGACGTTGCCTTCGTCGCCGAGATCGACAACTGGCGCGGACCACGGCTACAGCTGCGTCTCGTCGACCTCGCGCCGGCTGGTGCCGGCATCGCAGGAATCAACGAATGAGCGATGAAGAAAAGAAAGAGAAAGAGACCGAGAACGACAGCGAGGACGACGCGGTAGAGGAGCAGCGCGAGCCGACGGAGTCCGAGCTCGAAGCCATCGAGCCGCAGGAGCCCGAGGTCAAGATCACCCTCGACCGCTACCTCAGCAAGCGCCGCCCGCCGCCGCGCTCGCGCTGGTCACTTATCGCCTCGCTGATCCTGATGCTCGGCGCGCTGCTGATGATCTTTACGTTCAAGAATCGCTGCGGGCTCTACGCGGTTGATTTGCTGGGCGGCGTCACGGGGACGGGCAGCGGTACCGCCAAGAAGGCGCCAGCGAAGTAGATGAACCCACCGCAGCTGGGTCGATAGGTTAGACGGTGCGCTGCACGATGATGTGTCCGAACGGCTCGCCTACCGACTCGCGATAGACCTGGCCGTCGCTGGCGAAGTCGGTGGCGCGCAGCAGCAGCACCTCGTCACCTTCGCGAACCACCAGCTCTGACGACCCAGAGCGCGTCAGCTGGCCGAGATGCAGCTCGCCACGGCGCTGGTCTTCGAGCGAGCTGTCGGACGAGACGAGCAGCACGTGCTGCCGATGGCCGTCGATGCGCACCACGCCCGATGCGGTCTCGAGCTGAAACGGAACTGCGCGCAGCGCGCGACTGAGCACCTCGCCGTAGTCGAGCACCGCTTGCTGTGCGAGCACCGCGGCGTATCCGTCGCTGAAGGTGCTAACGCGGCGTGCTGTGCTGGCCCGGACGCGACCGCGCAACACCTCGTGGGGCTCGTCGAGTGTCAGTCCGAGCAGCGTCGCGCGCGCCGCGGGCTTGCGCGCCTGGCGCTCCTTCTCGGCGATGATCGCGCCAATGGTCAACAGCGGGCCCACGACGAGCATGCCGAAGCGCAAGTCGCCCGTGTCGCGCGCCGCGCCAACGCTGAAGGCGAGCCCCATCACGGTGGCCACGACGCCGAGCGCCTTGGCAAGAAACAACAGGTTGTCGATGGGGCTGCTGCGCCTCGGCGCCGCACGGTCGCGGGGCGGCTTGGTGGCCACGCCGCAGGCCCCGCAGTGAGGGCTCTCCTGCAGCAAGTGGCAGCGCTGACAAACGACTCGGGTAACAACCTTCTCCATCATGTCTCCTTGCCGCGGCTGCCTGCAGCCGGTATGCCATCCGACAAACGCCCCGAGGGCCAGCGGCTGGCGCCGTTTCGCTGGCGTCTTGGCGCGCCGCGCACGTCACACAGGTGCATCGCGCCTGCGGCGCTCTGACCGAGCGCGGCCGCCAGCCAGCGGGGAGCCCGCGGCGTCTCAGCTCCAGCGGGCAGGCAGCAGCGTCTCCGCGATGTCGGCGACGCGCGCAGCCACGCCGGGCTCGCCGAGCATGCCGCGCACGCGCGCGAGGCCGGCCCGCACCTGGGCGCCGTGCTGCTCGTCGAGCAGGGCGCGTGTGCTGTCGGCCATGCGCTCGGCGGTGACTGCCTCTTGCAGCAGCTCGGGCAGCAGCGCCTCGCCCAAGACCAGGTTGGGCAGCGCGATGGTCGGCACCTGGAGCAGGCGTTTGGCCACAGCCGCGGTGGCGCGCGAGACCTTGTAGACCACCACCGTCGGGACGCCGGCGAGCGCGGCCTCCATCGTGGCGGTGCCGCTGGCGCAGATCGCCGCGTCGGCGGCGCCGAGCGCCTGCGCGGCGCTTGTCTGGGGCAGCTCCGGCGCCAGCGAGCGGCACAGCTCGGCGTGCGAGCCACCGAGCGTCACCAGCGCGGCGCGCGCGTTGACCTGCTCGGCGAGCAGCTCGGCGGCCTTCTGCATCTCCGGCAGGTGGCGCTTGACCTCGTTTTCGCGCGAGCCTGGCAGCAGCGCGACCAGCGGACGTTGGTCGTCGGCCGCGAGCTCGGCGCGCGCCTGTGCGCGCGGCACGGCGCTGAAGAGGTCGACCGCCGGGTGGCCGACAAACGTCGCCTTGACCCCGTGCTTGGCGAAGAACTCGGTCTCGAAGGGCAGCGTGACGGCGAGACGGTTGACACGCAGCGCGATGCCCGCCGCGCGCGATCCGAGCCAGGCCCAACGCTGGGGCGCGACGTAGTACAGCACGGGCACGCCGCCGCGCCGCAGCATCCCCGCCAGGCGCAGGTTGAGGCCGGGGTAGTCGACGAGCAGGGCCAGGTAGGGGCGGCGCACGCGCACTTGCAGCCAGATGTCGGCGTAGACGCGGGCGGCCACTCGCGCGCGGCGTACCGCCTCGGTGAGGCCGGTGACCGCGAGCTTGTCGATGTCGAAGCGCGTCTCGACGCCGGCGGCCTGAAGCTCGCTACCGCCGGTGCCAAAGAAGCGCAGCTCCGGTCTGCGCGAGGCCAGCTCGCGCACCACGGGAGCGGCGATGCGATCGCCCGAGGCTTCTCCGACGGAGACGATGATCGGGATGTGCGCCATCGATCGGAATGCCCGCCATCAACGCACGGTGGTGAAGTAGCCGATCATCTTGTAGCAGAGCTGCGCCGCGGCGAAGGCGGACGCGTGCGAGGCGCCTACGCCCGGTGCGAGCTCCACCACGTCGCAGGCCACCACCTCGCGCTGCTCGCCGACGGCGCGCAGCAGCGCCAGCGTGTCGTACCAGCCGAGGCCGCCTGGCATCGGCGTGCCGGTAGCGCCGATCACCGAAGGATCCAAGCCGTCGACGTCGAGCGTGACATAGACCTTGGGGCCCAGCGCGTCGACCGCGCGCTTGATCCACTGCTCGCGCGGCTGCCCCGCGATCTCGTGTGCGAAGAGTGGATCCAGGTCGTAGTCGCGCACCGTGTCGAGCTCCTCGGGGCACGCCGCGCGGATCCCGACCTGTACGAGGATCGGCGCGTCGCGATCGTCGGGCGCGCTCAGATCGAGCAAGCGCCGCCCCACGCACGCGTGACTGAAGCGCGATCCCTCGTAGCTGTCGCGCAGGTCGAGGTGCGCGTCGATCTGCAAGAAGCTCAGCGGCCCGTGCTGTTCGACCGCCGCCCGCGCGCCGCCGAAGGTCACGCTGTGCTCGCCGCCGAGCAGGAACACCAGCTTGCCGTCGCGGGCAGGGCCAGCGCAGATCTCGTAGACCGCCTCGCACATCGCCTCGGGACCGCCGGCCGTGGGCATGATTGTTGGCAGGGTATGGATCCCGACGTCGCAGATCTCGCGCGCCAGCTCGATGTCGTAGGGCTCGACCTGTTGCGACGCCTCGACGATCGCGCGTGGCCCATCGCGCGTGCCAGCGACGTATGACGTGCTGCCGTCGTAGGCGGCGCGCACGATCACGACCTGACTGTCTTCGTAGCTCGAGTCTTGAGGGGAGAGGCCGAGGAACGTGTCGTGAATCAACTCGACCATCGGTGGCGATCTAGTCTAGCGAGGAGGATCTACGGGGCGCGCTCGGTACGGTTCACACAGCTTCGGAGATCACGGGAGCGGTAGCAGCAGCGAGGAGCGGCGAAGGTTCGCGGTCAATTACAGGAGCAACGAGGAGAGCATTCACTTCCGCAGCTGTCTGAACCGTATGAACCGTACCCAGCGCGACCGGAAAGTAGATGGATAGGTAATACATGGCTGCACGCGTGTTAGTCAAGCGCAGCGCACCACGTGGGAGCGAACTCCGATCAGTCTTCGCGAATGAGCCGACGCACCATCTCGCGCAGGCGGCGCGAGCCGCCGCCGTCGCGATAGATGAAGCGCAGCCCATAGCCGTTGGGGGTGTCGTAGGCGACCTTGCTGGCGAGCTCGATCGGCTTGGCTCCGCCCGGCATGGTCAGCTCGAGGATCACGTCGTCGTCGGCTTCGAGCGGCTGCTCGGTGATCAGTTGCGCGCCGCCGATGCTGATCTCGCGCAGCGAGGCGTCTTCGAAGTCGTTGGAGTTTGCACGTCGCCAGCGCACGGGGCGCTCCACGGGCAAGCGCGCGTGGCGGCGCTTGACGGCGTCGGTGCGCCCGCCGTTGGCCACCTCGAGCACGAAGTCGCGCTTGCTCTCCTCGGCCTCGGCGAAAGCCACCGTGGCGCCCGCGCGCACGCGCAACCGCGGCAACGCCGCGCGCCACGAGATCACCGTGCCGAGCAGCATCATCTTGTTGGGCAGCTCGGGGAAGTGCACCTCGACGACGACCTCTTCTTGGTCTTCGAGCGGCGTGGTCGTCGGGCAAAAAAGCGCTCCACCCGGGACCGACGCGTCGTAGGCCTCGAGGAACTCTTCTTTGCTGCGATAGCGTGCTTTGAGAACCCGCATGACTTTACCTGCTGCGGCCATAGGGGAGGTGCCGCGGCAGCGGTGCAGGCAACATATCGATAGACGCCGAGAAAGGCAACCAGCCCCGCGCTGGGGGCCGTCGTAACATGAGGTTTGCGCGCGCCGGGCCCTCGACTATGATGTGCGCCCTCATGACCCGCGCCCTCATCATCGTCCCCACATACAACGAGCGTGAGAACATCGAGCCACTGGTGGCCGAGGTTTTCAAGCACGCGCCCCGAGCCGACCTGCTGATCGTCGACGACAACTCGCCCGATGGCACCGGTGACATCGCCGACCGTCTCGCCAGCGAAGACGAGCGCGTGCACGTGCTGCACCGCGCCGGCAAGCTCGGCCTCGGCACCGCCTATGTCGCCGGCTTCCGCTACGGGCTCGCCGAAGGCTACGACCTGCTGCTCGAGATGGACGCCGACTTCTCCCACGACCCCAAGTACCTGCCGCACTTCATCGAGCGCGCCGCGGGCGGCGCCGATCTGGTGCTCGGGTCGCGCTACATCGCGGGCGGTGGCACGGCCAACTGGGGCATGGGGCGCCAAGCGATCAGCCGCGGCGGCAACATCTACGCTCGCACGATCCTCGGCGTGTCGATCTCGGACCTCACCGGCGGCTTCAAGTGCTTCCGGCGCGAGGTGCTCGAGAGCATCGATCTCGACGCCGTGCGCTCGGAGGGCTACTCCTTTCAGATCGAGATGACGTACCGCACGCTGCAGCGCGGCTTTCACGTCGAGGAGATCCCGATCGTGTTCGTCGACCGACGCGTGGGGCACTCCAAGATGTCGCGCGCCATTGTCGCCGAGGCGATGTTGATGGTCTGGAAGCTGCGGCTGGGCATGGTTGGATAGCCTTTGCGGTCGCGGTCGCGCAGCAGTCGCGCGCGCGAGGTGGCCTTCGCGCCGTTTCGCCGGCGCTGGCCGCAGATCGCGCTCGGCGTGGGCTGCCTCGCCGTCGCGGCGCTCGCCAGCGCAGCCTACGCGTATCTGACCGGGCCGCTGCTGGCGCTGGTGCTCGGCGCCGGCAAGGCGACCGCGGCGCTCGGCGCGGTGTCGTCGCTGCTGCCCGCCGGCGCGGCACAGCTCGGTCTGCTCGGCGTGGCGCTGCTGCTGGTGGCGGTGGCGTTGGTCAAAGGGCTGAGCATGCTCGGCCAGGCGCTGTGGCTCGACGGCAGCGCCGAGCTCGCCGGGCACGAGCTGCGCGCGGCGCTCCACGCGCATGTCCTGGCGTTGCCGCTGGTGGAGCACCGCGAGCGGGCGCGTGGCGAGGTGCTCGCGCGGCTGCTCGACGACGCCGAGCGCGTCAAGGAGGCGACTGTCTCGGCGCTGGTGGCGTCGCTGCGCGATGGGCTCTCGGCGCTGGCGCTGCTCGCGGTGGCGCTGCTGTTGGCGCCGCGGCTGGCGCTCGTCGCGCTGGTCGTGCTGCCGCTCGTCGCCCTCGCCGTGGCCTCGATCTCGCGGCGCGTGCGCCGCGCGGCCGAGCGCGGACAGAACGCGGTGGGCGAGCTTTCGGCGCAGCTCGACGAGGCGCTCGGCGCCATCGCCGAGATCAAGTCGGCGCGAGCGGAACCGCGTGTAGCGCGCCGGCTCGACGACGCTTCCGAGCAGCTGTCGCGCTGGCGTCGCCGGCGCATCCTCACGCGCGCCGCGCTGCCGCTGTTCAACGAGGTGCTCGCGGCCGCGGGGCTCGGCGCCGCGCTGCTTTACGCCGGCAAGCTCGTGGTCGGCGGTGTGATCGCGCCCGCGGCGCTGGTCTCGTTCTTCACGGCGATGCTGATGCTCTATAAGCCGATCAAGGGCCTCGGCAATACGGTGCAGACGGTGGCGGCGGGGCGGGCGAGCCTGGAGCGCATCGCGGAGCTGCTCTCGGACGCCGCCGAGCAGCAGGCCGCGCCGCTGCCGCCCCTCGAGCGGCGCCTCGAAGCGCGCGGCTTGCGCTACCGCTACCGTCACGGTGACGGCGCCGAGGTGCTGGCGGGCGTCGACCTGACGCTCGCGCGCGGAGAGATCGTCGCCGTCAGCGGCGCGTCGGGCGCCGGCAAGTCGACGCTGCTCGCGCTGCTGGCGGGGCTCGACACGCCAGCGGCTGGCGCGCTGTGCTGGGACGGTGAGCCGGTGACCGCGCCCGCGGCGCTGCGCGGCGCCGTCGGCTATGTCCCTCAGCAGCCGCTGCTGCTCGCGGGCAGCGTCGCCGACAACCTGCGTCTCGCGGCGCCTTCGGCGAGCGACGCGCAGCTCGAGCGCGCGCTGCACGACGCCGGGCTGGACATCGAACGCTCTCGCCGCGTGGGCAGCGGCGCTTCGGGCCTCAGCGTCGGTCAGGTGCAGCGCCTCGCGATCGCCCGCGC
>JAGQIK010000143.1 GCA_020431405.1 Myxococcales bacterium
CGCAGGCGCGGCGCTCGCCGCGGGCGCTGCAGCTACAGGCTCGGGCTGCGGCTCGGGCTCTGGCTCCGGCGCCGGCGCGGCGGCCTGCTGCGCCTGATCGCGCAGAAACTCGAGCGCCCGGCGCACCGAGCGCACCGCTGGGTGTTGATCGGCGAGCTCGTCGCGCAAAAGCCCGTCGAGCCCGTTGAAGGCCTCGAACGTCGCCGCGTAGGCGGTGGCCTCGGTGCCGTTGGGCTCGGCGCCTTCGAGCCGCGCCTCGAGCTGGCGCGTGAGCCAGGTGTACGCCCCAGCGCGCCCGCGCCTGCGCTTGGCGCTGGGGAACATGTCCTTGCTGTGGTGCTCGATCAGCCAGCGATAGGCCTCGAGCCCGCTGGCCAGGCCGCGAAAGCCCTCGCGCTCGAACAGCGCGATGCACAGCGCGCCGAGCACGGTCATGTCCTTGGTGTTTTCGCGCAGCAGCGCGTCGGCGCAGCGGTAGACCACGTCCCAGTCGGGCAGCGAGTCGGCGTGCAGCGACTCGACCTTGCCGATCTCCGAGAGCAGCTGCTCGTAGCTGTCCTCGTAGCGCGAGGGCTCGCCGCAGAAGGCGTCGGCTGACACCGCCGCGCACCAGCGCTGGGCGGCTTCGACTATCGCGTCATCCATCATCGTTCACTGGTCGTCTCACAGGGCGAACACCGCGCTGAGCGGCGTGTGCGGCTCGAGCTCCGGCCCTTCGGTGTCGTCGATGGTCGCCAGATCGCAGATGCTCTCGTCGGAAAGCTCCGGCCGCCACAGCGCGACCAACGCCTTGTTGGAGACCTCGCCGAAGTAGAGCAGCACCGCCTGGTCGGTAAAGAGCACGTTGGGCAGGATCGCGAGCGACGCGTAGCGCCGCGCCAGCGAGATCCAAAGCGCCGCGCCGTCGGCCGAGTGCGCGCCCGACGGCGCGCGCAAGCCCCAACGCCCGCGCCGGTCCTCTGGGCGCAGCGCTCCCAGCGCGCGCCGCAGCGTGGCCAGCGCCCTGCCCTGCTGCACCACGTGCGAGAGACCAAAGATCGCCGCGAAGGCGCTCGCGCAGTCGCTGCGCGCCACGTAGGCCTCGTGCTCGGTGCAGGCCGCGGCCAGCTCGCTGCTCGCCGGCGCACGCATGCGCCCGAGCGCCGCCACCAGTGTGTCGCGCGTGAGGCGGTCGCGATGGGAGAGCAGCGCGCGCGCGTCGCGAATGAACGACAGATAGGGCAGCCCGTGATAGGTCGATGTCAGCGTCGACTCGTCGACCTCCGAGAAGACCAGCAGCGGAAAGCGCCGGCCGATCTGATCGCGGCTCGGCGTCATCGCGCCCACCAGCGACTGCTGCCCGTCGGCCCCACGCAGACAAAAGCCTGCCGTCGGCGCACGATCGAACGAGTCGTCCCAGTCGTCGAGATTGCGCGCGGCATACGTCAGCGCCTGCGAGAGCCACTCGTCGAGCGCCTTGACCTCGGGGCTGTTGGCGGCGCCCCAGCGCAGAAAGTCGCCTTCGCTCTCGAGCTTGCCGTACATGCCGATCGCCGGCGTACGCCCCGACCCGCCGCCGCCGCCGCCGCGGCTCTTGCGCTTGAACAGTCCGCTGATGGGCATCAGGAGCACCACAGCGAAAGCGGCGAGAACAGCGCGTTGAGGCTGCGCGACGGGCGCACGTCCATCCGCACCTTGATCTCGCCGCCCTTGAACGACCACGTCACCTGGTACCAGCTGCCGCGCTTGCGCACGCGACCGCTCTTGAAGAGCTTGAGCGTCGACCAGTCGCCCGAAAACTCCTTCGCCTCGCGCAGGCCGTTGCTGCCGCGCAGCAGCAGGCGCGAGCGCTTGCCGCTGCCGCGCCAGATGAAGCTCCACTGCTCGGTGGGCCCGTTGCGATAGACCTTGCTGACGCCCTCGATCTCGAGCGCGATGGTGCTGATCTGGTGGCTGCCGTTGGCCGCGAGGATCGCCGGGTACGTGCGCACCTCGAAGTTGAGCCGCGGCTGGTCCGAGCCCGTCGGGAAGATCGCACGCGAGATGCGCCACGCGCGATTGATGAAGCCGACGATGCTGTTCGACACCGCCGCGTCAGGCGCCTTCTTGAAGCGGTTGCCGCGTCGCGGCAGCTGCGCCTTGAGGTGCGCGTTGTAGTAGGTCCACACCGTGCCGGTGCTGCTGAAGAACTCGATCACGTCCTGCATCAGCGCTTGCCGCTTGCCGCCGCGCGTAAACGGGTAGCGGCCGGCGAGCTTCTCTTTGAAGGCAACGCACATCTCGTTGGAGAACGACTGCGAGGTGCGCGACTTGGCGGCCGCCTTGCCGGTGCCCGCGCTCGCTTCGAGCGGCGTCAGAAACAGCGGCCGCAAGAGCCGCCGCAGCTCACCCGGCTGCGTGGCGAGGATGCCCTTGGTCACGCGCCGCGCCTCTTCGACCACGCGCTGCAGCCCGCCGGGCTCCGGCGTCGCGTCGGGCTTGACGACCTTGGCCACCTGGTCTCGCACGTTGGCGAGCTGCGCCAGGTACTGCTTCATGCCCGAGACCTGGACGCGCCCGTCGAGGCCCTTGGCCGGCTTGACCAGCTCCTTGAGCGGCAGGAACGCCAGCTCCACCGCGTTCTTCTTGCGCCGCTTGGCGAGCGCCTTGTCGAGACCGAGCCGCTGGGCGGTGCGCAGCGCGTTGCCGGCCTTGCCGCGGATCAGGCTGCCCGCGCCTTTGGGCGCGCTGCCCACCAGCGGAAACTCGGTGTTGTAGGCCACCGCCGAGAACAGCTCGCGATAGAGCGGCGGCTCTTCGATCAGCTTGTCGAGGATGCGCAGCGAGTCTTTGGCGTCCTGCGGCGCATCGACGGAAAGCCCCTTGAGGAACTTGATCCACGCGCCCTTGTACTGCTCGAGGTAGCGCGCACGCAGACGCTCGGCGGCGTCTTTGGTGGCCTGCTCGCCGAGCACCCACGGCTCGAGGCGCGAGCCGGAGACCATCTGCTTGGCCAGCCGCGCGCGGATAAACTGCGTCCAGCCGGCGCGCGTGTAGACGCCGGGCACGGAGTGCTTGCCCTTGAGCACCGTCTGCACGCGCCCGCGCAGCGCGTCGCGCAGCGTGAAGGGGCGCAGCTGCTTGCTCGCCTCGGCGATCAGACGGCGGTACTCCGCGTCGCGCGCGCGCAGCGCCTGGCGCACGTTGCGGATCACGTTCTCGTCCTTGTCGAGCCACGTGGCGCGACGCGCCTTGATCAGCTTGAGATAGCGCGCGGCGTTGCGCTTGAGCAGCTCCGTCTTCTGCGCCACGTCGGGGTGCAGCCGCTTGCGCCACTGGTCGAGCAGCACGTTGGTGGCGAACTCGACGTCGAGCAGGCTCGGGTCGGTGACCATCAGGTACGTCTTGAGCAGATCGAAGTCGCGCGCCGCGCCCTTGGCGCCGCTGTCAGACGAGTTGGCGATGTCGGTGAGCGTCGCCTCGAGCTCGGAGCCCGCCGGCAGCACGAAGGCCTGCCGCATGCGTTTGATGTAGACCTTCTCGGCGGGGATGAACAGGTTGTTGCCCTGGTAGAAGCCGAGCGACATCGACCACGGCGCGCCGTCCTTCTTGTACAGGCGCAGCTTGTCGACGCGGTCGCCGAGCGAGTCGAGCGCGCGCAGCGAGTCGGTGACGCGGCGCGGATCTTCGGGTGTCGTGATGCGCGACGACTTGGCGAGCTTGACGGTGCTCTTGATCAGCGAGCGGTTGGTGGAAAACGTCATCGTGCCGAGCGCCACGGTGGACGCCGCCACCATCGCGGCGAGCACCAGGCCGGCGATGCCGAGCCGCCGGCGCCGCTTGCGTCCAGCCTCCGTGGTGCCCGCGATGTCGGCGTCGGGGAACATCACGCGCGTGAAGACGTCGCGCAGAAAGTAGCTCTTCTTGGTCGGCTTCTCGCCGAGATCGGCGCTGGCCAGCTCGCGCAGCCCCAGCGCGCGGCTCATCATCGACATCACGCGGTCGACGGGCCGCCCCTCCTGCGTGCCGCTGCAGAAGTACGCGCCGCGCAGACGCGGCGACTCTTGATAGGGGTTGGGCTGCATCAGCTGCGCCGCGAAGGCGATGATCTGATCGCGCACCGCGGCGAACTGCAGCGGGAACTGATAGACGGCCGCCTTCTGGTGGGATTTGGCGCTCGAAAGGCGCGTCAGGCCGCGCAGCCTCAGCCGCTCGAGCAGCACGTCGAACTCGCGCTCGAAGACCGTCTCGACCTCGCGCTGGTCGTCCGAGAGCGGCACCGTGAAGCCGAAGACCTGACCACGCTTGGACTTCTTGAGGTCCCCGAAGAACTCGACGAACCCGCTGACCAGATCGCACTTGGTGAAGATCAGGTAGATCGGAAGCGCCAGGTCGAGCTCGGAGATGACCTGATCGATGCGGCTTCTGACCTGCGCCGCCAGGTCGTCGAGGTCGTCGGGGCGCGCCGTGATCACGTCGGCGATGCTGACCGCCACCAAGAGCCCGTTGAGCGGGCGCTTGCGGCGCCACTTGCGCAGCATGCGCAAGAACGCGGTCCACTCGTCGAGGTCGTCGTCCTCCGACGTGTAGCGGCCAGCGGTGTCGAGCAAGATCGCCTGGTCCGAAAACCACCAGTCGCAGTTGCGCGTGCCGCCCACGCCCTTGATCGCCTTGCGGCTGCCCGACGTGAACGGGAAGCGCAGCCCCGAGCGCAACAGCGCCGTGCTCTTTCCGACGGCCGGCGGCCCGATGATCATGTACCAGGGCAGCGCGTAGAGCGCGTTGCGCCCGCCGCCGAGGCGCGACTTCTTGAGCGCCGCCATCGCCTCGTCGAAGGCGTCCGACAGCACCTGGATCTCCTCGCGGCGATCGGGGCGCACGCTGCCGGCGTGCTCTGCCCCCTGCGCCTTCATCGCGCTCTCGAGGCCCTTCGACGCGCGCCGCTCGCTGATCAGCTTCCAGATCACGAGCACCACGGGCGGCACGACGAGGATCAGGATCACGGCCACGCGCCAGCCGACGCTCTTGATGCCGATCAGCGGCCCCAGCAGCCACACCGCCGCGATGACGATGACCACGACGATCTCGAATATGAGCAGCCGCCAGATCACTAACCAGCTCTACCCATGCGCGTGAGGACCTCGACCGCCGAGCCCTGCGAGGAAGACAAGATGAAGTAGAGCAGCACCAGCACGCCCAACGAGAGCACCACGCAGATGCCAGCCAGCGGGAGCAATGGCAGCGAGCGCCCACCGAAGGCGCCGCCGCCGGGACGCTCGCCGTGCGGCGACAGCTCGCGCGGCACCGTGCGAAACAGCTCGCGGCGCAGGTCGTCGACGATCTGCTCGTGCTCCTGCGCGGCGTTGTAACGGTACTCGCCCATGAAGCCGAGCGAGAGGCAGGCGTAGTAGACGCGCAGCGCCGCCGGCGAGCGACGCCGGACCTCTTGCATGCGCGAGAAGAAGTTGACGCCCGCGCGCACGTCATTGAACAGCGAGGCCTGCAGCGGGCGCTGCGCCCACTGCTGTTTGCCCGGCCACGACGAGAGCTGGATCATCTCGTCGACGTAGGCCGCCAGCGCGTAGGTGGCGTCCTCGAGGTCGGTGGGCAGCACGTTGCTCTGCTGCGCCTTGGAGCGCAGCGTCTCGAACATCAGCATCACGCGGCGCATCAGCGCCTCGCAGCTGGGCAGCTCGACGTTGCCGGACGCGATCTGCAGGCCGAGCACGAAAAAGTCAGCGCACAGATTGAGCAGTGTGCTTTCTTCGGACTCGACGTACTCAGCCATAGGCCCTTAGGCCTCCACCGCGACGAGCTCGAGCTTGACTCGAGAGGGTTTGACCGGTTGGTAGATGGCGATCGTACCAGACTGCCTGACCGCGTCCCAATAGCGGCCCTGGCGCTCGATGCGCAGATACAGAAGGTGGCTGCGCACCGGCAGCGCCGACGGCGGCGAAGGGTCGACGCGCACGGCCACGCCGGGCAGCGCCGACTGGACGATCTGCGCGATCTGATCGAGCGAGCCGACCTTGACAAAGCGCGGCACGTCGTCGCGCAGCGCCTCCTCGCTGACCTCGCCGCCGGCGAGCAGATACAGGCTGCGCCGCGTGAGCAGCGACGGATCGTCGACCTGGCCGACAAAAAGCCCCGGCTGCGTCTGGTCGAGCGGGATCTGCGTGTAGCGGCTCGAGACCACCGAGCCGAGCAGCGCCAAGATGCGATCGAA
>JAGQIK010000144.1 GCA_020431405.1 Myxococcales bacterium
AGCGCGTGCTCGGCCGCGCTGACGAGCGCCGCCACGGACTCCGCCGCGGCCCCGACGGCGGCCAGCGCGCGCTGGTCCTCGCGGTGGATCGCGCGCGCCAGCGCGAGCGCGTCCATGGTGTCGAGGTCGCGAAGCTCAGCCATGCGCGCGTCCGGTAAGCGGATTTGTCAATGTGCTCGAAAACGCGTGTGGTGTCGATAGATTGCGGACCAGAGAGTGACCCCTAGAGTCCGAGGACATCTCGCATGTCGTAGAGGCCGGCGTCGCGGCCGTGCACCCAGCTGGCCGCGCGGACGGCGCCCTGGGTGAATGTGCGGCGGCTCGAAGCGCGATGAGACAGCTCGACGCGCTCGCCGTCGGTGCAGAAGGAGATCGTGTGGTCGCCCACCACGTCGCCGCCGCGCACGGCGTGGATGCCGATCTGGTGCGGGCGGCGCGGGTCGAGCCCTTCGCGGCCGTAGTTGGCGCGCTCTTCGAACGTGCCCAGCTCGCGGGTGCCCTCGGCCGCCGCGCGCGCGAGCCTCAGCGCGGTGCCCGACGGCGCGTCCTTCTTGTGGCGGTGATGCGTCTCGACCAGCTCGATGTCGTAGCTGGCGCCGAGCGTGCGCGCGGCTTGCTCTACGAGGCCGATCAGCACGTTGACGCCGACGCTCATGTTGGGCGCCCACACCACCGGCACGCGCTCGGCGGCGGCGGCGAGCTTTTCGCCCTGCGCGGCGTCGAGCCCGGTGGTGCCGACGACGAGCGCCTTGCCGTGCTCGGCGCAGAGCGCGGCGACCTTGACCGAGACGGCCGGCGCGGTGAAGTCGATCACCACGTCGCAAGCACGCACCATCGCCTCGAGATCGTCGCCGATGATGACGCCCGCCGGCTCGCCGATGCCGGCCACCGCGTGGGCGTCGCGGCCGACAGCCGGCGAGCCCGGCGACTCGCAGGCGGCAGCCAGACGCAGCGCCTCGTGCCCGTACACCTCGCGTACGAGCTCTTGGCCCATGCGCCCGGCGGCGCCGACGATGCCCACGCCGATGCTCATCAGATAAGCCCCAGCGCCGACAGCTCCGCCTTCAGCGGCGCTTGCGCTGCGGCGTCGAGCGGCAGCAGCGGCAGGCGCAGCGCGTTTTCGCCGAAGCCCATCATCGCCATGGCGGCCTTGACCGGGATCGGGTTGGCGCAGGTGAACAGCAGGTGCATCAGCTTCTGCATGCGGTAGTGATGCTCGCGCATCTTGGGCGCGTCGCCGTCGAGCGCTGCCTTGGCCAGCTTCGCCGTCTCGCCAGGCATCACGTTGGAGATGACCGAGATGACGCCCTTGCCGCCCATCAGGATCAGCGCGGCGCAGGTGAAGTCGTCGCCGGAGAGCACCGAGAAGTCCTCGGGCACGGCGGCGATCACCTCGCCGGCGCGCTGGATCGAGGCGGTGGCCTCCTTGATCGCCACGATGCGCTCGTGCTTGCTCAGCTCGGCGACCGTCTCGGGCAGCATGTCGCCGGCGGTGCGGCCGGGCACGTTGTAGAGCACGATGGGCAGCGACGTGGCGTCGGCGACGGCGCGAAAGTGCGCCACCAGGCCGGCCTGCGTCGGCTTGTTGTAGTACGGGCTGACGTGCAGCAGGCCGTCAGCGCCCGTCTCCGCCGCCATCTTCGAGAGCTCGATGGCCTTCTTGGTCGAGTTGGCGCCCGCGCCGGCGATCACCGGCACACGCCCCTTGGTCTGCTCGACCACCGTGCGCATCACCAGCGCCTGCTCCTCGAGGCTCAGTGTGGCCGTCTCGCCGGTGGTCCCGCACGGCACGAGGCCATCGATGCCCTGCTCGATCTGAAAATCCACCAGCCGGCGCAGATCGTCGACGGCAACCTCGCCACCACGAAATGGCGTCACCAGCGCCGTCATCGCTCCCTTGTACATGTCAACGCTCCTATGCCTTCACCTGAAGGATCTTCGAGTGTGCGATCGACGTGAACGTGCCGTCATCGCCGAGCAGGCCGACCGAAGCCGCCGCCAACAGCGCGCCTTCGGGCAGCGAAAGAGAGAGCTGCGTGCCATCGTCGCGTGGTCCGTCGAGCGCCGTGTCGTAGGGCGGCGCGTCGGGGTCCACCGGAAAGCAAGCCAGCCGCAGCACGAGCTTGCCGTCGCCGCCGGTGACCAGCTGCGCGCGCGTGCAGCCCGCCTGCGATACGCGCACCAGACAGCTCAGGGTGTGGCCGCTCTCGGAGAGCGCCAGGTCGACGCTGTCGGCGAGCTCCGAGCCGGGCGCGATGCCGCGGCGGCGCTCGATCTCGGCGAGCGCCCCTGCCAGCGCGGCGTCTGCCGGCGCGCGCTCGAGCAGCTGGCGATAGATACGCTCGGCCTCGTCGAGCTTGCCCTGGTCGAGATAGATGCGGGCGATGGTCGCCGTAGCGAAGGTCCCGCCGCGGTCGAAGATCTCTTCGCCTTCGTAGTGGTCCGAGATTTTTTCGTTCACTGTGCCTCTCCAACGGCCGCGCTCGCCGGCAGGTTCGCCCCGAGCAGCTCGCGACCGCGCGCGATGTCGGCGTGGATCTGCGCCACCAGCTCGTCCACCGAGCCGAAGCGCTTTTCGTCGCGCAGCCGATGCCACAGCTCGACGGCGAGTGTCTCGCCGAGCATGTCGGCGCGCATGTCGAGCAGGTGCGCTTCGAAGGTCACGTCGTCGGTGTTCTTGATCGTCGGCGCGTAGCCGACGTTGATCACGCTCGGGTGACGGCTGCCGTCGGCGCGGATCGCGAAGCCGGCGTACACGCCGCGCGCCGGGCGCAGGCCGTTCTGCACGTTGACGTTGGCGGTAGGCACGCCGATGGTCGAGCCGCGGCCATCGCCTTTGACCACCTCGCCGACGACGGTGAACGGCCGACCGAGCAGCGCGCGCGCGCCGTCAGGCCGCCCCATGAGCACGAACTCGCGCACCTTGGTGCTCGAGACGATGATCGCGTCGGCTCGCACGTGCTCGACGCCATGCGCGATGAAGCCGAGGTCCTCGCCGAGCGCTTGCAGCGTGGCGAGGTTGCCGGAGCGCTGCTTGCCGAAGACGAAGTCCTCGCCGACGACGACGTGCGCCGCGCGGATGGCGTCGACGAGCACGCGCTTTACGAACTGATGCGGCGTCAGGGCAGCCAGGTCGGCATCGAAGCGCTCGACGATCACGCCGTCGACACTCTGCGCTTCGAGCAGGCGCAGCTTCTGCTCGTCGGTGTCGATCAGCGGCGGCGCGAGCTCGGGCTTGAAGTAGCGCGCCGGATGCGGCTCGAAGGTCAGCGCGGCCACGGTGCCGCCAGCGCCCGCGAGCTGGCGCGCGCGCGCGAACAGCGCCTGGTGGCCGAGGTGTACGCCATCGAAGTTGCCGATGACGACAGCGCAGCCGACGAGCGCGTCGCCGACCTCGCTGCTTCCGCGAAAGACGTTCATCGAGAAGGCTTTACCAGCGCTGAGGGGCTTGAACAAGCGGTCTCACTTCTTGACGCTCAGTAGTGGCGCAGCATACTTTGATCAGTTGCCGAGATCACAGCACACGGCCCGCGCGGTTGTCGCCGTCTTCGGCGCCGCGCTGCTCTACACGCTGCTAGTTGCCGGCTGTGGCCCGCTCGAGCAAGACGAGATCGGCCCCGACACCGCCGGTGCCCGCTCGTCACTGAGCCAACCCCCGCCACGCCAGGTGCACGTCAAGCCGCAGGCTGGTGCGCTCGAGCACCAGCTCGACCACGCACGCGTCGACGAGGCGACGCTGCGGCAGCAGCAGCAGCCACCGACCTACGAGGGACCGAACCTCGGCAGCGCGGAGTGCGGCGGGGCCACATGCGCTGCCGACGAGCGTGCGCGGTGTGTCACAGTATCGTATGGACCGATCATCGTCTGTGGCTGCGAGGTCGGCGGCTATCGATTCATCTGCCGTTAGCGCGCGCGCCGAGCTCGACGCGCGGCAGGCCGATCCGAGCTACGACCCGCTCGCCGACGCCGAGCCGTTCGAGCGACGCCCGCCGTCGGGGCGTCGCCGCTTGGTGGCGCTGATCATCGCGCTGGCGCTGGCCGGCATCAGCGTGCTGGCGGCGACCTACTCGATGTTCAAGGGACGGCCGCACCCCGACCAGACCCGCCCGCTGCCGCGCCACGTCCCGCGCCCCGGCGCGGTGCGCTAGGCGCAGCGGCAAAGGCACTGATGGCGTCGCTCAGCCTCCCGCTCGCCGCCGACGTCGCGCGCTCGGGCTACGCCTGGTGGTACCTCGACGTGCTCGGCGACGACGGCCACCACGCGGCGACGGTGATCTTCTTCGTCGGAAACCCGTTCTCGCCGTTCTACCTGCGCGCGGTGCGGCGCGCCGAGCGCGAGCAGCGCGAGCTTCCGGCGGCGCAGGGCTTCTGCGCTGTCAACGCGGTGCTCTATCGCGGGCGGCGCAAGCTGTGGACCTTTGACGAGCTGTGCGGCTGCGAGCGCGACGACGAGCGGCTCGCCATCGGGCCGTCGTCGCTGACGCTCGGCGAACGCGTCGTGGCCGACTTTTCGACGCGCTCGCCGCTGCTCGGCGTGCCGCTGCGCGGACGGGTGATCGTCGAGCCCGCACGTTTTGTCGACGAGCCGCACTGGCTCGACGCGCGCGAGCAGCACCGTTGGTATCCGATGGCGCCGCACAGCCGCGCGCGCGTGGAGCTCGACGAGCCGGCGCTTTGCTTCGAAGGACGCGCGTACTTCGACGGCAACCGCGGCGCCGAGCCGCTGACGCGCGGCTTTTCGCGCTGGTATTGGATGCGCTCGCCCGGCGAGACGTCGACCGAGGTGATCTACGACACCGTGGACGCTGCTGGCGCCGAGCGGCGCTACGACCGCGTCTTCGGCGCCGATGGCAGCTGCTCGGCGGCCGAGGCGAGCGAGCGGTTGGCGCTGCCGCGCACGCGCTGGCTGATCGCGCGCGAGACGCGCGCCGGCCGCGGCGAGCGCGTGACACGCGTGCGCACCGTGGAGAGCGCGCCGTTCTATTCGCGCGCCATCGTCGAGCTCGACGGGGCGGGGCGGCGGCGCGAAGCGATGCACGAGCTGATGGACGTCGATCGGCTGCGCGGGCGGCTCGTGCAGGCGGCGTTTTATCTGCGCATGCGCCGCGCGCGCGACGCCGGCGCTGCGCCGCGGCTGGGCCTTCGCACGCGGCTGCTCGGCGGGTAGCGCTCGAGCGGTAGCGTAGTAGCTGCTGTCGCCAGCGCGCGTTCGACTTTCGGCGAGATGATGCGCATTTAACCGATTGTAATAGCTGGGCATTTTGGCGGCACCGGCGTTGCATCAGTGATGCGCCATGCTCACGCCAGCCGCCCGCTTCGCCCGCCTCGCCCGCATCGTCGCCGCCGCGCTGCTCGTGGTGGCCTTCGTCGCGCAGGGCCCGCTCGCCACGGCACGATCGTCCGCGCGTCGCCGCGCCACGCGCGCGCTGCGGCTCGAGGGGCAGCGGCTGCAGTACGAGCGGTTCGTCGCCAAGCTCAAGACGAGCAGCGACCGCAGGGCCGGCTCGGCGCTGCACGCGCTCGAGTCGCTGGCCAAAGGGCAAGCGCTCGATCTGACGTGGACCGAAAAGGACATCGTCAGCGCTGGCTTCAGCGGCTCCGAGTTTCGCCTCGCCGCCAAGCACGCCGCGCGCGTGGGCACGCCGAAGCTGCTCGAGCAAGTGCTCGGCGCTTTCGAGCGAGACAACCGGCCGCGGCTGAGCACCAAGGGCCAGAAGGACCTGCTCGGCGCGCTCGAGGGCGTGATGTTCTGGCGCTCGTCGGGTGACGCCAGCAAGGTGCGCTACGCGACGAAGCGGGCGCGCGCCGTAGCCAAGGGGCTCGGCGTCGACATCGAAAAGGCCCTCGCCGCAGACGTTGGCTACAGCCTCGAGCGCCGCGACTACGACGGACCGCGCGACTCGGCTGGCTACAACGGCAAGGACAAGCCGCGCAAGATCCCGTTCGTCGCGCTGCGCCGCGGCCGCGCGGCCGACGTTATCAAGCTGCCCGCGGAGACCACACGCCAGGTGCCGCGCAACCCGCTCTGGTGGACCGGCAACCAGACCGCCTACGTCGACCTGCTCAAGCGCCGTCTGCCGCAGCTGCTCGTCGCGCGCGCCAAGCAGAACCCCGACAAGCCCGTGTTCCGCATCTGGCATGCGGGGCACGAGGACGCCTCGCAGACCTTCGTGCTCGCCGCCATGGCTGACGAAGCCATCGCCACGCTGACCAAGCAACGCCCCGATCTCGCGCCGGCGCTGCGCAGGATGAAGGTCGAGATCTACGCCACCGACCTCGGCCACAAGGTGCAGCGCCGCGGCCGCAACGTCAGCTTCGCGCTCGACCGCGCGGCGCCGCTCGCCGACAAGACGCCGATGCACCTGGCGCTGTTCGGCAAGGGCGAGGCCGCCAAGGCGGCGCGCGAGCTTCGCGAGCTCGACAAGGGCTTCGACAAGCTCGGCGCGCGCGGGCGCGTCGCACGCATGCAGAAGATCGCCGACGTCGGCAAGATGGCGCAGCTCGTCGGACGCATGCTCGAGCCGACGGCGCTGATGGCCGGCACGCTGCACGGCCAGTTCACCAACCAGTTCCGTCTCAAGAGCACGCGCTGGCGCATCGTCGACGGCGAAAACGGCGGCACGCTCAACAAGCGCGCGAGGACCCGCGTGATCAACTTCTCGCTAGGCGACCTGACCAAGTCGGCGCCCACCAGCGACGTCGACCTCGCGGTGTGCTCGAACGTGCTGCCTTACCTCGGCCTCTACGACAGCCGCTTCGACATCAACGAGATCAAAGGTTGGGGCAACCACAACAAGGTGCTCGCTTCGGCCGTCACCAACCTCGTCGGCTCGCTGCGCAAGGGCGGCGCGCTGCTGATGGACGTCAAGGCCGAGCTGCACGTCGCGCGCGAAGCCGCCGACGCGGCCAAGCAGGTCAGCAGGGGCAAGCACCTGTGGGTCACGCGCTCGAACAGCATCGAGCGGCTGAGCTACGACCTCGACAACAAGCACTAGACCGCGCGCCGCCGTCTGATCGCGGCGTGGGGCCCCGGGCCTCAGGCCTCGGGCTCGGGCCTCAGGTCGGGCCGCGGGCTCGCGCTTCGCGCTCGCAATGGGGCTCGCGTAGCAGCGTCAGCGCAGCGACAGGGGCGCGAATCGCGAGCGCTGCCGCGAAGCGAGCGGGGCGCCCGCACACGATCCCGAGGTCCGAGGCCCGAGGCCCGAGGCCGTGTGTGACGACCGGGCGTAGGACCTACGGGCGCTTGCTCAGGTCGTAGCCGTTGTAGATCGTAAAGCGCGGCCGCGCTGGCACGACGCGGATGAAGCCGACGCGGTCGTCGTTGTCGGGTACGCGCTCGATGCGGCAGGCGGGCAGGCAGCGCAACGTGCCCATCCAGTGAAAGCGCAGCTCTACCGAAGCGGGCAGCTTGCCGTCGTCGCCGGCGAAGACCTCGCCGTCGATGCGGTTTAGCGTCTGCGAGATGATGCGTCCCTTGCCGCGCTTGAAGTAGTCGGGCTTGATGCGCGTCTCGTAGACGCGCGTGCGACCGCGGTCGAAGGCCTTGCGGAACTTGAGCATGTCCTTGCGCCACTCGAGCTGCTTGTAGAGCTTGGTCATCACCACGTAGCGCACCGCGTAGCGTTCGAGATAGCTCTCGAGCTGCTTGCCGGGCAGCACGCCGCCGGGGTCGACGCGAAACAGGTGCGCGTCGCCGTGGTGAAAGCTGCGCTGCTTGAGCCCGCCGAGCACCGGGATCTTCGAGGTGGCGGCGAGAAACTCGCCGAGCATGTAGTCCTCGACGACGACGCGGCCGCTCTGGCCGACGTGCCGGTTGAGCCAGCGGCGCAGGCGATAGGCGTACTTGGGCGGCTTGCGCTGGCGCATCTCGTAGGTCGGCGAGTCGAAGTAGCCGGCGAGGCGCAGGCGGCTGTGGCGCGAGCGCATCTGGTCGGTGTCGCGCTTGCTGATCTCGATGCTCGGCATGAACAGCAGCACGTTGCGCACGAAGCGCGGCAGCACCATCAGCACGGCGAAGACCAGCAGCAGCTTGGCCGGTCGGCTCAGGCCGCGCAGCTGCGTCGGACGCAACAGATCGCCGAGCAGCACGGCGGCGGGCACCGCCATGCCGAGCGCCATCGGCACGATGTGGCGGTAGGGCTGCGTGACGCGCGTGACGTAGAGCACCGAGCCGGTGTAGGCCAATAGCAGCGTGCTGGCGCCGAGCGCGAAGAAAAGCAGCGTGCGTCGGTCGCGCGCCTCGGCGGCGGCGGCAGCGCTCGCGGCGGTGCGCCCGGCGCGCCACCAGCGCCACAGACACACCGAGCCGGCAGCGAGCACCAGCACGCGCCACATGGTGCGCGTGGTGGGGCCGGTCTGGTCGGGGCTGCGCGTCAGGTCGAACAGGTCATAGAGGAAGTAGTCGATGGTGGGCCGCAGGAAGGAGTCTTCCTTGAGCATGTAGTGGGCGAACTTCATCGCCGTGGGCAGCCACACCATCGTCGCGAGCACCGACAGCGCGAGGCAGCCGACGAGCGCGGCGTGGCGCCGCAGCCCCAGCCTGCGCGCGTCGCGGATATAGATCGCCAGCGCCGGCGCGGCGATGCTCAACGCGATGAAGGGGTGATGCAGCGCGAGGAAGCTCGTCACCAGCGCGAGGCCGATGATGTAGCGCTTCTTGGTCTTCTCTTCGAGGCTGCGATAGAGCAGCCCCAGCGCGACGATGCCGAGCTGCGAGGCCAGCGCCCACGAGATCATCCCGCAGAACCAGACCCAGTGAACGAAGCTGTCGAAGTACCACAGCATCGACCACAGCACGACGAGCACGAGCCGCTGCCGTCGCTCGAGGCGAAACAGGTGGCCCACCAGGTAGGCCAATAACGGCACGAGCAGGTGCACCAGCAGCGCGAAGAGGTTGAAGGCCACCGCAGGGTGCACGTTGACCGCGCGCAGCGCGATGACCCACAGCTCTACCGCCTTGAAGCTGACGTCCTCGAGCGCACCGGCGGCGTGGCCGGCGAGCACGTGCGGGTCGTAGCTCCACAGCTTGTGCGCGCCGCGCCACGACTCGAGCGCGCGCTCGACGTGATACCAGTGCAGCGCGTAGTCGATGTCGTAGATCGGCTTTTTCGAGAAGACCACGCTGGGCGGCACGAAGTAGAGCGCCAGCGTGACGTGCAGCGCGACGACGGCGAGCAGGCCGCCGCGAAACAGCCGGCGCGAGCGCCGCTCGAGGGTCGCCTGCTCGCCGCCCATCAGTAGCCGTTCTCGAGGATGAAGGTGCGCGGCAGGGTCGGCGTGCCTTCGACGCCGATGAAGCCGACGTCGTCGAATGGGATGCCGACGCGGAAGATGCGGCAGCGCGGCCGACAGCGCATGGTGCGCAAGTAGTGAAAGCGCAGCACCAGCTGCTGCGTGTCCTTGTGGGCGACGGCGTCACGCACCTCGATGCGATTGATCAGCGCGCGCACGTTGCCGTTGCCGCGCATGAAGTAGTTGCCGCGATGGCGCACGCGATAGATGCGGTGCGGTCCGATCTTGTGCTTGAACTCGAAGAGGCGCCGCTGAAACTCGATCACCGCGTGAAAGTCGGTCATCACCAGGTAGCGCGCGTTGTAGCGCACCAGGTAGTGGGCCAGCTCCGTGGCGGAGTTGAGGCGCGGATCCTGCGGGCGCCGAAACAGGTGCGCTGCTTCGTGTTTGAGGCGTCGGTCGGGAAAGCCGCCGAGGATCGACTTGTTGGTGGTGTGGCGCAAAAGCTCGCCGAGCGCCCAGTGCTGCACCACGATGCGGCCCTCCTCGGGCAGCCTGTCGATGTAGCGCGCCAGCTTCATCGCGATCTCGGGCACCGGGCGCAGCGAGTGTGTGGTCTGGCTCAGATCGGTGGCCATCACCTGCTGCGGCGACTGCAGCCCGGGCACGCGAGGCAGCGCGTGCAGCGTGGCGGTGGACGAGGGATAAGGGATCAGCTCCGGCACGGCGTAGAAGATGTGCCCTGCCACGCGCGGCACGACGAGCAGCAGCAGGAAGATCAGCAGCGCGCGCACCGCCGGCGAGAGGCCGGCGTAGAGCTCGCGCGTGGCCACGCTGCACAGCCACGGCGCCGCGAGCACGGCGGCGAACAGCGTGGCCGGCACCACGAAGCGGTAGGGCTCCATCTCGCGCAGGCCGGGGATCAGCGCGATGAAGAACGCCAGAAAGAGGCTCCAGCCGATGGCGAGCGCGCCGAGGCGCCAGCGCGGGTCGTCTTCGCGGCGCATGCTGCGCAGCGTGAGGAACGCGGCGAACAGCGCGCCGAAGCGGCCGAGGGTGTGCGGCGAGGAGAAGAACGTGTTGAAGGCGTTGATCAGCACCTCGAGGTAGTCGGTGAGCAGGTACCAGGGACCGGTCTGCCCGACGATGCCCGACGGCGCGACGAGCTTGAAGAACCGCAGCGCGGGCGCCAGCCAATACAGGTTGGCCCCCAGCGCGACCAGTGCGATGGCCCAAACGCCGATGTGCGGCGTCTTGTCCTCGCACTTGCGCCAGTGCCAGACGTAGGTGCCGATCAGCGGCACGACGAGGATCGCGAAGGCCCAGACGTGGGCGTTGAGCGCGATGGCGAGCGTCAGCGCGGTGGCTGCGAGGCGTCGAATGGACGGCTCGGTGAGGTAGCGAAAGAACAGCGCCGCGGCGAGCACCGACAGATAGGAGGCCGTGGCGAAGGAAATCATGCCCACGCCCCACATGAAGCGCGTGGCGTGATCGGAGAGCCAGATGAAGACGCACAAGCCGAAGGCGCACAGCGACTGGCGCCAGTCGAGGCGCAGCATGCGCGCGGCGAGCAGCAGGATCAACGGGGCCAGCAGCGAGCTGATCAGCGGAAAGAGCTTGAAGGCGACGATCAAGCGCGCGCCGGTGAGCCTGTGAATGCCGTAGCTGAAAAGAAAGTGCAGCTTGTTGTCGACGTCGAAGATCAGGCCCGCCGGCTGACCCGCCAGCAGGTTGGGGTCGTAGCCCCAGAGGTGGCCGTAGCGCTCGAGCAGGTAGGCGATGGTCTTGGTCTGCTCGAGGTGGGTCTGGTAGTCGACGCCCTCGTAGTTGAGCGGGCTCTCGATCACCGACGGGCGGATCGCGTGAAACACCACCGCGACGTGCAGGCCGTAGATGACGAAGAAGATGGCGAGGCGTGTGGCCTTGCTGTTGCTGGGCTTGGGGGCGGTCATGGGTCGACAGCGACGCGGTGCTGCGCGCGATGGCGCGGCCGCGACGGGCGCTTAATCTACAGCCGATTCAGAAATAGCTCTACCAGCACGCCAACCCAGGCCAGCGCGCCGATGATACGCGTGATATCCCAGGCTCGCGCGGCCGAGCCGGGGCGCACGGCGAGCGGCGCGGCGGCGGCCATCAGCAGCGCCGCGTAGCTGTGGGCGATGAAGTAGCCGTAGGCCGCGCTGAGCAGCACGAGCAGGCGAAAGATCCAGCCGGTGGCCGACCAGCCGAAGACCACGGCGCTGGTGCGCACGCCGAGGCGCTTGTCCACGTCGTGGTCGCGCACCACCTGCAGCGCGTTGAAGCTGCCGCAGACGAGGCCAAGAAACCCGGCCACGCGCAGGCCCGGGCTCTGGTACCAGGCCGCGCGCGGTGTCGCTCCGCGTACGGCGAGCAGGGCGCCGCAGGCGCCGGCGACGGTCATAGAGAGGATGTCCATCAGCGGCACGCGCTTGAGCCCGGCCGAGTAGGCCCAGACCACCAGCGCGCCCGCCACGGCGCCGACGAGCGGCCACCACGAGCCGTCCAAGCGGCCGTAGATCGCACCGCCGCCGACCATCAGCAGCGTCAGCGCCCACAACGCGATACGCGCCGCGCCGCGGTGAGCGGCGAGGAAAGCGACCTGCGGGCGCTGCTCGCGCTCGTCGATGTCGATCTCGATGTCGCAGTAGTCGTTGGTCAGGTAGACCAGCACGTTGAGCACGATCGCCATCAGCGTGCGCGAGATGACGTCGAGCAGCGGCAGGTGCGAGGCGATGGCGAGCGAGATCACCACCGGCAGGTTGTTGGCCTCGCGCATCTTGAGGCGGTAGGCGAACGACTCGACGATGATGCGCAGGCTGGCGCGCAACAGGCCCGGGCGCGCGGCGCGCGCGCCATCAGTCCCGTTGGCGGCCTCGACTTCGACCTGGCTCACGCCAGGGAGAATAGCATGTAGGGGGGACTCTTACTTGCAGCAGCGGAAGCCGTTGGCGGGCAGCACCACCTCGTCGACCGCTTGCGTGAGGTTGAACGGGCAGGTCAGCCCCGGCGCGGGCGTGTTGTAGGCGCCGCCGCGCACCAGGTAGATGTCCTTGCCCGTGCTGGTCTGGCCGGTCTTGGTGCTCGTCCACTCGCGCAGGTTGCCGCTCATGTCGAAGAGGCCTTCGCTGCCCGATTCGCAGGCGGCCTTGTTGCCGGTGGGAAGCGGCGCGCCGTTGTTGTTCTCGAGTCCGTTGCAGCTGCTGGCGTTGTAGCTCGCGCCGTAGGGATAGAGCGTGGCGGCGGCGCTCTGGCAGGCCACCAGCCACTCGGCCGCCGTGCAGAGGCGCATGCCGGCGGCCTGGCAGGCCTTGAGCGCGCTGGCGTAAGTCACGCCGCCCCAGGGCAGCACGCCCGGCTTGGAGCAGGCGCGCGCTTCTTGCGTGCCGCTGCTGCTGCTGCTGGCGTCGGGGCGCGAGGCCTCGTAGGCGTAGATCTCGAAGTTGTACGCCGTGCCGCCGACGGTGCGCTGCACGCGCACGGTGGCGTCGACGACGCCGAGCCCGGCGGCGTCATCGGTCGTCTCGTCGACCTTGCCGTCGCAGTCGTCGTCGAGGCCGTTGCACAGCTCTTGGTTCTTCTTGGGCTGGCCCGGCGTGGTGATCTTGCACTCCACGCCGTCGCCGGCGGCGTTGCATGCGATGACGCCCTGATCGCGGCAGATGCCGAGCTTGGATGCGTCGGGCGTGCAGTCGGCGCCGAGCTGCTGCGGCGCGCTCGAGCCCTTCCATGGGTCGTCGGCGACGTCGTCGCAGTCGTTGTCCTTGCCGTCGCAGCGCGTCTCTTGGCCGGCGACTTGACCGAGGCAGGTGTTGCTCACGCAGGGGATGCCGGCGCCGCAGTCGGCTTGCGTCTGACAGGGCTGAAGCTCGACATCGGCGCTGTAGTCGCAGAGCCAGCCGTCCTTGCCGCGGCAGACGGGCTTCGAGCCGGCGCAGGCGCCGAGCTGCTTGCAGGTGTTCTGCGGCGTGGTCAGCCCGTCGTCGACTTGGCCGTTGCAGTCATTGTCGACGCCGTCGCAGATCTCGAGGCCCGTGGCGGTGCACTGGTACTCGCAGCCGTCCTTGGGATCCTTGTTGAGGTCGACGTAGCCGCCGGCGCACGAGGAGATGACGCACTTTCCGGCCTGGCAGGTCGGGATGGCGTTCATGTTGATCAGCGCCGCGCACCCTTTGCAGTTTTCGCAGTAGCGCACGTCGCCTTGCTTGTCGAAGCCCTCGTCGATGACGTTGTCGCAGTTGTCGTCGACGTTGTTGCAGAGCTCGACCTGCGCGCGGCAGGCGTCGTAGCTCAGGTCAGGCGGGCCCTCGCCGGGGCCGTCGCCCGGCACGCGGCCGTCAGCGTCGCTGCCGGCGCCGTCGGCGTCGCTGTCCGCGGCCCCATCGCGCAGCGCGCCGCCCTCGCCGAGCGGCACCTGCAGCGGATCGGTGTTGCAGCCCGCCGCGACGGCGAGCACGCACAGCACCGCGAGCCCGAGGACTGCGCGGATCCTGCTGCGGCTCATCGGCGCCTCCGACGCACGAGCAGCAGCGCGAGGAAGAACAAAAGCCCCAGCGGCGGCCCTTCGATCTCGCCGCCCGCCGCGCGGCAGCTGCAGCCGCCCGCGCCGGTGGCGAGCAGCTCGCGCTTGTCTTGCGGCACGGGCAGGCAGTTTCCGAGCTCGCAGCGGTAGCCGCTCGGGCAGGTGGTGGTGTTGCACGCGTCCTTGACGCACTTGTCGCCGATGCAGCGCTCGTCCTTCTGGCAGGCGGGGCTGCACGTGTTGAGCACGCAGTTGCCATCGACGCAGACGCGGTCTTGACCGCAGACCTTGCCGGCGCACGGGTCGTCGACGCACTTGGTGCTGCCGTTTTCGACGACGCACTTCTGCAGGTTGGTGCAGCGGCCCGGGGCGCAGAGGTCGAGGCACTTGCCGTCCGAGCAGAACTGGCCGTCGGCGCAGCTGACGCCCTCGCAGGGGTGCTTCTCGCACTTGCCGTCGATGCACGCCTGACCCGCGGGGCAGCCCGCGGCGAAGCAGCTCTTGTCGACGCAGGTTCCGCGCTCGCAGGTTTCGAACTTGGGACACGTCACGCTGGCGCAGGCGTCGATGCAGTTGCCGGCGCGACAGATGAAGCCCGGCCCCTGCGCTTCGCAGGTCGCCTTGTCGCACTCGTCGCGCACGCACCAGCCGTCCTTGCAGATCTGGCCCGACGGGCAGACGAACTCGCCGCCGCTGCACTGACGCGTGCACTGGCCCTGGATGCACTGCGAGTTGCCCGGACACTCGGCCTTCTCGTCGACCTGTCCGTCGCAGTTGTTGTCGATGCCGTCGCAGACCTCGGCGCTCGGACCGACGGCGCCGGTGCACTGGCTCCACTGTCCGGTCCAGTTGCCGCCCTGCTGCACCGCCGTGCAGAGGCGCGTGCCGAGCCGGCACTGGCCCACGCAGGTGCCCGCCGCCTTGTCACAGCCGACGGTGAACGGATAACAGGTCTCGGCGAAGTTATCGCGCGTACCGTCGCAGTCGTTGTCGAGCCCGTCGCACTGCTCGGGGCCGCCGGTGCTGCCGCCGACGCAGGTCAGCTGGCCGTTGACGCACTGGGTGGTGCCAGCGCTGCAGACGCCGACGTTGGCGCCGCACGGACCCGACGGGATGTTCTCGTCGACCTGCCCGTTGCAGTTGTCGTCCTTGCCGTTGCAGACCTCGGGGGTCGGCACGCAGGGCGTGCAGCCGCCGGGGATGTCCTCGTCGACCTGGCCGTCGCAGTCGTCGTCGAGGCCGTTGCAGACCTCGGGCGTGCCTGTGGCCGTCGGCGCGTTGCAGACCGTGCCGCTGCCGTCGGCGGCGCAGACGTAGACGCCGGTGCGCCGACACACGCCGAGCAGGCCGTTGTCGCAGGGCTTGCCCTTGAGCGGGAAGTCCTCGTCGATCAGCGTGTCGCAGTCGTCGTCGAGGTTGTTGCACTTCTCGAAGGCCACCGAGTCGCCGACGATCGCGGCGAGCGCGGCGGCGAGCTGCTGCTCGTTGCCGACAAAGAACGCGTTGCGCGTGCCCGAGGTCGAGCCAGCGTGGGCGATGGCGTTGAGCGAGGCCTGCTCTGAGGGCAGCACGGAGAAGCCGATCACGAACGTCTCGGTGCCGGTCTTGCTGAGCAGGTCGGCGGCGGCCTGCGTCGGGTTGCCGTCGCAGGTCTCCGAGCCGTCGGTCAGCAGGATCACGCCGTACTTGCGGCAGCTGGCGATGGAGTCGGCGGCCTTCTCCTTCTTGAGGAATGCCTCGACGCTCTGCAGCGAGCCGGCGAGCGGCGTCGGGCCGGTGCCGCGCAGCTCGCAGTCACCGCCGCCGGCGTAGTTGCAGTGATTGCCCTCGGTGGTCGACGTGTTGAAGTTGGTCTCCTTGTTGTCGAGCCACATCAGCTTCTGCAGGATCGGCTTTTGGAAGCCGACGATGATGTCGGCGCCGCGGCGCGGCAGGCCGCACTTGCCGGCGTAGTTGATGCATTCCTCGCCGGGGCTGTTGGTCTGCACCGTGAGATTGCCGGCCGCGCCCGCCGACAGCGTGCAGGCGCCGGTGCGCGGCGCGCCGCCGGTGTTGTTGCGCGGGTCATCGTAGGTGCAGCACAGCCCCGCGCACTCGAACCAGTGCGCGAGCTGGCAGGCGATGTTGCTGTCGACGTCCTGAGCGAAGCGCGCCAGGCCGAAGTCGATCTCGGGAAAGGCCGAGATGACCTGCGTCAGCGCCGATTTGGCCTTGTAGAGCCGGCTGTCGTCGCTGGTGCCGTTGCCGTCGGTGTCGACGCCGGCGTGACCCTGCGAGCCGTCGCCGAAGGTCGGCACGCCGCTGAGGTTGGTCAGCATCGAGCCCGACGTGTCGACGATGACCATGAAGCGCGAGCGGTTGTCGGCGAGCGGCGCTTTGCACTGCGCCGTCGACTGCGGCACGCAGTCGTTGACGAAGACGAGCTTGGGGTCGGCGTTGGTGGCGCACAGCGGGACGGTGGTCTGACAGGCCGCGGGGGTGCCGCAGGTCACGTTGCCGAGCCCCTCGTCGACCTGGCCGTCGAAGTCGTTGTCGTAGCCGTCGCAGATCTCGCCGAGGTAGGCGCCCGAAAGCTGCAGCTCGCCGGCGCCGCCGCCCGCCTCGCCCTTGCAGATCGTGCAGGTGCCGCCTTCGGCGCCGGCGACGTTGAACACCGAGCGCGAGGCGAGCTGCGCCGGCACGCCGGAGAGCACGCTGATGATGCCGCCGCCGCCGCCGCCGCCGCAGTCGTCGCAGGTGCCGCCCGACTGCGCGCAGGGCGGGCAGATCGCGTTGCCCTGCGTGTCGCCGCCGAGGCCGCCGGCCGCGCTGACGTAGGCCGTCGCGCTGACGTTGACCTGATCGCCGATGAGCAGGATCGAGCCGCCGCCGCCGCCGCCGCCCGAGTCGTTCTGATAACCGCAGCCGCGCATGCCCTCGGCGCTGACGCGGCCCTGGATGTCGAGGCCGCCGCTGCCGCCGGCGTTGACGGCGACCAGCGCGATGCGTCCGCCGCCGGCGCCGCCGACGGTGCAGCCAGCGCCGTCACCGTCACGACAGCCCTTGTCGCCGCCCGCCGCGCCGAACTCGATCTCGTAGATTGAGTGTTTGTAGGCCTGGCCGGCAACGGTTGGCAGCGCGTCGTTGTTGTAGCAAGTGCCCGGCGTGTTTACGCACGAGCCGTTGACGTTGCTGCCGCAGTTCTCCTCGAACTCCTGCGGAAACTCGCACTGCGTGGCGGAGCCGAAGATGAAGCAGTCCTTGGTGCCGCGTCCGCCGCGCCCGAAGTGCGCGCCGCCGCCGCCGCTGTCGCGCACCGAGCAGCCGCCGCGCCCGCCGGCGGTCGCCGTCGGTCCAGAGCCGTCGTTGCACAGGCGCGCCTGGTAGCCCTTGCCGTCGGCGACGATGCTCGAGGTCGCGTCGACGACGATGGAGTCGGCGACGATCTCGAGGTTGCCGGTGTTGACCTTGTCGCTGCCGTTGAAGGTCGGCACGACGATGCGGCCGCCGTTGATGACGCGCACCTGCTGATAGCGGTGTTTGCCGCCGAGCGTGATCGTCGTGTTGTCGACGGTGAGGTTCTGCGCGAGCGCGGGCGTCGAGGCGCACGCCAGCGCGACGGCTATCACGCCGGCCACGATCCGGTGCTGGTGCATAACCTCTAGGTAACATCCCTGGACGGGAGTTTCGATAGTTACCTTTGGCGCCGACATTGCAAAAACGCGGCGCAGATACGCGCCGCGCACACGCGCCGCCGCGAGCGCCCGACCAACACACACACCGAGGAGCACCTTCGATGAAAAAGTATCTGATCCTCTACCGCGCCCCGATCTCCGCCCAGCAGCAGATGCAAAGCGCCACGCCCGAGCAGGCCAAGGCGGGCATGGACGCCTGGATGGCGTGGGCCAATCGCGCCGCCAGCGCGCTGGTCGACCTCGGCGCGCCGCTGACGTCGGCGGGCAACGTGGGTGGCGAGGCGCAGAGCGACATCGCCGGCTACTCGATCCTGCAGGCCGAGTCGGCCGACGCCGCCAAGGCGCTGCTCGCCGAGCACCCGCACAAGATGATGCCCGGCGGCAGCATCGAGGTGCTCGAGTACGTGCCGCTGCCCGGCATGTAGCCGCCGCGGGCAAGGTGTCAGAAAAACGAAAACCCCGGCGCCTCGCGGCTGCCGGGGTTTGTCGTTTGGGCTTTGCGCGCTAGCGCTAGCTACTCGCCGCAGCCCTTACTTGCCACAACCGACGTTGCCCTTGATCTTGCTGCTCGAAAGCTTCTTGTCGCAGTTGGGCAGCTTGGGGTTGCGCTGGCAGATGTTGGTCTTGATCGCGTTGGCCGCGATGCCGCTGAACTTGAACTTGTTGTTGGCGAGCCAGGTGGGGCTGCCGCTGACGTTGAGCGCCTGGGCGATCTTGATGTCTTCCTCGAGCAGCTTGGCACCCTCGCCGCCGCTGAAGCACTTCTCGATCTTGGCCGCGTCGATGCCGTCCTTGGCGCACGGCTTCCAGTCGCTGCTGCGGTAGTTCTTGTTACGGCACCACATGTAGTCGAGGTACTTGTTGTTCTTCTTGTAGTACTTCTTGGCGCAGAGCTGACGGATGTTCTCGTCGACCTCGCTCTGGCCGTGCAGCGCGTTGAAGCCCTTGGCGGTCTTCGTCGCGATGTAGTGCACGTCGAAGTTGATCTGGCCCTTGAAGTTGCCGAGGACCTCTTTCATCGCGTCGACGGCCTTCACGCCGAACGGGCACTGCGACATGATGAACAGGTCGACCTTCTTCTTGATCTCCTCGCGGCAGATCAGCGTCGCCTTACAGGTCGGGTCGTCACAGTCAACCTTGCCGTTGCCCGTGTCGTCCTTCTTGTTGTCGCAGATCTCGGCGGTGGGATCGAAGCGCGCCGGCACGCGCAGGCGCAGGTACTTGCCGTTGGCGGCCGGCAGCAGCCAGCGCTTGAGCATCGTGTACTTCTCGGCCTTCTTGACGCTGTCGTCGAAGAGCCACACGGGCAGCAGCTTCTCGCCGACCTCTTTGTAGAGCGCCTTGCCCTCGTCGGTGCTGTAGTCGACGACCTTGACGGTGAGCTTCGGGAAGAAGCGGCCCTTGAGGTTGGCCTGCAGGCCGGCCACGTTGCAGCGCTTGCAGCGCTTGTCGGTCAGCACGGTCGCGTTGACCTGCACGGGCTCGGGGATGCTGGCGCACGCCGACGGCTTGCCGTCCTTGGGCAGCGCGGTGCAGATGGCGCGCATGAAGGCGTTCTTGCTGCGGCCGCCGCGGTAGGGCTGACCGTTGAGGTACATGGTGGGGCTGCCGCGGGCGTTGCGGGCCTTGGCCTTCTTGATCGAGGTGCGCAGCAGATCCTTGCCCTCTTCGCCTTCGTAGCAGGACTTGATCTTGGCCACGTCCATGCTGTTCTGGCGCGCGCAGGGCTCCCAGTTGTTGGGGATCTGGCGGTAGTTCTTGTTCTGGCACTCGACGAACTTCAGGTACTCTTTGGGATTCGGGTAATTCTTGATCACGCAGAGCTGCAGGATGTTGCCCTTGACCTCGGGCTCGCCGTGCAGCGCGGTGAACTTGCCGCCCGCCTCGTTGGCGATGAACTCGAGGTGGAAGTCGATGTAGTCACCGATCTCGTCGATGACGGGCTTGATGCCCTTTTCCACCTGCGTGCCGAAGGGGCACTTGGACATGACGTAGAACTCGAGCTTGGCCTTGGGGCCGCTGTAGCCGCTCGATGAGGACGCGCCTGCCGAGGACCTGGCCTGGCCGCGCCGGCCCTTGCCCTTGATGGGCTTGAGGTCCTGGCAGCCCAGGAAGGCCATCGCCAGAGCGGCGATGACAGTGATGGCTCTCGCCGCACTGGTCTTCATGAAATGCATCTCCTGAAATATGCGTTTGGCTTCGTATGGCACCGCGGCCCTGCTGTCAAACGTTGAGTCAACACGGCCTTCGATAGGGGTATTCCGTGATTTAGATCAGAAACGGTTCTAGTTCAAACGCCAGATAGCCGTTTCTGACGCATTGCGTCAGCGGACCCAGGTCCGTTTGAGCAGCAATACCATGGTGCTGTAGAGCTCGAGGCGCCCCAGCAGCATGCAGATCACCAGCAGCCACTTGCCCGCGATCGGCACGTGGGCGTAGTTGGCGGTGGGGCCGACGCTGCCCAGACCGGGGCCAACGTTGCCTAGGTTGGTCGCCACCGCGGTGCTCGCCGAGAGCAGGTCGAGCCCTAGCGCTGTCATCACCCACGTGACGAGGGCGAAGACGGTGATCCAGATCGCCAGAAAGCCCATCACGTTGGAGACGAGCTTGCGATCGAGCGCGCGCGGTCCGACGCGCACCACGAGGATCGCGCGCGGGTTGATCGTCTGGCGCAGCTCGTTGAGCGCGGCGCGCACGAAGATCAGCAGGCGGATGACCTTCATACCGCCGGCCGTCGATCCGGCGCAGCCGCCGACGAACATCATGATGATCAGTGTCAGCTTGAGCACGTCGGGCCACTTGTCGAAGTCGACGGTGCCGTAGCCGGTGGTGGTGCCGATGCTGATCACCGAGAACGCCGCGCCGCGGATCGTCGCCTCGGTGGTCGCCTCGCGCGGGCCCTGCAGCAGCAGCACCACCGCGCAGATGCCGGTGCCGAGCGCGGCCACCAGCAGGTACGTGCGAAGCTCGCTGTTTTCGATGATCGGGCGCAGCCGCAGCGAGCCCATCTGCTGGTAGATGGCGAAGTTGGCGCCGGCGGCGAGCATGAAGACGATCACCGTCCACTGCAGAAAGGGCGACGTGAAGTGCCCCATGCTGGCGCTCGAGGTGGAAAAGCCGCCGGTGCTCATGGTGGTGAAGGTGTGGCAGATCGCGTCGTAGGCGCTCATGCCGCCCAGCTTGAGCAGCAGCCACTCCAGCGCCGACATCACGACGTAGATGACCCACAGCTCCTTGGCCGTCTCTTTGATGCGCGGCGCGTCGCGCTCGAAGGTCGAGCCGCCGGGGGCCTCGGCCTTGAACATGCGATAGCCGCCCACGCCGAGGATCGGCAGGATCGCCACCGACAGCACGACGATGCCCATGCCGCCCATCCACTGCGTCATGTGGCGCCACAGCTGCAGCCCGCTGGGCAGCACCTCGACCTTGGGGAAGATCGTCGCGCCCGTGGTGGTGAAGCCGCTCATGGTCTCGAAGAAGGCGTCGGTGAAGCTCGCCGCCTGCGTGATGACGTAGGGCATGCAACCCACCGCCGAGAACATGACCCAGGTCAGCGAGACGATCGCCGCGCCCTCGCGGTGGCCCACGTCGAGCTCGAGGGCGCCCTCGAGGCCGGCCTTCTTGCGCTGCAGCGGGTCGCCGAAGGGGAAGTGCCGCATCAGCAACCCGAGCATGATGCCGCCGGCGATGGCGAGCGCGAAGGCGAGCACCTCGAAGCGCTCGAGCGGCATGTTGTCGTGCACGGCCAGCGCGGTGGCGAGCGGTATCACCATGCTGCCGCTGAGCAGCACGAGCAGGCTGCCGAGCACGTGTAGTACGGAGCGTAGATTCACTAGCCGAACAGTCGCTTGCGTGAAAACAGCTTCTCGAGCCGTTTGATCGCCTCGGGCAAGGCGAAGACGACGCAGGTCTCGCCTTCGACGATCTGGCAGTCGCCGTTGGGGATCAACATCTCGCCGTCGCGCAGCACGGCGCCGATGATGCCGCCGTGCGGAAACTCGATCTCCTTGATCGGGTGCTTGGTGATCTGCGAGCCGGGCACGGCCTCGAGCTCCATCACCTCGGCCTCGCTGTCGCGAAGGCGGGTGACCATGTGGATCGCGCCGCGGCGGATGAACTTGAGGATCTCGCCGACGGCGACCAGCCGCGGGTTGAGCACCACGTCGAGGCCGATGTTGGAGAGCACCGGCACGTAGTGCGGCTCCTGCGAGAGCACCGCCACGCGGTGTGCGTTGTGCCGGCGCGCCATCAGCGCGGCGAGCATGTTGCTCTCGTCGTCGCGCGACATGGCGAAGAAGAAGTCGCAGTGGTCGGCGATCGCCTCGCGCAGCACCTCGGGGTCGCTCGCTTCGCCGTGCAGCACGAGCGTGTCGTTGGACAACTCGGCGGCGGCCTGCTCGGCGCGGTCCTCGTCGGGCTCGATGAGCACCACGCGCTCGAGCTTCTTTTTGCTCGAGTGCAGCTCGCGCACGAGGCGCACGCCGACCAGCGTGGCGCCGTAGACCACCACGCGGCGCACCGGCTCGGGGCGGGCGACAAACAGCGGCACCATGGTGTCGATGGTGTCGCAGCGCGTGATGACGGCGACGTGGTCATTGACCATCAGGCGGTCGTCGCCGCGCGGGACGATCGGCCGCTCGCCGCGAAAGACCGCCACGATGAGGAAGCTCGCTTCGGCGGTGGAGCGCAGCTCGGCGAGGCGCTTGCCGACGACCGGCGCGCCCTCCTCGACGTTGAAGGTCACCAGCAGCACCTGGCCTTCGGCGAAGGTCGAGGCGTCGATGGCACCGGGGATGTCGACGATGCGCGAGAGCGTCTGCACGATGATGCTCTCGGGGTTGATCGCCGTGTCGATGCCGAGCTCCTCGGGGCGCAGCATCGCGTCGGGCCCGACGTACTCGTCCGAGCGCAGGCGCGCGATCTTGTGCTTAACGCCGAACTTGCGCGCCAGCATCGAGATCACGACGTTGACCTCGTCGGTGCTGGTGACGGCGATGCACATCTCGGCGTCGTCGATGCCGGCGCGGCGCAGCACGCTCGGCTGCGCGCCGTTGCCGCGCACGCAGAGCACGTCCATGCGGTTGTCGAGGCGGCGGATGATGCTGGCGCCGGCATCGACCACCGAGACGGCGTGACCGCTGTTGGACAGCTCCTCGGCGAGGTTGCTGCCGACGACGCCCGCGCCGACGATGACGATTCGCATAACTAGGCCTTAGCTCGTGCGTGCTTCGCTGGCGCGAGCGGGCAAAAGGAGACAGCGCGCTGCCTCGGCAAGCAGCACGAGCGCGAGAAAGAGGAGCACGCCGGCGATGATGCCGACAAGTGAGAAACCGTGGCGCGCGCAGAGCTGCACCAGCGACACCAGCGTCGCCGCGACCATCAGCAGCATCGGCGCCAGCGCGACCCAGACGTTGCGGCCGCTGCGACGCAGCCACACCGAGAGCACCATCAGCGCGAGCGCACCGAGCAGCTGGTTGGTGGTGCCGAAGACGGGCCAGATCACGCGCCAGGCAGGGATCGCTTTGCCGGCGGCGTCGCGGAAGGTGATCAGCGCGAAGACGCAGGGCATGGCCAGCGTCGCGGCAGTGGTCAGCCACAGCGCGGCGCCGCCGGAGGCTTTGCCGCCTTCGCGGTGGCCGAAGAGCAGCTCCTCGAGCACGTAGCGGCCGAGGCGTGTCGCGGTGTCGAGCGTCGTCAGCAGGAAGGTGCTCAGCGCGAGCAGGCCGAAGCTCGCGCCCACGTCGGCGGGCACGCCGAGCAGCGCCAGGAAGCGGCCGAGGCCGGTGGCGAACAGCGCGGGCGGCGCCAAACGCGTCTCGGGCGCGCCCTTGGCGAGCACGGCCACGGTGGCGACGGCGACGAGCGCGAGCAGGCCCTCGACGAGCATCGAGCCGTAGCCGATGGCGCGCGCGTCGCGCTCGCGGTCGAGCTGCTTGGAGGTGGTGCCCGAGGCGACGACGCTGTGAAAGCCGCTGCAGGCGCCGCAGGCGATGGTGATGAAGAGCGCGGGGAACAGGTAGCCCAGCTTGTCGGCGTGGAAGCCGAGAAACGCGGGGTAGGCGAGAGTGGTGCCGGGCGCCGAGGAGAAGGCGCTCAGCGCGATGCCGACGAGGCCGCCGCCGAGACAGGCGTAGAGCAGAAACGACGAGAGGTAGTCGCGCGGCTGCAGGAGGATCCACACCGGCGTCACCGAGGCGATGAAGCAGTAGACGATCAGCAGCAGCGACCAGGTGGTGGCCGCCGAGCCGTTGATCGCGGGGACCATGGTGGCGCTCAGCGGGAGCGCCTTGCCGACGAAGACGCCGGCGAAGAGCAGGGGCACGAAGATAGCGGTCGCCGCGCCCAGCCCGAGCTTGCCGCGCTGCGTCAGCAAGCCGAGCGCGACGGCGAGCACCATGAAGATCAGCGAGGCCGAGGCCACGCCGCCGCCGCGCGCCACGAGCGCAGCGGCCTTGTCGGCAGGGAGCGCCGCCGGCAGGCGCGGCGCGAAGGTGGCGGCGGTGAGGTCCAGAAAGACCGCCAAGACGTAGACCAGCGCGAGCCAGATGAAACACGAGAGTAGCTTGCTGGCCAGCGGCGAGAGCGTGCCGCGCGCGACCTCGGCGATGGAGCGCGCGCGGTGCTTGACGCTGATCGCGAGCGAGCCGAAGTCGTGCACGCCGCCGATGAAGATCGAGCCGAGGATGATCCACAGCACGGCGGGCAGCCAGCCGAAGACCAGCGTCGCGAAGATGGGGCCGACGATGGGGCCGGCGCCGGCGATGGACGAGAAGTGGTGGCCGAACAGCACGGCGCGCTTGGCGGGGTGGTAGTCGCGCCCGTCGCCCTCGCTGTGCGCGGGCGTCGGCGCCGCGTCGTCCATGCCGAAAAGCCGCACGAGGTAGCGACCATACGTGCGGTAGGCGAGGGCGAACGCCACCGCCCCGACGGCGAGGATCAGCAGCACCATGACGGCGCCGATCCTATCAGATTCACGAGATCTAGCGCCGGCGCGCGCGGGGCAGCGGCGGGCCTAAATATGCGACATGTAGGACAATGCGCTCGGCGTGACGTGGTCATTTGTCAGCAGCCCGGGACTCGGGTCCCCATAGGCGACTAGCGCGAAAGCCACCGAATGGGGGGCTAGAGGGCCAAGGATGGCATGTTTGCACGGCGCCCAAGTGGCACGAGGCTTGTACTGATCGAGGGCAACGGTGAGATCCCTGACGTGAATCCGCGAGTATTCGGCCGCTACGTGCTCCTCGACTCCCTCGCCGCGGGCGGCATGGGGGAGGTCTTTTCGGCCATCGCGCCGAGCGAGCTCGGCTGGAACCGCTTCTACGCGGTGAAGAAGATCCTGCCGGCGCTCGGCATGGAGCGCGAGTTCCGCGACCGCTTCCAGGACGAGGCGCGGCTGGTGGGCGCGATGTCGCACCCGGGCATCGTGGCGGTGCACGAGATGGGACGCGTGGGGCGCGACTGGTTCATGGCGATGGAGCTGGTGGAGGGGCGCGACGCGGGCAAGCTGCTGTCGCGCTGCTGGCGCTCGGGCCGCAAGGTGCCGATCCCGGTGGCGCTCGACATCGTTCGCCAGCTGCTGCTCGCGCTCGACTACGCGCACCGCCAGACCGACGCGTCGGGCGTGGAGCTGGGGCTGGTGCATCGCGACATCTCGCCGGCCAACGTGCTGCTCTCGTGGGACGGCACGGTCAAGCTCGCCGACTTCGGGCTGGCGCTCTCGCGCCTCAAGCTCGTTCGCACGCAGCCGCACGTGGTGCTCGGCAAGCCGGGCTACATCGCGCCGGAGCGGCTCACCGGCGGCGAGACCGATCGACGCGCGGACATCTTCTGCGCTGGCGTGCTGCTCTTCGAGCTTTTGACCACCGAGCGCTTCACGGCCGGCCGCGTGCCGTCCAAGGTGCTGCCCGAGATCCATCGCCGGCTGCGCGTGCCGCCGTCGAAGCTGCGCGCGGGGGTGCCGCGCGAGGTGGACACGCTGTTGGCGCGGGCGCTGGCGATCGAGCCGCGCGAGCGCTACCAGAGCGCGCGCGAGTTCTGCCGCGACCTGCAGTGCGCGCTGGTCAAGCTCGACCCCGGCTATGGACCGTGGGCCATCGAGGAGTTCCTCTCCGAGCTCTTCCATCCGACGCAGGAGCGGCGGCGGCTGCGCGCGCTGGCCAAGGAAGGCTTCGAGGTCGCCAAGAACGCACACGCCGAGACGGAGCGCAGCATCGAGGCGCCTCCGCTGCGGCGCGCTGGCTCGAGCGCGGGCTCGGGATCGGGTTCGGGGTCGGCGTCGCGACGGTCATCGGAGCGCAAGAGCGGTCGCGTGCTGCGCCATCGCGTGGTTCGCATCGCCGGACGTGGCGGCGAGCCGGCGGTGTTCAAGCCGGGCAAGGGCGGCGGGCTGCAGGTGAGCGACTCGAAGCGCTTCGGCATGGAGGCCGAGGCGCACACGGTGATCGCGCGCGTGGGACACGGCAGCGAGCCGCTGTTCGAGCCGCGAACCGAGCCGTTCGAGCTCGAAGTGGCCGAGCGCGAGCGCGACAGCAACCGCACCAAGCCGCCGCGCTCGCGCGTGGGCGCGCCGGCGCGCGTCGCGCGCGAGGAGGTGCACGAGGTCGCCGACGCGCAGGTGGTCGCCATCGAAGAGGTGCGCGCCAGCGTGCAGCGCACGCGACGGCGCCAGCGCGAGCTGATGGACGTCTCGCGCTCCGTGCGGGCGCGCGACAATCAGGTGGTGGTCGGCTCGATCGACGACGGCCGGCCCGTGGCGACGGCGAAGACGGCGCCGAGCGCACCGCGCGCGCGCCGCGAGCGCGAGGTGCGCGAGAGCGGCTTCCGTCGGCCGCTGCCGCGTCTGCCGCGCCCGCCCAAATAGGCGTCGCTCCCGACGAAGACGTAGAGCGTACTCAGCAGTTTGGGTGTCGAGCGTACTCCACAGTTTTGGTGGCGGGCCGCGCGCAGCGGACGGGCAGGCCTGCGATGACGGGGCCTTATGATAGCTGTCAGGTCGGCGTGATTCTTGAAGGAATCGCGAGGGCTTATGCGCCGCGCGCTCGTTCTTTTGCCCTCGCTGGTCGCTGTCAGCCTGCTCGGATGCAGCGGCCGCATCGGTGATCCCAGCGGCACGGGCGGCGGCGGCGGCGGCGGCGGCGGCGGTGGCGGCGGCGGCGGCGGCAGCCCATCGACGAGCAGCGCCGCGCTGACCTGCGAGCCGAAGGCCGACCCGAGCGTCACGCCGCTGCGCCGTCTGTCGATGCTGCAGTACACCAACGCGCTGCGCGATCTCTTCGGTGCGCCGCTGCTCGCCGAGGCGACCGTCAAGACGCAGCTCGATCGCCTGCCCGCCGACGGGCTCAAGCGCCAGGACGCGGCGTTCACCAACATGGACGTGCGCGTCTCGCAGAACCACGTCGAGGTCTTCTACGGCGTCACCGACGCGCTGGCGCGCGCCGCCACCAGCAGCGCGCAGCGAGTGCAGACGCTCGCCGGCAGCTGCGCGAGCGCGTCGCCGCTCGCGCGAAGCTGTCTCGAGGCGTTCGTGCGCAGCTTCGGCCGACGCGCCCTGCGACACGAGCCGAGCGACGAAGAGGTCAAACGCTACGCCGACGTGTTCGACGCCGGCGAGACCGCCGCCGAGAACGTGCGCCGCGCGCTGTTCGTGATGCTGCTCTCGCCGCGCTTCCTCTATCACGTCGAGGTCGAGGGCTCGCCCATCGACGGCCGCGAGATGTACGTCAAGCTCGACGGCTACGCGCTGGCGTCGCGGCTGTCGTTTCACTTCTGGCAGTCGCTGCCCGACGACGCGCTGCTCGACGCGGCCAAAAGCGGCGAGCTCGACAGCGACGCCGGCTTCGCCAAGCAGGTCGAGCGCCTCTTCGCCGACGCGCGCACCAAGACGACGGTGCACACGTTCTGGTCGGACTGGCTGCACCTCGACACCTTCGGCGGCTTCGCCAACACGCCGTCGTTCGCAGCGTTCGCTGGCTCGACGCAGGCGGATGCCGCGCTCTATCAGGCGGCCGTCGACGAGATCAAGGCGATGGTCGATCACTACACGTGGGACAGCGACGGCGACTACCGCGACCTGTTGACCAGCACGCTGTCGTTCGCCAAGTCGCCCGCGCTGGCGGCGCTCTACGGCGTCGCGCCGTGGGACGGCGCCGGGCAGCCGCCGCAGCTCGACCCGGCGCAGCGCGGCGGCCTGCTCACGCGCGCGGCGCTTCTGATCTCGAGCAACGAGCACACCAACCCGTTTCGCCGCGGCATCCTGCTGCGCCGCTCGATCCTGTGCGCCCAGCTCTCGCCGCCCGACCCGTCGGCGCTGCCGCCCGACGCGCTCAAGCCGCCCGACGCGGACCCGAGCAAGACCACGCGCGAGCGTTTTGACGCCAAGACGACGACGCCTGACTGCCAGGCCTGCCACGGGCGCTTCAACGGGCTCGGCTTCGCGCTCGAGGCCTACGACGGGCTCGGGCGCTTTCGCAGCGAGGAGAAGGTCTTCGACGACACGGGCGCGCAGCTCGCCTCGCTGCCGGTGGATACGTCGGCCGACGTGACCATCGACGAGTCCAAGGGCGACAAGCAGCGCGTCGATGGGCCGGCGAGCCTGATGGCAGCCATCGCCAAGAGCGGCGTCGCCGACACCTGCTTCGCGCGCCACTACTTCCGCTACACCTACCGCCGCGACGAGCGGGCCAACGACAGCTGCGCGCTCAAGGCCGTGCGCGACGCGCTGCTCGGCGCAGGGACCAGCGAGAAGGGGCTGCGCGCGGCGCTGCGCGCCATCGCGCTCGATCCCGCGTTCCGTCGCCGCCTGGTGGAGAGCAACTGAGATGAAGATCGATCGCTCGCGACGGATGTTTCTCCAAGGCCTCGGCGGTGCGGTGCTGGCGCTGCCGCTGCTCGAGTCGGTGATCGGCAAGGACGCCGGCGCGGCCGCGGGCACGCAAGCCTGTCGCCTGATCTGCATCAAGTCCTACAGCACGCAGAACATCACGGACTGGTATCCGACGTTTGCGGGCGTGGGCCCGGTGAGCGGCGACAGCTACACGACGCGCCCGAGCGGCGGCGGCAACAAGCAGGACGGCACCACGGCGCTCGTCAAGCAGCTCGCGCAGAACAGCGGGCGCCACCAGGACGGCAGCACGTACTCGGGCCACGAAGCGCCGCTCGCCGACTTCGCCGCGGGCGGCGTGTCGCGCATCCTCGACACGTCGTTCAACCCGTTTCTCGCCAAGATGCTGCTGCTGCGCGGCTGCGACTTTCTGCCCGACACGAATCACAACGACGGCGGGATGCTTGGCAACTTCGCGGCCGCCGATCAGGACCGCGGCCTGCGCGCGGTGCCGACCATCGACCAGCTGCTGGCGCACTCGCCCAAGATGTACGCCACCACGCCGGCGGGGGTGCGCTCGCTGCACTTGTCGTCGGGCGGAGCGAACACGTTCTCGTTCACCGACAACGGCATCCAGGGCGGCGCGGTGCAGCAGGTCAGCGCGCACACCAACCTGCAGAACGCGTATCAGGCCGTCTTCGGCACCATGCAGAGCACGCCGCAGCCGACGGTGAACCCCAACCTGTCGCTTCTCGACCGCGTCAACGAGGACTACAAGGCGCTGCGCGCGCATCGGCGGCTGAGCGCCGACGACCGCCAGACGCTCGACCGCCACATGACGTTCATGGGAGAGCTGCAGAACAAGCTCAAGGCGGTGGGCCAGGGGCCGAGCTGCCAGAAGCCGCCCAGCCCCGGCTCCGTCTCGGTCAACGGCGTCGACGTTAGCTCGCTGCGCACGTGGTTCTCGGCGGCCATCGATCTGATCGTCGCGGCGATCGTCTGCGACCGCACGCGCATCGCTACGCTCGACATTCGCAAGGCCATCGGCGCGGGCGTCGGCGCAGGCGGCAGCGATCTCGGCTTCGTGCACAGCGGCCTCAAGGACCCCACCGACTGGCACGAGACGGCGCACGAGTGGGGTACGGCGCAGCAGGACGCCAAGGTGTTCGCGATCAACCATTGGATCGCGACGTCGGTGGTGCTCGAGCTGCTCAAGCGCCTCGATGTCGCCGAGCCGGGCGGCAGCAAGACGTATCTCGACAACTCGCTCGTGTTCTGGGGCAACGAGCTCGGCTTCAACCATCTCAACTGGAGCGTGCCCGTGCTGCTCGCCGGCGGCGTGGGCGGGCTCAAGATGGGCCGCTACGTCGACTACATCGACTGGAACAAGCCGGGCAAGTTCGCCCAGCACAACGGCACGGTGATCGAGGGCATCCCCTACAACCGCGTGCTCGTCTCGCTGCTGCAGGCGTTCGGGCTCACGCCGTCCGAGTACGAGAGCAACGGCGAGGCCGGCTACGGCGCGACGTCGACCGCGGGCAAGACGTTCAACCTGCACGCCATCGACTACGACATGTCGCAGGTCGGCAATCCGGCGCCGGACCTCGTGTAGCTCCTGTAGCTCGCGGGGTATGGCTGGCGCCTCGATATGCTAGCCTGGCAGCCACCATGGAAGCTGGCCACGTCTGGACGTTCCTCACCAATCACGCGCACGTGCTGATCTGCCTGAGCAAGGACCCGTCCATGCGGCTGCGCGACGTGGCCGAGCGCGTGGGCATCACCGAGCGCGCGGTGCAGCGCATCGTCCATGACCTCCACGAGGACGGCTACATCCAGGTCGAAAAGGATGGGCGGCGCAATCACTACGTCATCGACGTGCGCAAGAAGCTGCGTCATCCGCTCGAGCGCGAGCACTCGGTGGGCGAGCTGTTGACGCTGGCGCCGCGGGCGGGCGCAGCCGAGTAGCACGCCGGGTGGCGATGGGCATCGGGCTCGAGGTCTACCGCCTGCTGCGCGACGGGCAGGTCGACGAGGCGCTGGCGCGCGTGCGCGCGCACGTCGCGCGCGAGGGTGGCGCGGGGGCGTTCTACGAGGTCGATCGCCACGGTGACTCTGCGTTTGATCTGTGGTCCGAGATCGGCAATGCGACGCTGCTCGCCGAGCTGGAGACGCTCGGTGTGCCGTGGGACCTGCGTTCGGCGGCGCGCTGGGGGCGTGTCGTTGTGCTCGAGCGCTTGCTCGACGAGGCGGGCGACGGCGTGGGCGCGGCGCTGGCGGCGCGCGATCGCCGCGGGTTCAGCGCGCTCGACAATGCGCTCGCCTGCGGCCAGCTCGAGGCGGCGCGGCGGCTGCTCGCGCGTGATCCACTCGCGCTCGACGACCCGCGCAGCCACGCGGTGTGGGCGGCGCTGCGCGCGCGCGCTGCAGAGGTGCTCGAATTTGCGTTCGCGCACGGTGCGCGTGCCGACGCTGGGCCGAGCTCGCGTACGGCGCTTCACCACGAATGCAATCACGGCCGCACCAAGCTGGTGCCGGTGCTGCTCGCGGCGGGCGCCGATCCCGAGGCGCGCGACGCCGACGATCATGATCGCAGCGCGCTGCATATGGCGGCGCAGCGCGGAAACATGGCGCGACTTTGTGGGGTGCTGGTTGCGGCGGGGGCGCGGCTCGACGCCGTCGATGCGCGCGGCGAGACGGCGCTCGACATCGCGCGGCGCGCGCGAGGCGATGGAGCCGCGCGTTGGCTTCGGCGCGAGCAGGCGCGCGAAGGGCTGCTGGCGGCGATCCGCGCCGACGACACGGCGGCCCTCGACGCGATACTCGATGGGGAGGCGGGGCTGCTCGACGAGCGGTTTTCGCGCCCCGGCCACGTCGACGTGACGCCGCTGTGCTACGCCGTGACGCGCGCGCGCGGGCGCGCGGCGCGCCGGTTGCTC
>JAGQIK010000145.1 GCA_020431405.1 Myxococcales bacterium
AACGCCGCCGCGCGGTCCACCGAGCGCCACGATCTTGTCGGCCAGCGCGCGCGCCTTGGCGGCGTCGTCGATCTTGACCGTGTTCTCCTCGGAGAGAAGAAAGCGCGTCAGCGCCGCGACGAGCCGCGCCTTGTCAGGCTTGCCGCGCGGCAGCATCGCCAGCGAGACGAAGAGGCTGTTGCGCTGGTCGTCGCTGAGCGGCTTGTCTGCGTCCTGCCACAGCGACGCCAGCCGCGTGGTGACGAGCCGAATGCGCCGCGCCTTGTGGCGGCTCGTGCGCACGTCGACGATCTCGATCGCGCGCGAGTCGCGCCGCGCCAGCGCTTCGACACGTGCGAGGAGCTTCTCCTGCGCGTCGGCGTTGCTCTCGCGCAGCTTGACCTGGATCAGCGCCTCGCGCCGGTCCTTGCTCATCAGTTGGCCCACCGAGGGATCGCCCGACAGCAGCGCGAGCAGCAGCTTGACCTTGTCGGGGCTGTCGGGCACGCGCCGCTGCCCCTCCATCGCCTCGTTGGCGATCGCCAGCGCCGTGGCGACGTGCGTCACGCTCGCCACGCCCGGCATCACGCGGATCTTGTCGCCGATGCGCCGCACCTCGCGCAGCACCTCGGGCCGCCGCAGATCGCCGACCACGTGCACCTGCAGAAACGTCGAGCCGCCGAAGCGCGCGCGCATGAAGCGCTCGGCGCGCGCCGGCTCGCTGTCGTGGGCGAAGAGATTGGACAGCTCGATGCGCGAGTCGACGTTGAAGGCCAGCACCAGCCCCACCGCGCAGAGCACGCCGAGCGCCGCGCTCACACCCATACGCCGTTTGCGCGCGAACGCGACGATGACCTCGAGCACGCGCAGCCCCGCCGCTTCGCCGGGCACCTTGCGCCCGCGAAAGCGCAGCAGCGTGATCACCGCCGGCACGAAGGTCAGCGCCAGGATCAGCGTCGCCAGCACGCCGATGGCCGTAAAGAGGCCGAAGCTTCGCATCGGCGCCAGATCCATCGTCATGAACGACAGGAGGCTCGCCACGGTGGTCAGCCCCGCGGCGAGCACGGTCGGCCCCACCGTCTCGAGCGACTCGATCACCGCCTGCTCGACGTCACGCGTCTGCGCCAGCTTGTAGTAGCGCGCCAGCACGTGGATGCCGTAGGCGCTGCCGACGGCGAAGAGGATGATCGGCATCGACCCCAGCGCGAGGTTGATGCGCACGCCGAACGCCGCCATCAGCCCCAGCGAGACGACGATGCCAAAGCCCGTCGACAGCAGCGCCAGGCAGGTGCCGCGAATGTCGCGAAAGGCGATCATCATCACGATCACCATCGCCAGCACCGCCCACGGCGTCAGTCGCCGCATGTCGGCGCGCGTGCTGTCGTAGATGTGCGCCGCGATGAACGGTCCGCCGCCCCAGTAGGTCTTGTCGGCGGGCGCGTAGCGCGCGACCACCGTGCGAATGTTCTGCCCCACGGCGCGCGGGTCGCTGCCGTGCGCCAGGAAGCAATAGATCAGCACCGCCTTGCCGTCGCGCGCCACCAGGTTGCCCACGGCGTGATCGCGCGAGAGCACCTTGCGCCGCAGCGCGCGCTTTTCGGCCGCGTTCTTCGGCGCGGCGCGCACCAGCGGCCCGGTGACGATGCCGCCCTTCTTGG
>JAGQIK010000146.1 GCA_020431405.1 Myxococcales bacterium
ATCGCTGAAAAGATTGCGGAAGCTCGGGCGGAAGGCGATCTGAAAGAAAATGCTGAGTATCACGGCCAGCGCGAGCGGCAGGGCATGTTGCAGGCACGGCGACGGGCAGCGCGCTCGCTGCGGGCGGCAGCGGCAGCGGCTCCGGTAGCACGCGCGCACGGTCCGACGCTGGCGCCGCACAGGCCGCGCGACAAGACGCCGCGGCCGCGCAGCCGAAGTCGATCAAGCGACGGCGGCGCCGCCGCTACGGCTTCCTCAACATCAACGCCATCCCGTGGGCGCGCGTGCGCGTCGACGGGCGCCTGCTCTCGCGTCCGACGCCGATCCTCAAGCTGCGCCTGCGTGTCGGCGTTCATCGGCTCGAGCTCTTCAACAAGGCGCTGCGCAAACGCAAGCGCTTGCACGTGTGGATTCGCCCCGGCGCCACCACCTGGCGCGTGGTCAAGCTCGCCGGCAAGTAGTCGCGCGCCTACACCCTCCGCGTATCGATCGCGGCCCTCGCTCGCAGACTCTCGCAACGGCCCCTGCAAAGCGAGACCATCGATGCTCAGAAAGGCCCTGCTTGTAGCCTGCGTGGCTGCGTTCGCCACGTTTGCTAGCGCCGGCTGCTCCGACGATGCGCCGCCAGCGGCCGACAAGGGGGCCGACGCGCGCGATGCCGCCACCGACACACCAGCCGACGCGCCGCCCGACGCGCCGCCCGACGGTGGCGGCGATCAAGGTGATCAGGGAACCGACGTCGCCACCGGCGAGGCCACACCCGACGCGGCCGTGCCGTGCACGCTGCCACCGCCGCCGACACCCGATGCAGGCGCCGCGCTCGATGGCAGCGCGCTCGATGGCAGCGCGCTCGATGGCGGCGCGGCCGACGCCACCAGCACCGACGCGACAGCCGCGGCTGACGCCAGCACGCCGCCAACGCGCATGGGCATCGTGTGCAACGGAACTTGCGTCGACCCGCTCGTCGATACGAGCAACTGCGGCGGATGCGGCAAAGCATGCGGCCCTGGCGAGACCTGTCTCGGCGGCACGTGCTTGTCGAGCTGCCCGCCCGGCACCAGCTTCTGCGACGGTCGCTGCATCAACACCCAGACCGATCCGAGCAACTGCGGCGGTTGCGGCACGCAGTGCGCCGCCGACAAGATCTGCAGCGCCGGCAGCTGCCAGTGCGCCAGCGGCCAGATCGCGTGCGGCGGCGTGTGTGTCGACACGCAGACCAACCCGCAGCACTGTGGCGGCTGCACGCAGCCATGCAGCGGCGGCACGCCAGTCTGCGCCGGCGGCACCTGCCAAGCGACCTGTCCCAGCGGCACCACCGACTGCAGCGGCGCGTGCGTCGACACGCAGACCGACACGGCCAACTGCGGCGGCTGCGGCAATCCATGCGCGCCCGGGCAGACCTGCAGCGGCGGCGTCTGCGGCTGCGCCAGCGGCCAGACCGGCTGCAGCGGCGCCTGCGTCGACACGCAGACCGACGCCACCAACTGCGGCGGCTGCGGCAACGTCTGCGCGAGCGGACGCGTGTGCAGCGCCGGCGCCTGCGTCTGTCCCGTGGGCCAGCTCGAGTGCAACGGCGCGTGCGTCGATCCGCTCACCGACAACGCCAACTGCGGCACCTGCGGCACCGCCTGCATGGGCTCGCTCAGCTGCACCAACGGCAGCTGCGGCTGCCCGCAGACGCTCACCGCCTGCGGCACCAGCTGCACCAACATCAACAGCGATCCGAAAAACTGCGGCGCCTGCGGCACGGCCTGCAGCGGCGGCGACATCTGCAACGGCCAAGGTGTCTGCGAGCCGGGCGCCAAGTGTCTCGGCAACGGTCAGATCTGCAACGGCGGCTGCACCGACGTGAAGAAGGACCCCCAAAACTGCGGAACCTGCGGCGTGGTCTGCGCAGCGGGCTTGGTCTGCAACGGCGGAAGCTGCGGCTGTCCGGGCGCGCTCTCCGACTGCAGCGGCAGCTGCGTCGACACCACGGTCTCGCCGTCGCACTGCGGCGCGTGCGGCACGCCGTGTATGCCCGGCGAGGTCTGCTCGGCTGGCATCTGCGTGACGAGCTGTCCGACGGGCACCAGTCTCTGCGCCGGCGGATGTGTCGACACGCAGACGAGCCGCGCGCACTGCGGCGGCTGCGGCCAAGCCTGCGCCGCCGACCAGGTCTGCCAGGCCGGCACCTGCATCGCCGCCTGCGGCACGGGCTCGCTCTACTGCTTTGGCGGCTGCGTCAACCCGATGGTCAACCCGCACAACTGCGGCACTTGCGGCACGGTCTGCACCAACGCGCAGAAGTGCGAAAACGGCACGTGCGGCTGCCTTCCGAGCCTCACCGACTGCGCTGGTCTGTGCGTCAACACCAAGACCAACGCCCGTCACTGCGGCGGCTGCAACCAGCCGTGCAGCAGCGGCAACTGCCAGGCCGGCGTCTGCCAGCCGTAGGCCCCCTCGAGATAAGCGCGTCGAGCGCTAATTGGCCTTGTCGTTGTAGCTCGTGTCGCGCACGCAGCCGCCCGCTCTACGCAGCAGCACGAACAGTCCCTCGCGCGCCACCTCGCGCTCGCCGGCGCGAGGCGCGAGGCCGATGCGGTAGTTGTAGCAGCGCACGCTCGGCGGCCACTTCTGGCGCGCGTAGAGCGGCACGCGCCGGTGCAGGTAGGTGTAGCCGCCGCTGTGCACCGTGATCGTCGCCGAGTTGAGCAGCCCGCACAGATCGCCGCGCCCGTGCGCAGCCAGCAGCAGGCGGTTGACGTCGCCGGGCCAGTCGAAGGCCGAGTGCGCCGGCGGCATGGCGCTGGTGACGCCGAGGTCTCGGTAGGTCAGCGACGGCGCGCGCGCCGCCGAGACCAGCGCCAGCAGCATGGCCGCGCAGGCCGCCAGCGTGGCCGCCACGCGCGCGCGTTCGGCGATCACGCCGAGGCCGAGGGCCGTCGCGGCAAACAGCAGCGGCAGCGCGGGCAGGACGAAGCGGAGCTCCTTGTGGCCGACAGCCGAGTGCACAGCGATGAAGCCGAGCGCGAGCGCCAGCAGCGCCGCGGCGCGACGCCAGCGCACGAGCGCTGCCGCGCTCAAGAGCAGGCTCGCGCAGCCGAGGCCCCCCGCGCTCACGAGCGTGGTCAGGTAGTAGCTCAGCGGCTGCCGACCAAAGCGCCGCGCGGCGTAGTCCTGCGCCACGTTGACGTCGAGGTAAACCACCAGCGAGCGAAACCAGCCGCCCCAGCTGAGCTTGTCGACGAGCCCCAGCACGAGCGCCCACAGCGCCAGCACCAGCGCCGCTTCGAGCGCGGCGCGCCAGCTTCGCCACGCGACGAGACACGCGAGGAGCCCCACGGCCAGCAGCGCGTTGTGCGGCCGCCAAAGACAAGCCAGACCGAGCAGCGACGCGCCGAGCAGCCGCCGCCAACGCGCGCCGTCGACCTCGAGCGCGAGGTAGAGCCCCATCGCCGAGAGCGGCATCGACGCCACCTCGCTCAGCGCGCGGTGCGCGAAGTAGATCGACGGCACGAACAGTGACGCCAGCGCCGTCGCGACGAGCGCGGCCCACGCCGGCGCCTCGAAGCGACGCGCCAGCAGGTACACGCAACCGATAGCCCACAGCGCCAGCGCGACGAGCAGCACGCGCACCACCAGCAGGTAGGCGCGCGGCGAGTCGAGCCCGACGGCCGACGACGTGCGCATCAACGCGGCGAGCGTCGCGGCGAACGTCAGGTTGCGCGCGCCGGCGCGATACTCCCAGGCCTGCAGGCCGTAGCCGAAGGCGAAACGATGCGCCGGCTCGAGGCTCTGGTAGACCTCGTCGGGCCAGGCGATGCCGTGGTCGGTGACAGCGAGATAGAGCCGCGGGGCCGCCGCTAGCGCGAGCAGCGCGACGAGCACGAGGCGCGCTCGACGCGAGGCAGCTGCGGGCTTACCTCGCGCCGGCACGTGCTCTTTCCGCCAGGTGTCGGTCCGCCGAGCGGCGCGCTACTTCTTGAGCGGCGGGCGCGGCGGCGTGCCGCAACCGCCGCCGCCGCCGCCACCGCTGAAGGCGTTGGCGCCGCCGCGCCGCGAGACGTCACGCGTGGCGAGCTCGGCCGCGCCCTTGGCCATGATGTCTTCGAGCGTCGGCTTCGGCGTCTCGCCGGCAGCCTCGGCCGCGGCCGCCTCGATGGCCTTGCGCTCCTCGTACTTGGCCTTGCGAGCGGCACGCTTGCGCGCCTCGCGATCCGCCTCTTCGGCCGCGCTCTGCGCCGCGCGCTCGGCCTCGCGCCGCCGCTCGGCCTCCTCGCCAGACGCCGGCACGACAACGTCGGGCGCCGCGCCGTAGTCGGGCATCGCCACGTCCTTGCCGCCCGCGTAGATCGTGTGGCGCCCCTTGTCCTTGTACCAGTCGCGCGTCGAGGCGTTGGCGTACATCTGCTCGATGATGTTTCGCCAGCCGATGCCCGTGTTGTAGGCGCAGAAGCTGATCTCGCCGAGCTGCGTGCCGTAGGGGATGATGCACATCTCGGTGCGGCGGAAGTCGTAGTTGAACAGGTCCTGAAACCACATGCCGCCGATGAAGAGCACGCGCCACGGGAACTGATCGGCGTCGTCCTTGCCCATGCCGACGGCGCCGGTCTGGCTGAGGTACTGTTTGATCAGCTCGAGGATGTCGAGGTCGGCGGGCGCCTTGTCGGCGTCGTAGTTGCGCAGCAGCGCCATCGAAAGCTGCGCCGCGCTGAGCGCCTTGCCGCGGTTGCTGTCGGCGATCACGCGCAGGTCGGCGAGCAGCTGCTCGATGTCGAGGAACTTCGAGAGCGGCACCGTCTCCTTGGTCTGCTTGTGGACCATCAGGATCGTGCCGATGCCGCAGTTGGGGTGGCAGCCGCAGTTGATGCTGCCGAACTTCTGCTCCTCGCCGAGCAGCACGTCGGTCATGTCCGAGAACGGTCCGAGCGCCGAGAGCGGGAAGAAGTCGCGCATGGGCTCGAGGTAGCCGGTGTGCTCGGCCATGTCGTGCGCCAGGTGGCTCAGCGTGTAGCGCTGCTGCTCGCGATCCTCGTCGCTGATGTCCTCGTCGCGCCCGGTGAAGCTCACCGGCTGATAGGCGATGGTGGTCACCGCGTCGATGTTCTCGATGGCGAAGTCGAGGATCGGTCCCACCTGGTGGTCGTTGACGCTGTTGACGATGGTGGTGACGAGCACCACGTCGATGTCGGCTTCTTTGAGGTTGTGGATGATGCGCTTGCGCAGATCGAAGAGGTTGCCGATCTTGCGGTGCGAGTTGGCGGCGTTGCTGATGCCGTCGAACTGCAGATAAGCCAGCCGCAGACCCGCTTCCTTGGCCTTCTTGGCGTAGTCGGGTTCGAGCGCGAAGCGCAGCCCGTTGGTGGCGGCCTGGATGCTGACGTAGCCGATCTCGCGCGCGTAGCTCAGCGCGCGCAGAAAGTGCGGGCTCAGCGTCGGCTCGCCGCCGGAAAACTGCACCGACATCTGGCGGCGCGGTTTGATCTTCATCGAGTTGTCGAGGATCTCCTTGACCTCTTCCCACTCGAGCTCGTGCACGTAGCCGACCTGGTTGGCGTCCATGAAGCACGGCTCGCACATCATGTTGCAGCGGTTGGTCAGATCGACGGTGAGCACCGCGCCGCGCCCGTACTGGATCGACGAGGTGCCGTGATCGCGCAGCAGCGTCTTGGGGCTCTTGTAGTCGCGGCCGGGGTAGAGCCGCTCGATGCGCGCGAGGAACTGCGGATCGATCGACATCACGTCTTCGGTCGTGCCGTGCTTGGGGCACGTCTTGACCATCAGGATCTGCCCGTCGCGCTCGACGATCTTGGCCTTGATCTCGCCCGGGTTGTCGTGGCGCAGGAAGTCGAGGTCCTTCTCGCCGGACAGGATCGCCGCGCGCGCCTCTTTGACGCAGGCGGGGCAGAGCGAGTCGGTGACGCGCGGCCAGCCGAGCTGCGGAAACGTGCGCTCGTTGGCTTTGAGCATCGGCCCTGGGGCCCACTCGGGCTGGAAGGGCTTCGACTCCTTGATCGCGTTGAGCCGCTGGAAGACAGGCCACGCAGCATCGGCGGCCTTCGAAACGCTCTTTTCGACGGTCTTGGTGATGCGAGCTTTGATGTTCATCGGCGCTTCTCCAATGTGAACAACACGCGACGGGGCTCTGCGGGGCACCAAAATAGACGCGAAGGGTCGTCTATCCAAAATCTGTCGAAAAATCAACGCTCATCTGACGCAGTGCGTCATGTCACAGAATCCCGCGCTCCCGCCGCGAGACGGCACTTCCGCAGACCATAGCCAAGCGCAGCGCTCGACGACATGAGCTGGGGCACACGTGCTGCTCGGCGGCTTATACTCGATGCACGAGCGCAGGCGGTATGTGGCGCGAACGCGACGGATGTCGCTTCACTGCCCCACTGCCGCGCGCTCGAGCCGCGTGCTAACTCGTCACCTCGCATGGGCGCACGCGGCGCGATGTAACGCGAGGTAGGTGGTATGTATAGACGCGGTCTCGAGCTTATCCTGGTGCTGGCGCTAGCCTCTTTCGGCTGCAGCAGCGACGCGGACAACCCTCCCGCAGGCGACGGCGGCGCGGGCGACGCGACCGGCGGCGGCGACGTCGCGCGACCTCCCGAGATCTGTCGCACGCCCTCCCCGCTCGGCGCCGGCCCGTACTTCAAAGACATCACCGCGCAGGTCGGCTTCGATGACAACGGCCTCGCCGTGCGCGCCACGCGCCTATCGTCGGCCGACCTCAACGGCGACGGCCTGCCCGACCTGATCGTGCATCTCGGCGGCAGCAACAACCGCGACCAGCTCGGCGCGACACCGCCGGTGCGTTACAAGCGCGTGCTGATCAACCGCGGCAAGGGCGCGTCGCCGATGTTCGAGGACGTCACCGCGTCGTCGGGCTACACGGCGATCCGCGACGGCGGCGACGGCCGCGCCTCGCACTTCGCCATCTACGGCGACGTCAACAACGACGGCAAGCTCGACGTCTTCTCCGGCACGTTCGTCGACGCCGACCCCAACGCCAAGACGCCCGACCCGGGCGATCGCAACGAGATCCTGCTCGGCGATGGCAAAGGCGGCTTCGCGCTCGGACCCAAGAGCGGCCTCTTTCACAAAGAGATGTTCTCGACCACCAGCGCGACGTTTCTCGACTACGACCGCGACGGCAACCTCGATGTGTTCGTCGGCTTCTGGTACGAGATTTACGGCTACCTGCCGGCCAACCAGGACCGCCTCTATCGCGGCAAAGGCGACGGCACCTTCGAGGACGTCACCGAGAAGGTCGGCCTGATGCTGCAGCGCGCGAAGGGCTTCGCCGAGGGCACCAACGCGCGACCGACCTACGGCGTCACCGCCTGCGACATCGACGGCGACGGCGACACGGACCTGCTCGTCAGCGCCTACGGCCGCCAGTGGAACCTGCTGTGGCGCAACGACGGCGGCAAGTTCGTCGAGGTGGGCAAGACCAGCGGCTTCGCCGGCGACGACAACGTCAGCTACGACGACAACCAGTTCTATCGCTGCTACTGCAAGACGTCGCAGAGCTGCACGGCCCCCGACCCGGTCACCAGCTGCAACGTCTCGGGCTGGAACCCCGGCTCCGACGATCAAGCGTGGCGCAACAACGGCAACACCTTCACCACCGTCTGCGGCGACATCGACAACGACGGCGACATGGACCTCTTCAACGCCGAGATCCGCCACTGGCACATCGGCCAGTCATCGGATCCGAGCCAGCTGCTGCTAAACAGCCAGGACAAGTTGGGGGCCGACAAGCAGATCAAGCTCACGCGCCCGGGCAACAAGGCGATGGGCCTCGATCGCCCGCCGCAGATGACCGACTGGAACGAGGGCGACATCAGCGCCGCGTTCATCGACTTCGACGGCGATGGGCTGCAGGACATCCTGCTGATGAGCTCCGACTACCCCGGCACGCGCACGTACCTGTTCCGCCAGAAGCCGGACCACACCTTCGAAGAGATCGCCGTCGCTGCGGGCATCGCGCACGACCGCGGCCAGGAGGTCACCGTGGCCGACTTCGACGGCGACGGCGACCTCGACGTGGTGATGGGCCAGTCGCCGATGCGCAGCGGACCGAAGGTGCCGCAGGTTTTCTTCTACGAGAACCTCGTCGGACAGGACGCCAACTTCACCAAGATCACCCTCGTGGGCGCAGGCGCAGGCCGCGCCAACCGCTCGGCCATCGGCGCGCGCGTGGTGGTGAAGGCGGGCGATCTGACGATCACGCGCGAGGTCAGCGGCGGCTACGGCCACTTCGGGTTGCACAACGGGCTGACGCTGACCATCGGTCTCGGCGCCGCCTGCAACATCGACAGCATCGAGGTGCGCTGGCCGGACAAGGACAACACCGTCTCGCGCTTCACCGACGTGCGCGCCAACTATCCGCTGCGCATCGAGCAGGACGGCGACAAGTTGACCTACGTCACGAAGTGACGCAGGTCGCGGGGTGAGGACTCTCCCCCCAGTGCGCACGTGTCCCGAGACATCCTACCATTGCATACGTTGCAGCACCAAAAAAGCGCCGGAGGCTAGCACTGGTTCGATAAAAAGAGCCAGCACGTTTTTCAAGACACCCGATCTTGAGTCAAAATAATAGGCGTATGAATCGGGGCCCGCTTCTTCTCGGATCCATCGCCGCCGCGCTGCTGCTCGCCACGCAGCCGCTGGCACACGCCGAGCCGACCCCATCTGACATCGCCACCCGCGCCCTCGCCCCCTACGTCGAGATCGGTCCGCTGACGAGCCGTCAGACGCCCGGCGAGACGGTGCGCGGCGAGCGCGGCTTGCCGCGGCAGCTCGGGCGCGCCTACGCCGCGGCGCTGCGCGGAGAGCACGCGGCGGCGCTGGCGCTGCTCGGCACGCTCGACAAGAAGCTGCCCGAGCTGCGCGACCTGCTCGTCTATCTCGAAGGCAACGCCCTGCTCGCCGCCAAGCGCTACGACGACGCGGCCAAGGCGTTTCGCGCTTCGCTCGCCATCAAGCGCTCGCGCTGGTTCGACGCCTCGCGCGAAGGCCTCGCACGGGCCCTGCTCGGCGCCAAGCAGCCCAAGAAGGCGGCCCGCGTCATCGAGCGCCTGCTCGGCGCGTTCCCCGACCATCCCCATCGCGCGCGGCTGCGCGCGCTGCTCGGTCGCTGTCTGGTGGCGCGCGGAACGCACAAGTCGCTCAAAAGCGGCGTCGCCACGCTGCAGGCCGTCACGGTCGAGCATCCGACGACGTCGGCGGCCCGCGAAGCGGCCCGCGAGCTGGCCCGACTGAGCAAGCGCGGCGTCAAGGTGCCGGAGCTTTCGCACGAGATGCGGCTCTCGCGCGCGCGCCGGCTGCGGCGCATCAAGCGCCTCGATCAGGCGATCAGCGAGCTCAAGGCGCTCTACAAAGAGGCGTCGCCGCTGCTGCGCGACCGCGTGGCGCTCAGCCTGGCCTACACCTACCGCATCGCGCAGCGCCCGCGCGCCGCCCTCGCACTGCTCGAGCCGCTCGTGGAGCGCGCCAAGAAGCACTTCAAGGGCAAGGTCCCGGCGGGCATCCTGCGGCGCTACGCCACGATGCTGACGTGGAGCGGCAAGGTCGACAAAGGCGTGGCCGCGCTGCTCGAGGGCGTGCCCGCGCGCCTGACGCGCCGAAACATCTGGCGCTACAAGGCGAAGATGCTCTACGCGGTGGAGCTGTGGTCGCAGAGCGCGCGTTACGCCGAGGCGCTCGCCACCATGGAGCGGCTCGCGGGCGCCATCGGCCGCTACAGCTATCCGCGCACGCGCGCCTGGCTGGCCTACCGCGCCGGCCAGTACGACCGCGCGATCAAGGGCTGGAAGCGCCTCGACAAGCGCCGTCGCCGGCCGAGCGCGTTTTCGCTGTACTGGCAGGGGCGCGCGCACCAGAAGGCCGGCCGCGAAGGTGAGGCCGTCGCCCTCTTCCGCCAGGTGCTCGAGCGGCACCTGCGCACCTACTACGGTCACCTGGCGCGCAGCCGCTTGGTGGAGATGCGCAAGCTGGCGCTCGAGAGCACGCGCTGCGCGGCGCCGGCGACCGAGCGCCCGCGCGGCGTCGGTGCGCGGCTGACGGCGCTGGCCAAGCGCCACGGCGACGTGCTGCCCGACCTCGGACGCGCGGCGATCATGTGGCGCGCCGGCCTGCATGACGAGGCGCGGCGCGAGCTGCGCAACATCGCGCTCGACATGACGTGGGTCTTCTACCGCGGTCGCTATCACGCCTATCGCATTCGCCCCTGGGTGGCGCGCATCTGGCGCGGCCGCGGCCCCGATGCCAAACGCTGGAAGCTGACCAAGAGCCAGAAACGGCTGGCCCAGCTCGACCGGCGCGAGCGTCGCGAGCTGCTGCACGAGCTCGGCCCGACCTTCACCGACGCCGGTCTCGGCTACTACGGCTGGCGCTTTTCGCCGCCGGTGCGCAACAACATGAAGCGCTACTACCCGCGCGCCTTCGGACGTCTGGTGGCGCGCGCGGCGCGACGCTACGCGCTCGACGCCAACCTGATGTGGGCGATCATGCGCACCGAGAGCGGCTATCGGCCCGACGCCATCTCGCCGGTCTACGCCGGCGGCCTGATGCAGGTGATGCCCTACACCGCCACGCGCCTCGCTTCGGAGCTGCAGCTCGAGCGCTTCGACCTGCTGCACGTCTTCCGCCCGCGCACCAACCTCGAGCTCTCGGCGCACTACCTGCGCGCGGTCTCGAGCAAGTTCCAGGGTCAGGTGCCGCTGGTGGCCGCCGCCTACAACGGCGGGCCGCACAACGTGGCACGCTGGCTGGCGCAGCGCGGCAAGCGCTCGAGCATGGACGAGTTTGTCGAGGAGATCCCCTACCGCGAGAGCAAGCTCTACGCGATGAAGGTCGTGCGGCTCATCGCCGCCTACGAGCGCACGTACTGCAACAAAGACGACCGCATCGTCCCCAACACGCTCGACCCCCGCTTCAGCAACTACCCGAGCTACTAGAGCCCCGCTACTAGAGCGAAGGGTGCAGGTCGCGTAGACTTAGCGATCAGCTGGGAGCAGTGTATGTGGAGCTTAGCCTTTAGGGTCGCGCTGCTGTCGATCGCCACGGCGTCGGCGGCGCACGCGGCGACCATCTCCGGCAAGATCACGCAGGGTGGCAGCGCCGGGATAAGCGGCATGGAGGTCAGGCTGTGGAGCCAGAACCCGAAGGGCTACGTCATCGCCCAGACGGTGACGAGCAACTCCTCGGGTGACTACAGCTTCAGTAATGTCGCCGTCGGCACGTACAAGGTCGACGCGCGCGTGCCCAAGGGCACGACGGCCAACTGGGGTGACCGCTGGTACGACAAGGCCGCGCCGTCGGGCTCGGGCTACGTCGCCGCCGACGCCGACGAGATCACGGTCGCCAACGCCAGCGACACGATCACCAGCATCGACATCCAGCTCGAGGCCACCGGCGGGCTCGACACCAGCGTCGGCAACGCGTCGCAGCTGTTTTCGGGCGTGCGCGTGCGCATCGAGCAGAAGAGCAAGCCCGAGATCCACCACAACGACCAGGCGCAAGCGGCGCCTCAGATGGGCCAGGTCTTCTTTCGCGGCCTGCCGCCGGGCGCCTACCGGCTGATCTTCCACCACCCCAACGCGAGCTACGAGACGCTGGTCGTGCCGGGGCCGTTCAACGTCAGCGGCACCAACGTGGCCAACGCGGCCAAGGCCGTAATGGTCGCGATGACCGCCGATCCCAACGAGCCCAACAACGCCCCCAGCGACGCCAAGTCGGCGATCAATGGCCAGCTGTTTCGTTCGTCGCCGCCCGGCATGTACACCAGCACCGGCGCGCTGATCGGTCCGCGCAGCCAGGGTGACACCGACTGGTACTGCTTCGACGCCAAGAAAGGCGACCGTTACCTCGTCGCCGTCGAGGCGCCGCTGCTCGTTGAAGGCAACGTGCGCGAGGATCCGTGGGTCGACCCGATCGTCGCCTGGTACTCGCTGCCGGAGAGCGGCGCGCCCAAGCGCGTGCTCACCGACGACGACGGCGGCCCGGGGGCACGCGACGCGCTGCTCGACACCAAGCCGCTCGACAGCGACGGGCGCTACTGCGCCGTGGTCAGCATGTATGGCGACACGACGTGGTCGGGGCAGACTCAGATGTCGGCGGGCCGCTACCAGCTCACGATCCGCATGGGCAACCGGCCGCCGGTGGTGGCCGGCAGCTACACCACGACCACCAACCCGACCAAGACGCCGCTACCGGTCAAGCCGGCCACGATCACCGTCGACGAGGGCCAATCGGTGCTGATCACGGTCGAGCACACGGACCCTGATGGCGACGCGCTCAACATCTCGGCGAGCAACAAAGACAAGAACGGCGCCGACGTCACCAACGGAACGCTGACCAAGGGCGCCGCCTCGTCGCGCTACGAGTGGACGCCCGGCCCCACCGCCGGCAAGGACAGCCCCTACGACGTCGTCATCACGGTCAAGGACGCCGAGTTCGCCGTCGACGTGCCGGTGACGATCACGGTCAACGCGGTCAACCAGCCGCCGAGCGTGCCGACGGACCTGCAGCCGCCGACGCCGACGTCGACGGTCTCGGCGAGCGCGACGCCCGACCTGTCGTGGAAGAACTCCACCGATCCCGACGGCGACGCGCTGACCTACGACGTCGAGGCCTACTACCACACCGTCGGCACGCAGCCGAACCAGCAGACCAACCAGACCGAGTCGGCCAGCGGGCGCACCTCGTACACGCTCGCCACCGTGCCTGAAAACACGATCGTGCTGTGGCGCGTGCGCGCCAACGACGGCCAGACCACGAGCCCGTGGTCGGAGTTCGCCAAGTTCGTCGTCAGCAGCAGCAACGACCCGCCCACCGCGCCCGAGCTGCTCAAGCCCACCGATGGCGAGACGGTGATGACGGTCTCGCCGACGCTGTCGGTCAACAACCCCAAAGACCCCGACGAGGTGGGCCAGCTCGAGCTGTACTTCGAGGTCAGCGAGGACAGCTCGTTCACCAACATCGTCGCCAAGAACACGGCGCCGGTGCTGGCGAGCCTCACGGGAACCACCACGCCGTGGACGGTGGACGTCTCGCTGGCGCGCGGCTCGTCCTACTACGCGCGCGCCTACGCCAAGGACTCGCAGGGCGCGCAGAGCGGCTACTCCAACGTCAACAAGTTCACGGTCGGCATCAACGCGGCGGCGAGCGACGCGGGGCCCATCGGCGGCGGTGACGGCGGCGCGAGCAGCGGCGATGGCGATGGCGGCGGCGGCGGCGGCGGCGAGAGCGGCGGATGCGGCTGTCAGACGGCGCCCACGGCGCGCGGCGTCTCGCTGGCGTGGCTGGTGCTGTTCGCGCTCGGCCTGCTGTGGCGCCGTCAGCGCCGCGGGGCGCGCAAGCAGTAGCTGCGCCGCGAGCTCGTTCCTACCTTCAGCGCGTCGCGGCACTGCGCGCCAAAGCCCGCGCACTCGACCTCGGACGTACACGGGACCGCGCACGTGCCGCGCGACAGCGCCGGGTCGGCGGTCACGCAGCGGTAGCCGCCGGCGCAGTCGGCGTCAGCGGCGCACGGCTGCCCGGTGCTGCTGCCGTCGGGCGGCGTGCAGGGATGCTCGTGTGCGCAGGTGCTGTTGGCGAAGGCGCGCGGGCAGCGCGAGGGGCGATCGATTCCCGTGTACCAGCAGCTTTCGACCGTCGGATCGACGGCGACCTGCTTCGGCGCGCTGCGGCAGCCGAACGTGACGACTTTGTCGGCGCAGGAATGTCTCGGCTGCTGTTCGACGCAGGCGCACTCGCCCGTGCTTTCGCACCACGGCTCGTTCCTGGCGTTGTGCACGTTGAGGTCGTGTGCGGGGAATGCCCCCGTGATGCGCTGCCCGTCGTCGAACGTGACATCGTAGACGCCCCAGACCTTGTTTGGTGCGTCCGCCACCGCGCGGTTGATCGTCAGCGTTCCGCTGCTGGCGCAGGTCGGCCCCGTCTTGTCGCAGAAGGGCTCGCGGGTGAACGAGATGCGGCAAATGCTGGTCGCGCCGCTGCGCGGGTCGATCTCGATCTCCAGATTCCAGCCTTCCGAACCGCGGTTGGAGAAGGTCAGCACGAAGGTGCCCGGCACCTCGCGGTCGACGGTCACGACCTTCGACGCGCACGGGTTGATCGATCCGACGGCCGCGGTGCAGTCGTGGCACTGCAGCGCGAAGGTGGGTTCGACGAGCTGCGAGTCGATCTTCAGCGCGACGTGAGCGCTCTGCCCTGGCGCCCATGGCGAAGCGCCCGCAGCGTAGAGAAAGCCGCGTGGGTAGCCGTCGTAGGGACAGATCTTGCCCGAGCAGTGGCAGGTCTCGACGTCCAGCTCGCCCTGAAAGCCGCACGGCGTGGCGCCCGAGATCCACGCGCAGCGCGCGCTCGAGCATCGCGGGCGCGGCTCGCCCTCGCCCGGACAATCGATCCAGCGCTTGCCGCTCACGCAGCGAGTGAGCGCGACACAGTCGCCCGCATCGACGACGACAGGCGCGGCGTCCTGGCGCGTGGTCAGTGGCTCCGAGGGCGCGGCGATCTCGCCGCAGCCGAGGACCGCCACGCCGAGCAGCAGCGGCACGCCGAGCAGCAGCGGCAGCGTGCGCGCCAAATGTTCTAGTCGAGCTCGAGGCCGTAGAGCTGGCGCAGCAGGCGAATGCTCGGATCGATCTCGCCGCGGACCACCGTTCCGCGGCCAGAGAGCTGCTGCGCGGCTGCTGGCTGCGTCGCCATCTGCGCCTCGCGCTGCTGCTGCTGCTGCAGCGCGCCAGCGGTCAGCGCCGAGGTCTTGCGGCAGTAGCACTTGGTCGTGTCGCCGCCGTCGCAGGCGCACGAGTAGCCCGCGATGCACTGCTGGTCGCGCGGCAGCCCGATGTCGCACTTCTTGCCGTCGAGGTCGCCGTCGTCGGCGGTGCACGCCACGCTGGCGAGCGCGAAGACGAACAGCGCGACGAGCACCTGCAGAAACGTTGCGATGCGCATGGCTATAGGATGCCGCGAAACGCGGTGTCCGCGCTAGAAGCGGCCCTTGAGGGAGATGCCGCCGCCCTCGCGCGCGACGTTGACGCCGATGGACAGGTTGTTGCCGTCGTCCTTGGCGCGCAGCTCGCGCGTCTCTTTCTTGTACTCGAGGTAGAACAGCACCAGCGAGGTGGCGACGGCGGCGCCGCCGGCGGCGAACAGGATGTTGGCGGTGAGGGCGTTCTTCTGCGCCTTGTCGCGCATCGTCCAGGCCTGCGGCTGCAGCTGCTCGTCACGCGAGGCTTGGTTGGCCTTGAGCGAGATGGTGCCGAAGACGGCGCCCGCGCCGAGCGCGGCGAGGCCGGCGCCCGCGGTGGCCCAGGCGTGCAGGTAGCGGCGCGACCAGAGGCGCTCCATCAGGCCGGGCTCGCGGCGCACGGGCGGCGCGACGGCGGCGGCGGGGACGCCGTTGCCGAGCGCTGCGACCTTGGTGCCCTTGGCGGCCTTCTTCTCGGCGGCGGCCTTGGCGTCGGGGTCTTCTTTGTCCTGCGCCGGCATGCCCGCCAGGTTGGCGACGGCAGCGGCGTCGCTGCGCGAGACGATCTCGGCCTGGAACTTCCGGTCGGCCTTGGGCTTGGACTTGGCCGCGACGCGCTGGGTGCGCAGGGCGCGGCGGGCGCGCAGCGTCAGCCGGTAGGCCAGCGCGGAGCCGCGCCACAGGATCGTCGAGCGGTAGCCGCGGAACGACGCGCTCTTGAGGACCTCGCCGTCCTGGGAGACGACGCGCAGGTCGACGTGATAGCGGCGGCCCATGCGCTCGGCGTGGCCCGCGACGATCATCTTCACGCGGTAGCGCTTGGCGATACGATTGACGCAGCTCGCGAGCTGCAGGCAGCGACGCATCTTGCGGCTGCGCGGCAGCAGCACCGTGCGGAAGCGCCGGCTGCGCCGCAGCAGGCGCAGCAGCCGCCGGGTCGCCTTGTGGGCGGTGCGGCGCGCTTTCCAGGTGCTCGCGCTGATCGGCACCACGGCGATGCGCTCGCGGTGCCGCCGTGCCTCGGCGGGGGCTGCCCATGACGTGATCACGAGGGCGGCGGCGACGAAGGCGACGGTGACGGCTGAGTTGCGTTGCATAGGTTCTCTCTCCCGGGCTAACTGGTTGTTTCGCAACCCATGTGCCAGGAGAGCCGCTATGGATTTCACCATCTTGGCTGGGAACGAGAATCACCACCGTGGAGACTGCTCCCCCACCCGTAGCCTAGTGCCCCCGACCGATGTAGTCTCTGCATCGCGCTCGAGACGCGCTGGAGGCGCCGCGGCTGATGTCAACAGCCAGAATCTATAGTCTTTTCATCGTGCTCGTTGCTCTGGGGGCTCCGCTGAGCGCCTGCAGCACGTCGAGCAACGCCTCGATCGCCTTGGTGGGGGTCGAGTCCCCAGGCGCTTCGGGGGCTAAATCTCACGCATTAACGGTGACTTTGCTCAACTCCGGCGGCTCGCCGCTGACGATCGCGGCCATCCAGCTACGGTCACCGGCGGCTAAGATCCCGAGCGCCAGCGCCACGCTGAAGCCACCCAAGACGCTCGGCAGCGGCACGCGTCTGGGTATTTCTGTCCCCATCGAATCCCCCCTGCCGGCGGGCCCCGTCAAGGTGATCGTCACGCTGCGCCGCTCGGATCGCGACGAGAAGCGCGTCCTCGAGGGTACGCTGGCGAAGGCCGTGTCAATCGACCCAGCCTCGCTGCGCGGCGGTCAGGGACTGGCCCAGCTGACGTCGGTGAAGCTCGGGCCGCTGACCGGCGGCAAGGTGCGGCTGCGCGTGGAGCTGGCGATCGCCAACCCGCGCCCGCAGCGGCTGACCCTCGCCGGGATCGACGCCGACCTGAGCATCAGCGGAAGCCCCTTCGGCAAGGCCAGCGCCGGCGCCCTGCGGCTCGAGCCGAAGGAAAAGCGACGCGTTTCGCTGCTCGTGGTCGCCTCGCGCGCCACCGTGAGCAAGACGATCCGAGCCATGGCGGGCAAGGCCGCACGCTTCGAGGTCACGGGCGTGTTGCGGCTCGCCGATGGAAAGCAGCGCATCCCGTTCGCTGCCACCGCCGGCAAAGAGATCTTCGGCAAGCCCAACTGGAGCGCGATCACGGGGCAATCCGCGCCCTGAGCGCACGGCCCATTTCGCTGGCCGCGGTGCAATTGCACTGCGTGGTAGGCTGAACCGCGTGGCGACGCCGCTCGAGGATCCGCGCATCGGCACCGTCGTCGATGGCCGCTACCGTGTGCTCGAGCGCATCGCCGCGGGCGGCATGGGCGTGGTCTATCGCGGCGAGCGCATCCAGATCGCGCGGCCCGTGGCGATCAAGTTCCTGCTCGCCCCCTTCGCCGGCGATGGCGCCTTCCGCAAGCGCTTCGAGCTCGAGGCGCGCGCGCTGAGCCGCCTCTCGCACCCCAACTGCGTCTCGATCATCGACTTCGGCGTCGCCGACGCGCCTTACCTGGTGATGGACTTCATCACCGGGCGCACGGTGCAGGAGCTGCTCGACCTGCAGGGCCCGATGGCGCCCGGCCGCGTGGTCGCCATCGCGCGCCAGATGCTGGCGGGCATCTCGCACGCGCACGGTCAGGGCATCATCCACCGCGACATCAAGCCCGGCAACGTGATGGTCACCGAGGACGTCACCGGCACGGGCGACTACGTACGCATCCTCGACTTCGGGCTCGCCAAGCTGCGCGACGCGGGCTCGTCGATCTCCGGCCAGAAGCTCGCGGTCGGCACGCCAACGTACATGGCGCCCGAGCAGGTGCTCGGCGAAAACGTCGACGAGCGCTCCGACGTCTACGCGGCGGGTGCGCTGCTGTTCGAGATGCTCAGCGGCAAGAAGGCCTTCGGCGACGCCGAGCTCGCCGAGATCCTGCACCACAAGACCGCCGGCGCGGTGCCCGCGCTGCGAGACGTGGCACCGGGCTGCTCGCCCGCGATGGAGCAGGTGCTGCAGCGCGCGATGGCCAAAGAGCCAGCCGACCGCTATCCGAGCACCAAGGCGCTGCTCGAGGCGCTGCAGCAGACGCCCGAGGCGTCGGCGCAACGGCCGATGGCGTTTGCCGACACCGTCTCGCTCGAGTCGATCGAAGCGGCGCCGGTAGACCCCGACGCCATCGCGGCGGCCGTCTACAGCGGCGCTACGACGCTGCCAGCGGGCGCGCCGGTAGCGGCGGAGGCAGCGAAGCGCGCCTCGCAGCGCCAGCGTGGCGGATCGCGGCGCACGCTGTTCGTGACGTTGCTGCTGCTGGCGCTGCTCGGCGGCGCGGCCGCCGCGTATTTGGCGCTGGGGCGCGACACGGGCTCCGCGCCGGGCAGCGCTGCGGCGGGCAGCAGCACCGCAGGCAGCGCTCGGGCGACCAGCGCCGCGGGCAGCGGCTCCAGCGCGGGCTCGGCGATCGAGACCAACGCTCGCGCCACGGCGAGCGCCGACACCGTCGCAGACACCGCCGCAGCCAGGGCCGACGCTGCCGGCGCC
>JAGQIK010000147.1 GCA_020431405.1 Myxococcales bacterium
AGCGCGCGCAAGCTGTCGCTCCTCGCCGAGCACTGCCGGCGGCTCGGTGTGCACGCCGAGCCGCGCGAGATCGACCTCAGCGCACGCGACGCGCTCGCCGACGAGGAGCCCTTCGATCGCATCCTCCTCGACGCGCCATGCAGCGCGCTGGGACTGATCGGACGGCATCCCGAGCTTCGCTGGCGCTGGCAGGCCGATCGCGTCGCCGACCTGGTCGCGCTGCAGCGCGCGCTGCTCGCGCAGGTGGCGGCGCGCCTGGCGCCCGGCGGCCTGCTGGTCTACAGCGTCTGCACGGTGACGCGCGAAGAAGGACCCGAGCAGCTGCGCTGGGCCGTCGAGACGCTGGGGCTCGAGCCCGCGCCGCCGCCGGCAGACCTCCCCGGCAGCGACAGCTACGAGGGCGCCTCGCTGACGCTGTGGCCGCACCGGCACGGTACCGATGGGTTCTTCATCGCGCGCCTACGCCGGGGTTAGACTGCGGAGCTGAACATGACGATCAAGATCGCGCCCTCGATCCTCGCCGCCGACTTCGGCCGCCTCGCCGAGGAGGTCAAGGCCGTCTGCGCGGCCGGCGCCGACTACATCCACGTCGACGTGATGGACGGCCGCTACGTGCCCAACATCAGCATCGGCCAACCGGTGGTGCGCGCGATCAAACGCGCCAGCGACGTGCCGCTCGACGTGCACTTGATGATCGAGGAGCCCGAGCGCTACCTCGAGAGCTTCGCCGAGTCGGGTGCCGACATCCTCACGGTGCACGTGGAGGCCAGCGTTCACCTGCACCGTACGCTGACGGCGATCCGTGCGCTAGGCATGCGCGCTGGCGTGACGCTCAACCCGGGCACGCCGGTCGGCGCGCTCGAGGCGGTGCTCGACGAGGTCGACATGGTGCTGGTGATGTCGGTCAATCCAGGCTTCGGCGGACAGACGTTCATCGCGCGCACCCTCGAGCGCGTGCGCACGGTGCGCGAGATGACGCGCGCCCGCGGGCTTTCGATCGACATCGAGGTCGACGGCGGCGTGGTGGTGGAGAACGCGGGCGAGATCGCCGCCGCGGGGGCCAACGTGTTCGTCTCGGGCACCGGCATCTTCCGCACGCCGGACTACGCGCAGACCATCGCCGCCATGCGCGCCGCCGCCGAGCGCGCGGCTACAACTACAACGCAGTAGGCATTCGTCGAGGGACTAGATCAGCGGAACGGTGCCGCTGATCTCGCCCAGGTTCTTGCTGATGCCGAGCGCCTGCAGCGCCGTGTTGAACACGTGCGCGGGGTGCTTGTCCTTGGCGACGATGTGCTGGCCCGCCTTGAGGCCGCCGGCGCGCCCGGCCACCAGCATCACCATGTTGTCGGTGGAGTGGTTGGGGTCGCCGCCGCCGTCGGCCTCGCGGCCGCCCTTGCCGCCCTCCATCGTCATGGTCACGACGCTGTTGTCGAGGATCGTGCCACTGCCCTCGCTGACGTCCTTGAGGCGTTTGACGATGCCGGCGTACATGCCGATGAAGAGCTTGTTCGCGTCATCGAGCTGCGATTGCGTTCCGCTGTGCTGCACGTCGGAGTGAAGGCCGCCGATGTTGCGCCACTGCGGATGCACCATGCCCGAGCCCGTGAGCTTGTCGCTCATGGCGAAGGACACGCTGCGGGTCAGGTCACACGCGAAGGCGACCTGGATCAGATCCGAGAACAGCTGGACGCGCTTGTCGATGTCGTCGGTGCCGCCGACCTTGGGCGGGTCCGACGTCGGAAAGGAGATCTGCTTGCAGAAGGCGTTAGGGCCGCCGCCGGTGGGGTTGCTCGGGTTGCTCGGAGTCGAGGTCGGCGCGAGGCGCTTCTCGAGCTCGCGAATGTTGGTCAGGTGCTGGTCGAGGCGGGCTTTGTCGCTCGCGCCCAATCGCGCCTTGAGCTTGTTGATCTCGTCGCGCGCGTAGGTGAGGCTGCTGATTCGCAGCCGCTGCTCGATGTCATCAGGCGGCGTGGTGCTGCCGCCGCCACCGCCGCCACCGCCACCGGTGGTCGGCGGCGTGAAGTTGGTGAACAGGGCGCGATAGGCCGCCGTCGGCGAGGTCTGCGGCTCGGTCCACCAGTACCCGCCGCCGCTCTTCTCTTTGTGCGTCGAGACGCTGCCGTAGGTGCCGAAGGTCGGGTCGGCCTGATAGACCAGCGAGGCGAATTTGGTCTGAGAGCCGACGGCGTTGGCGACGACCGTGTCGATGCTCTCGCCGTAGACGCGCCAGTTCTCACCCTGCCAGCCGTGGCTCACACCCGTGAACGTCGAGCGCACGGCGTACTCGTGATAGTCGCCGTTGTAGCCGCCCGGGCCCTTGAACGGCGGCACGAAGAGGCCCGACACCACGCTGGTGTCGTCTTTGACGCCGTTGTCTGAAAGCGGCTGCAAGCAGAACGGCACGTCGTAGCCGTTGCCGGTCTGTTTGGGGGTGAAGCGGTCGCTGAGGCCGTTGGAGCTGGAGCCGAGGATCGCGGTCGGGACAAAGAACGAGACGAAGCGACAGGGCAGCGCGCCGCCAGCGGCGTAAGCGGTGCCATTGTCGTTGAGCATGAAGTCCATCAGCGGCAGCGCGATGGCCGTGCCGAACGCGCCGCGCAGGAAAAAGCGTCTGCTGAGCTTCTTGGTCATCTAGCGATCTACTCCACTACGTATCCGCGGAAGGTCCTTCCGCGGCCAAAGCTACTTGTCGACGCGCAGACGGAACGCGGGATCGGTGACGAGGTCGAGCATCAGCTTTTTGAAGTCCTCGCCCGAGGCCTTGAAGCTGCTGGCGAGCCGGTCGAGCTGCCCCTGGTCCTGGCCGGTGGGCTCGTGACCCATGGTGAAGTGCAGCAGCTGCTTGACCGCGCAGTTGCGCAGCTCGTCGCCGGCGAGCATCAGGTCCACCAGCTGCTTGACGCCGCTGAACGTCTTGCCGCCGCCGAGGTCGCCGGCGCCGTCGATCTGGCAGGTCTGGTTGACCTTCTCGACGGTGCGATAGCGCCCGAGACCATCGAAACGCTCGAGCCCGAAGCCGATGGGATCCATCAGCTGGTGGCATCCGAAGCAGGGCGAGCCCTTCTGGCGGTGCTCTTTGTACGCCTCGGCCTTGCACTGGTCGGCGCTGCCCTGCGGCGGGTCATCGACGTTGACCGCGGGCGGCGGCGGCGGAATGGTGCGGCACAGCAGGCGCGTGGCGACGAACTTGCCGCGAATGGTCGGCGACGTGCCGTCGGTGTTGCGCGACGAGAGCGACAGGAAGCTGCCATGCGAGAGGATGCCGGCGCGCTCGGGGTGTGTGTACTGCACCCAAGACGCTTGCGCACCCGCACCCGTCATCCCGTAGTGATCGGCGAGCGCCTGGTTGACGAACGACTCGCGCGATGTGAAGAGCTCGGTCCACGGGCGCCCCGCGCCAGTGAGCACGCGCTTGAGCAGCTCGTCGGTCTCGGCGAGCATCGGGTCGACCAGGTTCGGCGGTACGCGCAGCTGCTTGTAGCCGAACCACAGCTGGTGGAAGTACAGGATCTGCTGCTCGGCGCGCGGGTCGGCGAGCATCGACTTGGCGATGTCGCGCACCTGGTCGGTGGTGAGCTGCGCGCCGCCCGCGACCGCGAGGTACTGCTCGTCGGGCGTAGTGCCGAGGATCAGATACGACAGCCGCGTGATGATCTCGTAGTTGTCGAGGCGGTTCTTGCCGTTGCCCTCGGGGGTGCCGAGCTCGATGCGATAGACGAACGACGGGTGCTGCAGCAGCGTCTGGATGGCGTAGCGCACGCCCAGCGCGAAGCTCGACTTCTCTTTGGCGAAGGTGAGGCCGGCCTGAACGATAGGCTGCACCTCGTCGTTGGTCATCGGCCGGCGCAGCAGCATCTTGCCCAAGTTGGAGGTGAAGATGCTGAGACAGCCGCTGTCATCGGGCTTCGCCGACGAAGCGCAGGGAGCGTGCTTGCCGACAAACGCGGCGTTGGCCGAGGCCGACTTGCCGAGATCGTAGGCGAGGCTCTCGAGGCCCTCGAGGAAGACCAGCGACGCCGTCTTGATCGCGGTGTCGGTGTCGTAGGGGTCGAAGCGGTCGGGCGGCAGGAACTTGTCGCCGAGGCCCGCCACGCCGAACACGTCGGCGATGGAGGCTTCGAACTCGCGCCGCGTGAGCAGGCGCAACGCTGTCGAGCTGCTGGGGGTCGTGGTCGCGGTGCCACCGGGCCCACCCCCGGATGGGAAGGAGCCGCCCGGCTCGCCGATGCGGCCGCTGCAAGCGATCGCAGCAGATGCCAACACAGCGCACGCTACTAGAAAAACGAGGGGTTTACGGATTGACGTCACGTTCACGTGGGCCGGCGGTGCTTCTCTTTGGGTGGAGGCTCTAGAGATGTAGGTATCCCGACCACAGAATTGTGACGGGGCCGCTCCAGATTGCAACCGCGCGACCCGGCAAGTGTCACATGACACTGACCAGCAAGCCAGCAGCTTTTTGTCATGTCCCTGACGGATGTTACGTCAGCTGTTGATAAAGGCGTGGGCTGGTTAACAACCTCGCTTGCGGCAGGTGTCGATCTGCTTGGCGCACTTGGCGTCGATGCAGCTGCTGCAGCTCTTGCTCGCAGGGTTGAGGCACGAGAGGACGCAAGCGCTCGCGGCGCAGGTGAAGTACGCGTTGGCCGCGTCGCGAGACGTCATACAGACGCGGGTCAGGCAGCCCACGCCGCAGCCCAAACCCGTGCAGCCGTCGAGGCACTGCAGGTACTCGCCGCAGCTCAGCGGGCCGCTGCTCGGCGGCGGCGGTGGCGGCGGCGGCGGCGGCGCGCCGAGATCGACGCTGCTGTCGATCCCCGCGTCGACCGGCGGCGGCGGCGGTGGCGAGGGCGGACCCGGCGGTGGCGGCGGCGGCGGCTCGGGACCAGGATCGGGCGGACCGGGTGGCGGCGTCGGGGGAGACGACGGGAGATCGTCAGCACTGCGCGCGTCGGTCGCAGAGGGTGGCTCGATGCGGCTGTCCGCTGCGGGGTCGATGTCGGCGGTGACGCCGAGGTCCGAGCCGGGCTCGTCGAAGCCAGGGTTCGGCGCGGTGCAGGCGGCGAGCAGCAGCAGGCCGAAGCCAGCGACGGCGGCGCCGAGACGGGTAGCGAGGGGCATGCGCGGCTAGTCAGCAAGGCGTGCGCCAACGCCCGAAGCGCCGCAACTGCCCGAAACGCTGCGCTCGCCACCGCGGCGCCGCTTGCAGAAATGCCCCGATGTGGTGAGAGCAGTCCCGCCGTCCGGGCGTGGGCGCCCATGGCTTTCGCCGTTGCGCTATGCTCGGCGCGATGGACTGCGATCCCGCCGTTCTGCGACAGCGCGCCCTCGACAAGGATCCCGACCTCATCGAGGACCTCTTCGCCTGCTTCCAGCAAGACCTGCTGCGGTTCATGCGGCAACGCTGCGGCAACGTCGTCGACGCGCAGGACGCCGTGCAGGACGCCTTCGAGGCGGGCGTGCGCTACCTCGAGGGCTACCGCGGCGACGCCTCGCTGAAGAACTGGCTCTACCGCCTCGCCGCCAGCGCCTGCTCGCGCATGCGTCGCGGCCAGAAAAACGACCCCGGGCTGCACGAGCCGCTGCTCGAGAGCGGCGCGAGCATGGCCGAGGCGCTCGGCCAGCAGGCAGAGGCGATGTTGGCCGCGCGCATGCTGCCGCTGCGCGAGGTGCTCTCCGCGCTGACGCCCACCGATCGGGCGGTGCTGCTGCTGCGTGACGGCGAGGGGCTCTCGACCACCGAGGCCGCGCAGGAGCTCGGCATCAGCGAGGCCGCGCTCAAGTCGCGCCTGCAGCGCACGCGCGCCATGCTGCGAGCCAAGCTCGGAGAATAACAGACGAAGAAGAATCGGCTGCGCGCGGCTGAAAAACTCCGATTCGTTTGCGGCGGCTGCCGTCTCCTTAGAGGTGAACGTCAAGGAGAGCCGACAATGAGCAAGCTGCTGAAAGACCTCACCGAAGCCACGTTTGACCAGACCGTCGACCGCAAGGACGACGTGCCCGTCATCATCGACTACTGGGCCCCTTGGTGCGCGCCGTGCCGCTTCATGACGCCGGTGCTCGAGAAGCTGGCCAAAGAGCTGGGCGACGAGGTCATCATCTGCAAGGTCAACGTTGACGAGGAGCGGCGCATCGCTGAGATGGCCCAGATCCGCGCCATCCCGACCATGCACATCGTGCAACATGGCAAGCTGGTAGACGTGCTCGTCGGGCTGCAGGACGAGCAGGCGCTACGCCAGCGGCTGGCGCAGCTGCGCAAGGCCGCCGCCTGATACCCACACAGAGAAGACCCAGGAGATCGCCGTGACGAGCTTCGGAAACCCCGACTATGGAATGACCCGTTCGCTGGGCAAGGTCAGCATCGCCGACGCGCGCCCCGCGGTGGAAGCCGCGCTCAAGGAGCAGGGCTTCGGCGTGCTCACCGAGATCGACGTCAAGGCCACGCTGAAGAAGAAGATCGGCGCCGACACGGAGCCGTATCTGATCCTCGGCGCGTGCAACCCGCAGCTGGCGCACCAGGCGCTCGACTTCGAGCCGGGCATCGGGCTGCTGCTGCCCTGCAACGTCGTGCTGGCGACCAAGGGCGACGAGACCATCGTCTCCTTCGCTGACCCGCTGGCGCTGTTTTCCATCGTCGGCAAGCCCGACCTCGAGCCCATCGCCAAGCAGGTGCGCGAGCGCCTCGTGACGGCGATGGAGTCGATCAAGGTCTGAGCCCGCGCGCGCGAGGAGCGAGCCATGAGCGATATCGAAACACGGGTGAGCTGGCAGCAAGGCATGGCCTTCGAGGTCGAGCTCGACGGCTTCAAGCTCACCATCGACGCCGACCCACAGTTCGGCGGCGAGGGCCGCGGGCCCAAGCCCAAAGGACTGACGCTGGCGTCGCTGGCCGGCTGCACCGCGATGGACGTGCAAGCGATCCTCGGCAAGATGCGTGTCGAGACGACGGCGTTTCATGTCGACGCGGCGGCCGAGCTCACCGAGGAGCACCCCAAGCGTTTCGTCTCGGCGACGCTGCGCTACTACTTCGAGGGCGAGGATCTGCCGCTGCCCAAGCTGCGGCGTGCCGTGATGCTCTCCGAGGAGCGCTACTGCGGGGTGCGCGCGACGCTCGCGCCCTCGGTAGATATCCGCAGCGAGATCTACGTCAACGGCGAACGCATGCCGGGCGTCAACGAGGAGCCCGCTTCGACCACGCCGACGCCTACGGCTTCGTCGGCGCCTTCTTCGGCGGCCCCTTCCTAGGCGAGCTCTTCCCAGGCGAGATACGCGCCCCCGCCTGATCGATCACGTGCTGCGCGACGTGGATCGGCAGCCTGTTGGCGACGCCGAGCACGATCAGATCGGACGGACGCGCGTCGACGACGCGCCGCGCGCCGAGCTTGGTGCGCAGCAGCAGGCGCCCGATGAAGATGCCGTGGCGCAGGTCGGAGATCTCGAGGCGCTCGATGCGTGCGCCGAGCGTGGTGATCACGCGCTGCAGCAAGTCGTGCGTCATCGGTCGCGGCGTCTTGGCGTGGGCGTGCTTGATCGCGATGGCGCGCGCTTGGCGCGGTCCGATCCAGATCGGCAGCTTCTTCGCGGCGCCCGCGTGGTGCAGCACGACGACGTAGCCTCCCTTGGTGTGGCTCATGCCGAAGACGGTCATGCGCACCATCTTCTGGGTGATGCGACCGGCGGGCACCACGGCGGGCGACGTGCCGCCGCGAGCCGCGCGAGCGGTTCTAGGCAGCATGCAGGCGAGGGCGACGACGAGACAAAGGGCTGGCCGCTGCATGCTCTGATCCTGACATCGCGCACGGGGGTTGTGGCCGACAGCTGGCGCGTCGAGCCCCAGCATGGACCGGCCGCTCGGCCGATAAAGCGCGCTGGATCTGCAGCAGAATGGGTCTGGTAGCCTCTCAGAGCGGTTTGGCCTCCTGTGTGCACCTATGTGCTCGCGTGTCGTACCCCGAGCGGGATTCAGGAGGTCTGCTCATGGACAAGCGAGACACCATCGGCTGGCTCGTCGCCGGCTGCGCGGCGATGGCGCTGCTGCTGCTCGCCGGTGGCTGCGGCGAGGACGTGGCCGACGGCGGCGAGCGCCAGACCAACATCGCCGGCGGCCAGGTCGACTACCAGTTCGTCAGCACCGTGCGCCTCGCCAACGCGAGCAGCCCCAACGCGTGGAGCTACTCCTCGTGCACGGCCAACATCGTCGGACAGCGCACCGTGCTCACCGCCGCGCACTGCGTCGACGAGGGGCCGGTGGTCTGGATCGAGGTCAACGGCCAGCGCATCTACGCCACGGCCGTCCACAAAGCGCCGGGCTACAACAACTGGTCGGCGGACAACGATCTCGCCGTCGTGATCGTGCCGCACACGGGCGGCGTGGCGCCGGTCCCGATCGGCTCGGCGTTTGATGGTCAGGGCATCGTCGTCGGCTACGGCCAGCAGTACCAAGGCGACACGCGCGGCAACCGGCCGCGCATGGCGCTGACCACCGGCGTGCGCGTGGACTACCGCGTCAACTACGGCGGCACCTGCCAGGGCGACTCGGGCGGCCCGCTGTTTCAGCTGATCAACGGCCGCTACGCGCAGGTGGCGGTGCACTCCACCAAGGACGCCGGGCTCGGCTGCTATCCCGGACAGAACGCAAGCCACGGCATCTCGGTGCTGCGCTACCTGTCGTTCATCCAACAGGTGGCGGGCAACGACGTACAGCTGGCAAGCGGCGGCGGCGGCGGCGGCTACGTGCCGCCCAACAACAACTATCCGCCCAACAACTATCCGCCGAACAATGGCTACGTGCCGCCCAACAACAACTATCCGCCCAACAACGGCTACTACCCACCCAACAACAACTATCCGCCCAACAACGGCTACTACCCGCCCAACACCGGCGCCGGCTACGACAGCGACTACGACGGCATCCCAGACCATCTCGATCGCTGTGACCGCACGCAGCCCTACATGCGGCAGGGCATCATCCGCAGCGGCCACTATCTGGGCTGCTACCCCAACGGCGACATCGTCACGAACTGATCGCAGCGCCGCCGTTATACTGGCGCGCATGTCGCGACCTCATCTCGGGATCATCGTCGCCGCCCTCGTGCTGTCGCTCGCAGCCTGCAGCGACGCTTCACCTCCAGCCGATAGCGGGCAGGACGCGCGCGGCGAAGCCGTCGGCATCGACGGCGGCGGCGGGGACAGCAAGCCAGGCGACGCCGACGCGGCGCCCGACGCGAGCGTCGTGCAGCCGTGCCCGACGACGCTCGACGAAAGCGCCGTCAATCCAGCCGGCGGCACGGCCAAGGCGCTGTGGCTCAAGACGCTCGCGGTGGGCGTGACGGCCGACTACGACGGCGCCAGCGGCGGCGGCGGGACGTTCTATCTCGGCGGTACGCTGTCGGCCGGCGGCGGCACGGTCAACGCGACGTTTGGCGGCAAGCCGGTGACCGTCAACCAGCTGCAGGGGTTCGTCGCGCTGCTCGATGCTAGCGGCGCCGTGCAGCAGGTGCTGACGGCCACGCCGCTGAAAATGCAGCTGGCTGCCGACGCCGACGGCGTCTACGCCATTTTCGGCTGGGTCAGTGGCGACGTGACCGTCGGCACGAGCACGGCCAGCGCCGTCGCGGGCAAGCGCTCGCTCGTGGTGGCGCGCATCACCAAGGCGGGCGCCGTGTCGTGGGTCAAGGCCTTCGGCAGCAGCACGAAAGGCGCGCGCAAGCAGTACTTCGGCATCGACGGCGCGCAGCGGCTGCACGTCGCCGAGCTTCACGACGAGAAGGTCAGCTTCGGCGGCAGCGAGATCGACTGCGACGTCTCGCAGCTGGTGATCGACAAGGCAGGCGCCATCGCGCACAGCCGCTGCATCACCAAGGCGCGCGGCAGCATCATCTCGCTCGAAGGCTTCGCGGTCGACGCCGCCGGCGACGTCACGGTCGGCGGCTTTCCCGGAGCGAGCTATGACCTGGGCTTTGGCGTACGGACCATCGATGCCTCCACCGGCGGCTCGGTGATCGTCAAGGTCGCCTACGACGGCACGCCGAAGTGGGAGCAGCGCTCCACCGGCGCCTATCTGCGCGTGCGCGGCGCCCTCTCCGGCGACCGCGTCGTGGTCGTCGGACACGTCCCGCAGTGGGGCGCCCGGTCGTTCGCGTTGGCGGGCGATCAGTTCCCCGACAACTGCAGCGGCGCCTTCGACCGCCACATCAGCGTGCTAGACGCCAACGGCAAGCGCCTCTCGACGGTGATGCACGGCGGCACGCTCGACAACGTTTTCGTCGGGGCGCAGGATTCACTGCTGCTCGTACTGCAGCCGACGGCGCCGTTTCTGCCGGGCAACGCGGCGACGCGCTATAGCGCGGCGCGCGTCGACGGCAGCAAGCTCAGCTGGCTGCAGGACATCGAGCAGAGCGGCGCGACCAGCTTCGCGATGACGGCGCGCAGCGCCGACGAGACCGGGCGCATGCTGCTGGCCGGCTTCATCAAGGGCCGCCTCGCCATCGACAAGGGCGACGTCGTCGACCATGGCACGAACACCGGCGACTTCGTGCTGCTGATCGGTCCCTGAGCTTTCCTGCTTGCTGCCTACGGTGACTGCGGCAGCAGCGCCGCGGCACCGCCGCGCGGCGTGCCGTCGGCGTCGAGATACGAGTCGAGCATGATGCAAGCGGCCGTCTGCTTGGCGAGCGCGGCGTTTCGGTCGGGCGCGTCGTAGCACGACAGCCGCTTGACCAGCACCGCGCCGAGCGGTCCACCGAGCCGACCGTTGTCGGCGCCGTCGCGCTCGTTGGCGCAGGCTTGCGGAATGCGGCACGGGTGCGCTGTGGAGCTCAGCTGCGTGCCGGCGGTGGTCACCACGCAGTCGAGGCAGTAGGTCGCCTGCGCGACGTTGAAGCGCGCCGCCGGTGACGCGCCGTTGCAGCCCTGGCGCGCGTTGTTCTTGTCGAGCGGGTTGACCGGACAGCCGTCCTTGTCGAAGAAGAACAAGCCCGATCCGAGGCCCGTGTTCATGTGGATGAAGTAGGGGCTGTTCTTCTGGTTGCCGGTGTTGCTGCCGATGTGTTCCTTGAGCAGCGGGAAGAAGCCGTCGCTGGCCAGGCCCTTGACGTCGCGCTGGCCCATGCGCGCGATGAACTGGTCGTACTTGGAGAAGTCCATGTCGACGTTCATGTGGCAGCCGACGCAGTAGCGTGGGCCTTCCTTCTTCGGCTGCACGCGGCCGCGGATCGAGTGCGGCATCATCGCGTCGTGGCCGCCGGCGCCGAAGCCCTTGAGCGGGTTGTTGCCGTTGTTGTTGCGGTCGCTGAAGAGGAACGTCTTCGAGGTCACGCCCTTGTAGTCGGTGTAGCGGTAGAACAGCTGCGTCCCGGCGGCGCCGGGCGCGATGCGCTGCGTGCTGCCGTTGAACAGCAGGCTCGAGATGATCGGCGACTGGTAGGTGAAGCCGGCGTTGGCCTGCTCGCTGACGATGCGCTCGCCGGTGACGTTGCTGAATAGGAAGTTGTTGGGGTTGGCGTTGTACTTGTTTTCGAGATGGCAGCCGATGCAATTCTGCGTCCACGAAGCGTGGCAGCTCGCGCAGGAGAGCTTGTCGGTGTGGCTGAAGCCGGGCAGCGCGAGGTGCGGGTTGTTTTGCTTCGGTCCGAGACCGTCCTCGTCCTTGTTGTTGACGCGGCCCATGGCGAACGAGGCCTTTGCGTTGTAGATCGGCGTGCCGTCGGGCTTGCGCCGTCCGTCCTGGTACACGGTGCTCTTGGTCTGCGGGATGTAGTGCTCTTTGCCGTCGCGGCGGCTGTAGAGCCACGCGTCGCCGCGCGAATCGCAGACGACGTTTTTCACCGGGCGGCCGTTGCCGTCGGCGGCGCAGGTGTTGCCGCGCGCGGCGTGGTTGGCCGTGTAGGGGCTGCAGGCGACCGCGCCGTCGCAGGCGTACTTGTCGATGGTGCCGTGGCAGTTCTGACAGGTCACGTGCACGACCTGGTCCATGCGGCTGCGGATGGTGGTGCTCTTGTTGTTGTGGATCTCGGTGCTGCCGTGGCAGTCGATGCAGGTCAGGCCGCGCGAGAAGTGCACGTCCTCGGGGATGTCGTCGCGCCCGTCGCCGTCGTAGTCCTCGAACTGCAGGTGCTGGTTGGCGTTGCGACCGTTGAAGGTCGTGTTGCGCACCTTGGGGTCGTAGAGCGTCGGGTTGTTGGCGGTGGTCTCGAACGTTTTGGGGTTGGCCGGGTACTGCTGCTTGTTCACCACGTCGGCGTTCTGGTCCATGCGGAAGCCCATGAACTGCAGCACCGTGCGGTTGGAGCCTTGGTGACAGCCGACGCAGGTGTAGAGGTCTTGGCCGAGGATCGTCTGCGTGCCGCCGGTGGGCATCTTGACCGTCTTGTAGACGTTGCGGATCTGATGCGCGAGCACGTGCGAGCGCTCGCCGGGCTGGATCGCGTCGGGGTTTTTCGGCTCGTTCTTGTTGACGTGGGGATCGGTGCTGCGGCTGCGGCCGTCGAGGCTGTAGCGCATGTGGCAGGCCGTGCAGCCGGAGCTGCGGAAGTCGCCATAGCGGTTGTTGGCGCCGGCGCTGCCGAGGTGACAGTCAGCGCAGGTGTTGTCGACGGCCGAGAAGAGCGCCTTGTGCAGCGGCGAGTCGGGGATGACCTTGTTCTGCGCGTCGAGGTATTGGTCGAGGGTCTTGGCGTCGAAGGCCGGGTTTTTGAACATGCCGGCGGTGTCGCCCCAGCGGCTGAAGACGGGCCACTCCTTGAGCTGCGGCACCGAGCCGAACTTCGGGTTGAGCGGGTCGTAGCTGGGGTCGCTGACGGCACGCCAGGCGTAGTCGGCGGCGGTGTTTTCCCAGTTGGTGTTGCCGAAGACGTTGGGCAGCCCGGCGGCGTAGCTCAGCGAGGAGAAGAAGCCGAGGGTGCCGGCGAACGGCGAGGCTTGCACCCAGTCGGCGTGCTGGCCGGCATGGCAGCCCGCGGTGCCGCAGCCGCGCTTGTCCTTGACCACGCGCAGGTCGCCCGGGTTGCGGAACTGCAGCCAGTCGAGCGCCTTGTAAGTCTTGCCGTTGACGGTGTAGTCGGGGAGCTTGTCGATGCCGGCGAGCGTCGTCGCGAGGTTGAACGCGCGCGGGTCGACGCGCTGCTTGTTGCGATCGCCGACTTCGGGTGGCGGCGGCACGTGGCTGCGGTCTTTGTCGTCGATGGCGGTGCCGTCGCCGCCGTGGCAGGTGGTGCAGTCGATGTAGCCAGCCGTGCCGAAGGGGTGCGGGTTGGAGATGCCGGGGCCGAGGTAGTCGTTCTTCTGCGAGCCGTTGTGACAGCGCATGCAGGCGTCGGCGACCTTGACGGCGGGCGGCGGCGGCGGCGGTGGCGGTGGCTCGTTGGCCTTCGGTTGGCAGCTGGGGTCGGGGTTGCACAGCGCCGGCTCGCACTCGCAGCAGGCGAGGCGCTTGGCGGCGTTGGCGTCGCTGCTGTCGCAGCGGTCGAGCGTGCTGCAGTCGTAGGTCGTGCCTTTGAAGGCGTAGGCGCTGCAGTCTTTGGGCTGCGGCGGGTTGGGGTCTTGCGGGTACTCGGGTGCGAGCGGCGCTCGGGGCTTTTGCTGCTGTTGGCCGGGCGCCAGCTCGGGGCCGCAGCCGGAACCGAGCGCGAGCGCGGAGGAGAGCAGAAGCGTCGAGGCGAGCGTCGTCTTGTGTCTCATTAGTACCACGCGTGCATCATCACGATGCCGTCTACCAAGGCGTTGCTGTTGGTCGTGCTCTTCTGCACGCGCACGTAGGTGCTGATTGTCAAACCCGGCAGCAGCACGAGGTCGCCGCCGAAGGTGCCGCGGTGATAGTCGTCGCCGGCGAGCTCGAAGTCGGCGTCGGCGAAGTCCCAGCGCGCGCGCAGGTGGACGCCGTTGAACGGCGCGTAGTCGAGCTCGGCGAAACCGGCGAGGTGCGTCGTGACGGTGCCGCTGAACTGGCGCTGGCGGCGCCCGATCAGGATCTCGCCGAGCAGCGTGAAGGGCAGCGAGTCGGAGTAGAACCAGGGGTTGAAGCCCCACTGCAAGCTCAGCGTGCGCGTCTCGCCGCCGTCGGCGAGGTCGCGCGTGCGCGACATGGCGCTCAGGCCGAGCTGCCAGCCGAGGTCGCGCCAGCCGGCGCTTACCATCGCGCCCCAGCCGCTGACGCCGAAGAACGGCGCTTCGCCGGCGGTGAAGCTGTCGCGGCGGTTGGGGCGAAACAGCGTCAGGTGCGCGTAGGGGTAGTTGGGCGCGAAGCCGACTTCGAAGCCGAGCACGCGGCTTGACTGGATGCCCTGATCGAGCTCGACCTCGCGCCGCACCGGCGCGGTGTGATCGTCGAGGAACGTGCCGAAGGGCGGGATGAAGCGGCCGGCGCGCAGGTAGAGCAGGTACGGCAGCTGGTGCACCATCAAGAAGGCGTCTTTGACCATGTAGGGCGTGCGCCGCTCGAAGGTGGCGGCGAAGCCCTTGGACTTGGCGAGCACGCCGGCGCTGGTGTACGCGGTGACGTAGCGCAGCGGGTGCAGCGCCAAGTTGGTGTCGAGCTGCATCGGGAAGAACAGCGCGCGGCCCGCGTTGGCCCACAGCGCCATGCGCACGTCGACGCCGATGGACAGCAGCGGGTCGGCGTTGAGGCCGGCGTAGCGGCCCTGGTCCCAAGACATCATCGCCGAGCCGCCCGCGGGGCCCCAGAAGTGCGCCTCGAAGAGCCGGTTCTTACGCTGGCTCTCGAAGTTGATGTACTTGGTGAGGTGGCGCGAGGCGTCTTTGTAGCCGCGGTGGCTGGCGAACATCATCGGCAGCGTCGCCTGGCCGAAGAAGCGGCCCGAGACGGTGCGCAGGCCGCCGCCCGTCGGATTGACGTGGCAGGCCAGACACGACAGCGTGCACTTGCGATAGGCCAGCTCGGGGTTTTTCCAGCCGGTGGGATCAGTGTGGCAGTTGTCGCACGTGCGGCCGGAGCGCGCGGTGTAGTAGGGCAGCGCGCGGGCCGGGCGGTCGCACTGGCGGTAGGTCGCCAGCGCCGCGAGCGCGAGCGCTACTGCGGAAAGCCGAGCTGCTGCCACTTGCGCAGCGTCTCCATCTCGACGAGCGAGAGCTTCGTGGCGCCGCCAGGCGGCATGTCGCCGCGCTCGAAGACGGTCTCCTCGATGCCGCTGAAGCCGGCCACCGTGCCCGAATACGACGAGTAGTCGTAGCCGGCGAGGTTGGGGCCGAGCTGTGTTTTGGGCGCGTGGCAGCCCGAGCAGTAGAAGTGCATCATCGGACCGACGAGCTCGGCGTAGGTCGGCTGCTCGGGGATCGCTTGCGGATCGATGTCCGCCAGATCGGCGGCTCCGCACCCCGCGAGCAGCGAGAGCGCCAGCGACGAGACGAGCAGCCATCTAGAACGCGTATCCACCACCGATCCAGAAGCGCATGAAGCGGTCGGTGCTTTGGGTTGTGCTCTCGCTGTCGGCGCTCTTCTCGCGGGCGGTGCCCTGCTCGACGCCGATAAACGTGGCGCCGAGCTCGAGGTATTCGAAGTGGGCGAAGTAGAAGATGCCCATCTTGGTGGCGCCCGAGACGCCAGGGCGGATGGCGAAGGCGGTGGCGCCGCCGGTGCGCGTGCCGAGCGACAGCAGCGCCTCGTCGCCGACGCTGTAGATGGTGCGTACGTCGGCGGCGAGGCCGAGGCAGAGCAGCGGCGTGCCCAGCGGGACGCGCACGCCGGCCGAGAAGCGCGCGAAGCGGTACTTCATGGTGGTGATGGCATCGTTTTCGTCGATGGTGAAGTCGCGCATGCCCCAGCCGACGGCGCCGCGGAAGTGAACCGGCGTGCGGCCGAGGTGAAACGTCCAGCGCAGGGTGAGGTCGATGAGCAGCTCGCGCGAGCCGGTGGCGAGGTCCTTGGAGGCGTTGCCGGTCTTGCTCGAGGCGCTGACGTCCTGCGAGTAGCGCAGCGCGAGGCCGAGGTTGCGAAACGCGCCGTTGGTGACGAGGCCCAGCGGGAAGGCGGTCAGCCCGGCGGTGACCTCGGGGTAGGGCGCGCCTTCGTAGCGGCCGTTGGGGGCGTCGGCGCGCGCGAAGGTCAGCCGGCGCGAGGCGAAGCCGAGGGCCAGCGAGATGGCGAGCAGATCGCGGGTTCGCGCGGGCGGCGTGACGCTGCGCTTGACCTGCGCTGCCGGCGTGTCGGCGGTGGCGGGCGTCGAGGCGTTGTCGCTCGAGGCGACCTTGGTTTTGGCGGCGCCGTCAGCCAGCGCGGGCGGCGGCGCGATGGGCGCCACGGGCGAGCCGTTGGCGGTGCTGCGACGGCTGGCGTACTTGGTGGCGGGGAAGCTCAGCGGCGCGGGCGACGTCAGATCGCGATCGATCGGGGCGCGATCTAGCGCGCGAGGCTGCGGCGCCGAGCGCTGTGCGATCTGGCGTCGGCGCGAGCGTGGCTGCTGGTGCGCGCGGCGGCGGTGGCGGCGCCGGACTTCCACGCCCGGTTCTCGGCCACCGAGCGGCGCTATCTGTACCGCATCCTCAACCGCCGCCCGCCGCCGGCCCTGGACCGGGGCCGGGTCTGGTGGGTGGCGCCGCCCCTGGACGCGGCGGCCATGGCCGAGGCGGCGCGGGTGCTGGTGGGCAGCCACGACTTCACCACCTTCCGCGCCTCCCTCTGCCAGGCGAAATCCCCGGTC
>JAGQIK010000148.1 GCA_020431405.1 Myxococcales bacterium
CTTCTTCTGGTCGTCTTGCTTCTTCTTCTGGTCGTCCTGCTTCTTCTTCTGGTCCTGCTTCTTCTTCTGGTCGTCTTGCTTCTTCTTCTGGTCGTCGTCTTGCTTTTGCTGCTTCTTCTTGTCGTCTTGCTTGTTCTTCTTCTTGTTCTTCTTGTTGTTCTTCTTCTTCTGCTGGTCTTTCTTCTTCTTCTTCTCGAGCTCGCGCAGCGCCAGCTCGAGGTTCCACTTCGAGGGCTTGTGCGTCGGATCGACGCGCAGCGCGCGCCGGTAGGCGTCGATGGCGCCCTGCCAGCGCTTGAGCTGAAAGAGGCTGTTGCCTCGGTTGAAGAAGGCTTTGCGCTTGAGCTGCGGGTCGGTGGTCGCCGTCGCCGCGAGCAGCGCCTTCTGCGCCTCCTCGAACTTGCCGAGCTTGTAGAGCGCCACGCCGCGGTCGTAGTGCACACCCGGCCGCCGCGGCAGGTCCTTGGCCGCCTCGTCGTAGGCGTCGAGCGCTTCTTTGTGCTTGCCCTGCTTGACGCGGTCGTTGCCGGTGTCGACGTCCGAGTTGCTCTTGATGAACGGGTCCCACGCGCCGAGCGCCAGCACGGCGCACAGCAGCGTCACGCCGCGCGAGAGCCGTCGCGTCACGGGATCACTTGGCATCGCTCGCCTCCTTGGCTTCCATCGCGCTCGCCAGCGCGCGCCGGCGCTTGCGGTCGGAGAGCACCGCGTCGATGAGGAGCAGCATGAACGCGGGGAACAGCAGCCACTGCGGGATATCTTTGAAGTGGCGCACCATGCGCGACTGCGCCTCGGCGCGCGTCAGCTTGGAGAGCTCGGCGATGATCGGCTCGACGCCGAACTCCTTGGGGCTCATGCCGATGTATTTGCCCTTGGTCAGTCGTGCGATCTTTCGCAGCTGCGTCGCGTCGAGGCGGCTGGTGACGACACCCTTGCCGCTGGGCTTCTTCTGGTAGCCGATGATCTTGCCGTCGTCGTCGAGCTCGGGCACTACGTCGCCCGACGCGGAGCCGATGCCCACCGCGAAGATGCGGATGCCGAGCTTGGCTGCCTCTTTGGCGGCAGCGATGGGGTCGCTGACCGTGTCCTCGCCGTCGGTGAGCAGCAGGATCACCTGCGAGCGCGGCGGGCCCTTGGCGCGTACGCCGAGCAGCAGGCGCGTGGCCGCCGTCAGCGCCTTGCCGATGGCCGTGCCGCCGACGGGCATGTCGTTGGGCATCATGTCGCGCCAGAAGATGCGCGCCGCGCTGTAGTCGGTGGTCAGCGGATAGCTCAGCGTCTCGCCAGCGAAGGCGACGAGACCGACGCGATCGCCCTTGAGCCGGTCGAGCAGGCGGTCGAGCTCGTGCTTGGCGCGCTCGATGCGGCTCGGGTAGGCGTCGCGCGCGAGCATGCTCTTGGAAAAGTCGAGCGCCACGACGATGTCGATGCCCTTGTAGACGGCCAGCTCGGCCTTCATGCCGCCCTGCAGCCGCGCGACGGTGGTGATCAGCAGCGCCAACCCGACCACCAACAGGATCGCCTTGGCCAGCCGGCGCCCGTGGCTGATCGTGCCGGCGAGCTTGGCGGCCTGCCCCGTGTTGGCGAGCTTGGCCATCATGCGCCGGCGCCAGGCGAAGCGCAGCGACATGCCCACCACCACGGCGGGGATCAACAGCAGCAGCCACAGCAGGTTGGCGTTGGCGAATCTCATGGGAAGCGCCTCAAGCGGGTCAGCTCGAGCAGCACCTCGAGCAGCAGCAGCAGCAGCGCCAGCACGACGAACGGCCGGTAGGCGTCGACGAACGGCGCGGCGACGTCCTTGCGTGTGCTCTTGTCGAGCTCGTCGAGGATCTTGCCGAACTTGTCGCGCAGCGCCTCGCGGTCGGTGGCGCGATAGGCCTTGCCGCCCGTCTTCTTGGCGATCTCTTTGAGCAGCTTGGGGTTGACCGGATATCGACGCGGCGCGCGGAAGCGGCCGAAGAATCCGCGCGGCTGCTGCGGCGCGTTGCCGTCGGGGCCGACGAGGATCGTGAAGACCTTGACCTTCATCGCCGCCGCGTAGCGCGCCGCCTGCTGCGGCGTGACGTTTCCGCTGTTGTTGTCACCGTCGGTGAGCAGGATCACGACGCGGCTCTTGGCGTCGCTGCTGCGGATGCGCGCCAGCGAGACGCCGAGCGCGTTGCCGATGGCGGTGCCCGAGCCGTCGATGAGGCCGAGCCGAATGCCCGAGAGCATGTTGCGCAGCACGCTGTAGTCGAGCGTCAGCGGGCAGTGCGTGTAAGCCTCGCGCGCGAAGACAACCAGCCCGATGCGGTCGCCGCTGCGGCGCGAGATGAACTCGTCGATGACCTTCTTGGCGGCCTCGAGGCGGTTGGGCGCCAGGTCGGTGGCCTCCATGGAGGTCGACAGGTCGAGCGCCAGCACGATGTCGATGCCCTCGACCTCGACGCGGCCGCCGCGATCACGTGTCTGCGGTCCCGCCAGCGCCACGGCCATCAGCCCGAGGGCGATCACGCGCAGCACCCCCGGCAGCGCGACGAGGCGCGCGACGAGGCCGCGCCGAAGGCGCGCGATGGTGGCGGTGCTCGAGTAGCCGAGGGTCGCGCGGCGCGAGCGGTCGAGCCACAAGCGCGTCCAGTAGGCGAGCGGCAGCGCGAGCACGAGCAGCAGCGCCCACGGACGCTTGAAGGCGACCTTGCCGGCCGAGACGAGATCCCAGGTCAGATAGCCGGCGATCGGCAGCGCGATGACCAGCGCGAGCAGCGCCGTGACGCGGCGCTCGCGCCGAGCGCGCGCGTCGGCCGCATCGCGCACGCGCGGCGCCGACGTCTCGACCTTCTGGCCGCGATCAGCCATCACGCCCCTCCTGCGCGTCGGCCTTGGAGGGCACGGGCTCGCTCGAGCTCGCCACCGACCCGCTCGCGCTGGGGCGCGGCTTGATCTCGATCATCGTCGAACGCACGATCGCGCGCGCCTCGGCCACCGCCGCCAGCGCGTCCTCTGGCGCCGGCCGGAAGCGTGCGAACTTCACCAGGTCGCAGTCGTTGAAGTAGTCCTCCAGCCGGCGGCGCGTCTCGAGGCCGACGTGCTTTTTCGCCAGCGCCTCGTTGATCTCGGTGGTGGTCATCTCGAGCGCGTCGAAGCCCCAGCGGCCACCCACGTAGCCGCGGATGATCTCCGACAGCTCGAGGTAGAGCTCCTTGTAGCGCTCCTCGGCGATCATCGTGTCGACGTCGAGCGCGTCGAGCGCGCGCAGTGCCAGCACGTGCGGCGGCGTCGGCGGCGGCGGCGGCAGCGCGGCCTTGCGCCGCTCCTCGATGCGCTTGCGCACGATCAGCGTGATGATCACCGCCAGCGCGATCACGAGCAGCCCCACCAGCAGATACACCAGCCAGTAGGTGCGCTGGTAGACGCGCACGGGGGCGTCGACGTCCTTGAGCTTGGGGCTCGGCTCGTTGGCCATCACGCTCTTGATGCGGATCGGCACCGACGCCGTCTTGAGCGAGACGATCTCGCCGCGCGGCCCTAGCGCCGTGATCTCCACCGGCGGCAGCGACAGGTCGCCCAGCTCGTAGGCGGCGACCTTGAGCACGAAGGTGTGCTCGACCTCAGGGATGTGCCCCTTCTCGCCCACGTCCTTGGCGCTGTCCGAGCGCGACAGCTCCGAGAACTTGCCCAGCTCGAGCTCCACCGGCAGCGTCACCGAGATGCCCTTCTTGTGGCGCACCTTGACGGTCACCACGATCGGGTCACCCACCGTCGCCACCACCGGCTTGACCGTCGCCGAGACTTTGGGCGTCCACTTGGGCCGCTCGACCTTCTTGGTGGGCTGCGACGTCGGCTGCGAAGCAGGCTGCGAGGTTGGTTGCGAGGTCGGCTGGGACGTCGGCTGCGAAGCCGGCTGCGACGTCGGCTGCGACGTCGGCGCCGCCCAGGCGCCGCCGCTCGCGGCATACGCGACACACAGCGTCGCGGCTATGGCTAGCAGCCGCCGCATCACCCGCGCCTCAGCCGGCGCTGCCGCGCGCGGAAGAAGTCCACCAGCGCACCGAGGTACGGCTGGTCGGTGCGCACGTTGACGAAGTCGACCTTGAGCTTGCGAAACAGGTTCTCGCGCGCCTGCTTGGCGCGCCGCACGTGCGCCGCCCACGCTTTGCCCTCGGGGCCGGACGTGTCGAAGACCACCTCTTCGCCGGTCTCGAAGTCCTCCAGCGTGACCAACCCGAGCTCGGGGAAGTCCTCCTCGAGCGGATCGGTGACCGTTATCGGGATCACGTCGTGCTTGCGCGCCACGACGCGCATGGCGTGCTCCATACGCGGCGGCAGCGCGTCGTCTCGCGGCGTCAGCGGGCGCGCGTGGTCGCCGTCGGGCTCGAAGAGGAAATCCGTCATCAAGATCGCCACGCTGCGACGCTTGCTGACACGCCCGAGAAACTCGAGGCCCACCGCCAGATCGGTGCGCCGGCTCTCCGGCCGGTAGCTCAGGATCTCCGAGATCACGCGCAGCACGTGCTTCTTACCCTTCTTGGGGGGCACGAACTTCTCTACGCGGTCGGTGAAGATGATCAGCCCTACGCGGTCGTTATTCTTGATCGCCGAGAAGGCCATGATCGCCGCCAGCTCGGCGGTGATCTCGCGCTTGGTCTGGCTCGCCGTGCCGAAAAGGCCCGAGGCGCTCATGTCGACCAGCAGCATCACGGTCATCTCGCGCTCTTCGACGAACAGCTTGACGAAGACGTTGTCGTTGCGCGCCGTGACGTTCCAGTCGATGAGGCGGATATCGTCGCCCGGCTGATACTGGCGCACCTCTTCGAACGCCATGCCGCGGCCCTTGAAGACGCTGTGGTACTGCCCGGCGAGCTGATCGTTGACCAGCCGGTTGGTGTAGATCTCGATGGTTCGGATCTTCTTGATCAGCTCGTGGGTGATCACAGCGTATCTCTGGCCGTCTCTACCTACGGAACCTCGATCTGCTCGAACAGCTTGCGCACGATGTCCTCGGCGGTGATCTCTTCGGCCTCGGCCTCGTAGGTCAGCACGATGCGATGGCGCAGCACATCGGCGCCGATGCTCTTGATGTCCTCGGGCGTGACGAAGCCGCGGTGGCGCAGAAACGCGTGCGCGCGCGCCGCCGTGAGCAGGAAGATCGAGGCGCGTGGGCTGGCGCCGTACTCGATGAAGTCGGCGATGTCGGCGAGGCCGTGGTCGTTGGGCGAGCGCGTGGCGGCCACCACGTCGACGATGTAGTCGCGGATCTTGTCGTCGACGTAGACCTGGTTGACCACGTCGCGCGCCTTGAGCAGGTCCGTCGGCGCGATCACCGACTCGGCCGACAGCCGGTTGCCCGAGGTCATGCGGTCCATGATCTCGCGCTCCTCTTCGCGCGACGGGTAGCTGACCTTGATCATCAGCATGAACCGGTCGAGCTGCGCCTCCGGCAGCGGGTAGGTGCCCTCCTGCTCGATGGGGTTCTGCGTGGCCATCACGAAGAATGGATCGGGCAGGCTGTAGGTGTTGTCGCCGATGGTGACCTGCCGCTCCTGCATCGCCTCGAGCAGCGCGCTCTGCACCTTGGCCGGCGCGCGGTTGATCTCGTCTGCGAGCACCAGGTTGGCGAAGATCGGCCCGCGCTTGGCGGTGAACTCGCCGGTCTGGGGCGTGTAGATCGTCGTGCCGATGATGTCGGCCGGCAGGAGGTCGGGCGTAAATTGCAGGCGCGAGAAGTCGAGCTGCATCGTGTCGGCGACCGTCTTGACGGCCAATGTCTTGGCCAGCCCCGGCACGCCCTCGAGCAGCACGTGGCCACCGGTGAGCAGGCCGATGAGCAGTCGCTCGACCATATATTTCTGTCCGACGATGACCTTGCTCACCTCGGCGACCAGGTTGTCGACGAAGTGGCTTTCGGCCCGGACCATCTCGTTGATCACGCGCAGCTCGGATTGCATCTCCAAGTCCTTGAAAGCAAGAGCGATTCAGCGTTTGGCTGCGGGCGCGCTTGTAGCACAGGCACGCGCCTTCGTAAACGCCGGCGCGGCACAGCAATGTGCCTAACCCCAGGCGTCGGCAAGGCATTCCCAGCGTCTAGCGAGCACCTGCGCGGGCAGAAGCGCCGCTCCGTTGACGTATAGTATTCGTCGCACCGTGGCAAGCGCGCGACTCGCGGACCGATCTATTCCGACCATCCGACATACCTACGGCAACGTCGCCGCCGACTTCTACTGTGGCAGCTGCGGGCACGAGGCCGTCGCGCTGGTGGAGGCCTCCGGCATGGCGACGGGTGGCACGGCTTCCGATCGCCACGAGGCCGCGATCGCAGATATGAGCGCCAACGCCTACAAGCTCGCCAACTGCGCCCCCTGCCCGCGCTGCAGGTTCATCAACACTCGCCACATCTTCCGGCTCAAGGCGCGCGCGTGGATATACGCGCTGTTGATCCCCGTGGGGCTGTTGGGGGTGACCTGGCCGCTGATGGGCGCCGAGCTCGACAGCACGACCCTCGCGGGGATGGGCATTGTCGGCGGTGGCCTCTTCGTCATCGGGTCGCTGCCGATGTTCTTCATCCTGCGCTCCAAGTGGTGGGCCAACGCTGCCGAGCGCGTCCACTTCCGCGAGTGATGCCGTGATGCAGCCCGTGCTGCCGTGCTGACCATCGCGCTGATGTCGGCCGCTGCGCTGGGCGTTCCAATAGTAGCGCTCGCCATCTACGGCTTGATCTGGCGCCGCCACCCGCCGCGCCGCAACAACGCGACGGTTCGCTTGCGAGGAAGCGTGGTCGGCTCGGGGGTCGTCTTCGAGCGCGACGCCTTCGGCAAGCTCGTCACCGCGCGTCGCTTCGCCGTCGACGTGGGCAGCGGCGAGCCGGTGCGCGTCGACCCTGGCGAGGCGCAGCTCGAGGCGCGCGCGCGGCCGGGGCGCGGCGCCGACGTGCGCGCCGGCGATCGCGTCGCTGTCGACGGTCTCGTCGCCGATGACCACGTCGAGGCGACACGCATCGTGCGCGCCGGCTGGCCGCGCGGCGGCATGCTGCTCGGCTGCCTGGTGATCGCCGGCTCGACCTGCGCGGCGATCGGCGTGGTCAAGCTGCGCCAGAGCGACGGCTGCCCCGCCGGCACCACGCGCACGGCGCGGCGGCTACCCACCGTGCAGGAGGTGCGCTGCGTCTCGGCCGACGGTGTGGCGCAGGGCCCGGTCGAGATGCGCGACTACGCCGGCTGGCTGCGACAGCGCGGCAGCTACCGCGACGGCCTCAAGCACGGCCGCTGGATCACCTATCACCGGCGCGAGAAGGTCGCGTCGATCGTGCAGTATCGGCGCGGCGTCAAGCACGGGCGCTGGACGCGCTACAGCCGCAGCGGCAAACGCACCGGCGTCGCCGAGATGCGCGACGGCAGCGGCGAGTGGCGCGGCTTTCACGAAAGCGGCAAGCTCGCCGAGCGCGGCCACTACGCGCGCGAGCGCAAGCAGGGCGAGTGGCTCTTTCTGCGCGCCGACGGCAAGAAGGCGCGCCGCGCGCACTTCGACAAAGGCGTGCTCGACGGCCCGTCCATGCGCTGGCACGACAGCGGCGCCCTCGCCGAGCGCGGAAGCTACAAGAAGGGCAAGCGCGACGGCTTCTGGGAGCACTGGCGCAGCGACGGCACCAAGAAGAGCGCCGGCACCTACCGCGCGGACAAGCGACACGGCGACTGGACGTTCTTTCGGCGCGACGGCAGCAAGCGGCGCACTGGCCACTTCGTGCGCGGCGTCAAGCACGGGCGCTTTCGCGTGTTGGCCAAGGACGGCGAGCCGATGATCGACGGCGTCTACAAGAACGGCAACCGCGTCGGGCTGTGGACGTGGTGGTGCAAGCGCTGCCCCGCGTGCAACATGTGCGAGGGTGACAACAAAGACAAAGAGCGCGTCGAGAAGCGCTACACGCCCTGAGGTCAACGTCGACGTCGATGTCGCGCTGCTGGCGCAGCTCGTCGAGCTGTGGGCGGCGACGCGCAGCCCGCGCGTGGCGGCGCTGGTGGAGCTCGTCGACGAGCGCCTGCGCGTGCGGGGCGCGCTCGCGCCGCAGATCGCGCACGCGCCCAAGCGCTCGCGCGCGCGCGACGCCGCGCAGAAGGCCTGGATCGCGTGCGCCGAGAAGAAGCGCCCCGAGGACCTTCGCGAGCTGCTCTCGACGCTCGAGCAGGCCACCGCAAAACACGCGCTAGCGCGGCTCGAGCACCTCTCGGCGCACGACGACCCACGCGTCGCCGGGCACCTGGTCGACCTGCTGTACAGCGCACCATGGCGCGCCAAACCGGCCAAGCCGATCTACACGCTCGCGCTGCAGCTGATCGTCAAGCGGCGCGACGCGCGACAGCTGCCTCGTCTCGAGGCGCTGCGCTTCGTCGAGCGCGTGCCGACCTCGGTCGGCCAGTGGGTGCAGCGGCGCATCGACGAGACGCTCGACGCGCTGCGCGAGGGGCTCGAGCAGAGCCCGCCGCGCCCGCTCGCCGCCAAGCAGGCCGCCCTGTGCGCCGCGCTCGAGGCCGAGCTGGCGCCCGAGATTCGCGCCCACGAGCGGCGCCAACAGCAGCGGCGCAGCTTCGAAGCGCGCGCCGCCGAGCTGCTCGCCGCGATCTACGCCGATCCGCGCGACGACCAGCCGCGCCAGGTCTACGCCGACCTGCTCTCCAGCGAGGGTGACCCGCGCGGCGAGCTGATCGCGCTGCAGCTGGCGCGCGCCGGCGACCGTGGCAACCGCAGCGACGAGGCGCAGCGGACGCGAGAGGTCGAGCTGCTATACGCCCACGGCGAGCGCTGGACCGAGGGGCTCGCCACCGTCGCGCGGCAGTGGATCTTCGAGCGCGGCTTCCTCTGCGACATGCAGGTCGGCGGCAACCTCGATGCGCTGCCGGCGCTCGCGGGACATCGCGGCTGGGGCACGGTGCAGCGCATCGACATCTTCAGCGGCGACGAGCATGCCGAGCGCGTGCTCGCCAGCGCGCGAGGCAGCCTGCGCGTGCTCGACAGCTGCTGGGCGCCGTCGCTGGCGGGCTTTGTCGAACGCGGCCTGCTCGACGGCGTGACGCATCTTGGCGTCAACGCCTCGATCGACATCGACGAGACCGCGCGGGGTGTGAGCGCCTGGAGCGCGCGCGCCGCGGCGCCGCAGGCCATCGCCCTGACGCTCGATGACCGCGAGCGCCCCGACATCGAGCAGCTGCGCGAGCTGGCCGACCGCGACGCGCTCGAGCGCGTCGACTCGCTGGCGCTGCGCCTGTCGGGCTGGAGCCGGCAGCTGCGCGCCGAGCGCACGCTGTCGCTGAGCGCCTGGCTCGCCGAGATGCCCGACCACATCGAGCGCGTGCGCTTCAGCCTCGACATCCGCGCGACCACACTGCACGTGACCGTAGCGCGCGACGAGACACGACGGTTTTGCCGCGCGCGCGCCGCCTGCGAGGTGGGCGCCGGCCCGCGCGCACCCGACTTCGACAGCGCCGCCGTGCTCGCCCACATCCGCAGCCTCGGCAGCGCGCCCGTGTCGCTCGAAATCGAAGCGCGCAGATTCTTCGTCGTCGGTCGCCGCCTGATGTTCGCCGCGCCAAGCGAAACGCAGCTCGCCGCGCTGAGCCAGCACGTCGAGCGCATCACGCTGCTCGAGGGCCTCGCCTTCTACGACGAGCTCGGCGCGCTGCACCGAGCCTAGCCGCAGAGGGCCTCAGGCTTACCCGCGCGAGCTCGGCGCAACATCGAGCTCGGCAGTGCTGCGGCTACTCCGGGTCGCACGCACCGGTGCACAGCTGCACCAGCTTGCCGTTGTCGAACAGCTCGATGATCTGCTGGCGCAGCGCCGTCACGTCGCCGACGGTGCCGTGGGTCTTGTTGTCGGCTGCCGGCGGCTCGTTTGTGGTCGGCGAGGGCGTGACCTTCTCGTCGTAGACAAAAAACGCCGCCGGCACGTCGGCGCCATTGGGCGGGTCGGCCGTGATCGTCTGCAGGCCGAAGATCTGCTTGGGCGACGGCGTCACCAGCGGGATGCCCGCGCTGCGCACCACCCACTCGGTGACGAGGTTTCGCACCTGACTGTCGTTGACGGCCATCACCACGGCGGCCTTGAGGGGCTTGCGTCCCGGCAGGCGGGTTTTCACCAGGTAGTCGGCGTAGCTCATGGAGTCGATGGGATCGAGCAGCAGCTGCACGATGCTGATGAACAGCTGGCGATCGAGCCCGTTGGGGTAGCGCCCTTCGACCACGGGCTTGAAGTCGTTCCACTGCACGGCGCGCTCGAGAAAGTGGCTCAGCCCGCCGCCGCCGACGACGATGGCGGCGCGTTCGACCTGCGGCGACGTCGCCGCGGCGACATAGCCAAAGGTGCCGCCGTTGGATCCGCCGGCGTAGTGCACCGTGCCGTTGAACGGTTTGATCGTCGCCGAGCCCACCTGGTGCGTGAGGTCGTCCTTGAGCTTCTCTTTGACGAGACGAAACAGCGCCGTCATGTTGGTGAAGTTCTGGCGCACCGCCGAGGTGACCTTGTGCAGCAGCGCCAGGTTGCCGCCGATCAGCGCCGCCAGCGTGTCGGCCTGTTCGCGCTCGGACATGCCGAAGAACGTGCCGATGGTGATGTAGCGGCCCATGGTGGCGATCTCGTTGACCGTGCCGCGCGTGCCTTGATTCCAGGCGCCGAGAAAGCCGTGCCCCCAGAAGAACGTCGGGCGTGGCTGGTCGACCGCGTCGGGGATCGTGATCGCGAACTCGACGTCGGTGGTGCCTTGCTGCTCGACCTTGCCGTCGCTGCCGCGCGCCAGCCGCCCGTCGCTGCCGAGGAAGTTCGGCGCCTTGAAGGTGGCCACGATCTGGCGGTTGGTGCCCTCGTGCTTGTCGCTCGTGATGTTGTATTCGCCGATGGTGGCCGTGTTGGCCAGCTCCTGCATGCGGATCAGGTCATCGACGAGCTGCTGCTTGGAGCGCGTGTGAAACGACCAGGCCAGCACGATGCTGCTCTTGTCGACGCCGAGCTGCGCGATGGCGTCTTCGACGAGCTTGTAGTCGGCGCGCTGTGCCTCGATGGCCGCGTCGCTCGAGGGCGTGCCGTCGCGCAGCGCCTTGAACGCGTCGCTCGCCGTGTGGGCCGTGCCGCCCGGCGCCTCGAGCCCGTCGCGCAGGATCACGGCGTAGCCCGTGTCCGGCTTGAGCGCGCGCAGCGGGCGCAGGATCAGCGCGCGCTGGCTGTCGTCGGCCGCGGTGGCGTCGTTTTCGACGAGCAGCGGCACCTGCTCCCAGCTGCCCTGCTCGACCAGCATCACGGCCGACGCCTTGGTGATCGTCACGTCCGGCGTGGGATGGCTCGCCTTGTCGACGCCGCCGGGCAGGTAGCTCAGGATCGACGGGATCAGCGAGAAGCCGTCGACGCCCTGCAGCGCGTCGGGCTTGACGCCGAAGGGCAAAAGCTTGGGCGGGACCTCCAGGCGCCGCCCCGTAGCGGTGCTGCTGTCGGCGACAAGATAGTAGTCGGACGGCCAGGGATAGAGCGCCTGCTCGGGCACCAGCGGGTTCGGCCCGCTGGCCTTGGCCTCGCCGGCGTCGCCGCCGCCGCCGTCGCTGTCCGTAGCGCCGTCGCCGATCGCGACGTCGGGACCCGCGTCGGTGGCAGGTTTGTCGTCGCTGCACGCGGGCAGCGCCAAGACGAGACAGAAACCGAGCAGCCAAAGCCAGCTACGCACGTCGAACCTCCCAGGCGTGGCCGAGGACCTTACGCTCTTTTTACTTCTTTTTGTGCGCCGGAGCCGGAGCCGTGCCGATGATGTAGGTAGCCAGGCCGCGCGAGACGTCGCGGCCGTGACGATGCGCCACCGAAACCAGCGCGATGCTGGCGACCTTCAGCGCTGGCCGGCGCTTGCGGATGCGCAGCGCGATGCCGAGGTCGTAGTAGACGTGGCCGCCGCCGGCGATGACCACGACGCGGCTGTGGAACTTACTGCGGGGGCGCGCCAGCGCGATCGCCGCCTCCGCCATGCTCGCGTCCCACACGCACTGCGCGCCGTAGTAGCGGTCGAGCTTGGCGCTCGCGAGGTGATGATGGTGACCGCCGCCGAGCATCGCCGCGAACAGTCGCCGGTGCGGGGCGACGTGTAGATCGATGCGGCTTGGCAGCCGCTCGCGCTGCAGCGTCGTGAGGTTGTGCAGGCCTACGCGCGCGACGCTTCGCACCACGGCGCGCGGCGCATTGAGCCCGAAGACGCGCAGCCGATGCGCGCGCGCGGCGCGAAAGACCGGCGCGTAGACGTCGAAGCGCAAGCCCCAGCGCTTCTTGAAGCGCAGCTTCTTGGCGAAGGTCGCCTCGTCGATCTCGCGCTCGGTATAACGCGCGAGCAGCGCCCGCGCCTCGTCATCGTCGCGCTGCAGCATCTCGAGCCCCACCACCAGCGACGGACCACGGGCGGCGAGCGCCGAGATGATGCGCCCCTGGATCGCGTGGTGCTCGCGGTGATCGTGCTGCTCGCCGACGAGCACGATGTCGGCGCTTTGCAGCGCGACGGCGAGCACTTCGAGCGAGAAGGGCCGCCCGCTGGCGGTCTCGATGATCTCGCCGCGGTGCAGGCGCAGCATGTCGTGCGGCGCCGAGCCGAGCGGCAGCTGCAGCACGTCGGTCGACCGTCGCGGGTGCGCAACACCGTTGCCTCCAGGCGGACAACAGGCGCCGAGCCAACCGATCGACATCGCGAGGAAAAAAGATCTGCAAGCTGCGGGCGTGCGCGGCCTCCTTGAGACGAAGCCGACGACCGTACGGAGGAAACGAGAGTGCATCGCGTGCAGATTATAGGGCTAACGCTGCTGCTGGGTCTCGCCGCCGGCTGCAGCGGGCGCATCGCCGACGCCCCGTCGGGCGGCGCCCCCTCCGGAACGCCGGGCGCGGGCACGTCCGGCGGCCCCGGCAACACGGCCGGCAGCGGCTCGTGCAGCGCTTTCAACGTGGGGCGCACACCGGCTCGGCGGCTCAACAGCCGCGAGCTGCTCAACGCCGCCAGCGCGCTGCTCGCCATCGACGCGCGCGCGGTGGTCAAAGCGTCTGACCTACCGGCCGACATCTCGAGCCGCCACGGCTTCGACAACGACGGCACGGTGGCGCGCACCTTCCCGCAAGACGCCGACCGCATCTACGACGCCGTCAGCAAGCTGGTGGGCGAAGCCTTCAAAGCCGGGCCGCCCGCCGAGCTCGACTGCCGCAGCGCCGCGGCGCAGGCGACGGCGATCAAACCCGACGCCCCGCCGCAAGGCGTGACCGTCACGTTTCACGAAAACGACCCCATCGGCAGCGGCTACTACGGCACGCAGAGCAACACCGGCGCGATGACGATCAACGGCACGCTCGAGATCAAGCTGCCGGCGAGCCTGTTTGCCAGCGCCGTGAGCCAGCTGACGCTGACCATGCGCGGCGAAGCCTACGACGGCGTGTGGCCCAACTACGCGCTGCGTGTCGACGGCCAGGACGCCGGCAGCGGCACGGTCAGCTCGACGAGCGCCACGGCCGTGACCGTCGCGGTGAGCCTCGCCGCCAACGCCGCACACACCGTCGAGATCACCTTCGCCAACAACCAGTGCTGCAAGACGACCAACGGCGTCAAACAAGACGTCAACCTCTACGTCGACGCCATCGCGCTCGGCGCGCAGGCAAGCGGCGGTGCGGGCGACCCCAAGACCTGTCGCGAGCAGCGCCTGCGCGCGTTTCTGCTGCGCGCCTTCCGCCGCCCGCCGAGCGACGCCGAGGTGGCGCGCTACAGCAAGCTCGTCGACTCGCAGAGCGACGCGCAGCAGGGCATGGCCTTCGCCGTCACCGCGGCGCTGATGTCGCCGCACTTTCTGTTCCACATCGTCGACGACAGCACCGCGAAGCCCGGCGAGAGCTACAAGCTCGACAGCTATCAGCTCGCCTCGCGCCTGTCGTTTTTCCTGTGGGGCAGCATTCCCGACCAGACGCTGCTCGACGCGGCCAAGCGCGGCGAGCTCGCCGGCTCGCCGCAGACGCTGGCGGCGCAGGTGCGGCGCATGCTCGCCGACAAGCGCGCCGACGAGTTTCGTCGCAGCTTCCCCGAGCAGTGGCTGCGCTACGGCGACATCGCCCTCAAGCACCGCGACCCGCAGAAGTTTCCGCAGTTTTCGGCCGAGCTCGCCGCCGCCATGAAGACCGAGTCGACGCTGCTGTTCTCGCACGTGGCCGACAACCACGCGCCGCTGTCGACGCTGCTGTCGGCGGACTTCACGTTCGTCAACCGACCGCTCGCCGAGCTCTACGGCATGTCCGACGCGGCGTCGCTGTCTACGGACACCTTCACGCGCCACGCGCTCGACACGACCACCCGGCGTGGCTTGCTCTCGCACGCCAGCGTGCTGACGGCGACCACCGAAGGCGACTACACGCACCCGATCCTGCGCGGGCTGTGGGTGCTCGGCACGGTGATGTGCAAAGAGCCAGGCCAACCGCCAGAAGGCATCCCGCCGCTCTCGGACATCGATCCGGCGCTGCCGATCAAACAGCGCCTCGCGCAGCACCGCACCGACCCGAGCTGCGCCGGCTGCCACGACGACATCGATCCCGTCGGCCTCGGCCTCGAAAACTACGATCCCATCGGACGCTGGCGCGACCACGACGGACAGCATCCGGTCGACGCGGCGGGCACGCTGCCCGGCGGCTTCAGCTTCAACGGCCCCACCGAGCTGGCGGCGTACATCGCCAAGAGCGACGACTTTCGCCAGTGCTTCGCCAAGCACGTGGCGATGTTCGCCGTCGGACGCACCGTCAACGGCGCCGAGAGCTGTCAGATCACGGCGCAGCTCGACGACAAGTCGACCATCGCCGACGTGGTGATCGCCATCGTCACCGCCGACGCGTTCGGCGCGCGCACGCGCGAGTAGGAGCCCACGATGAAGCTCGACCGACGAATGTTTCTGCGCGGCGCCGGCGTGGCGCTGGCGCTGCCGATGCTCGACGCGATGCTGCCGCTGCGCAGCGCGCGCGCCGCCACGGCCAAGGCGCCCAAGCTGCTCTACATCTTCTTTCCCAACGGCTACGTCACCGACGACGGCGCCAAACCGCCGACGTACATGCTCGATCGGCTCAAGGCGCACAACGCCAACCTCTCGGTGGTCTCGGGCTTGGAAAACGTGCTGCGCCTGCAGGTCGACGCGCGCGGCAACGCGCACGCCTGCAACTTCATCCCGTTTCTCTCCGGCGTCAGCGCCAGCGAAGCCAACGTGATGGGGCGCACCTTCGACCGCGAGATCGCCGCGCTGCCGCAGCACCGCGGATCGGTGCTCGACTCGGTGTCCGTCAACGCGTTCTACCAGACCGGCAGCTTCAGCCACGACCCAGTGCTGCTCAACCACCCCTCGTGGGACGGTCCCAACAAGCCGCGCCCGGTCTACCACAACCCGCGCGACCTGTTCGTCGCGCTCTTCGGCGGCGTCACCGGCGGGACGCTCGGCCAAACCAACGCCGCCGAGATCGAGCGCCTCAAGCGCAAGCGCCTGCTGCTCGACGGCGTGATGTCGGAGATCAAGAGCCTCGACGCGCGCCTCGGCAAGAGCGACCGCGTACGCCTCGACGAGTATCTGACGAGCATCGCCGAGCTCGACAAGCGCACGCAGGCGCAGCTCGACAGCTCGCCGATGACAACCTGCAGCGTGGGCAGCGCGCCGAAGAGCTTTCCGCAGCCGACGGCCAGTCAGTCGGACACCTACCCCGAGCGCCTCGGCCTGCTGCAGGACATCATCGTCACGGCCTTTCAGTGCGACGCCACGCGCGTGTGCACGTTCCTGCACGCGCCGCCCGGCGGCGCCGGCATCCGCCACACGTTCATCAACGGCATGGAAGGCAGCGTCACCGGCTGGCACGGCCACTCGCACTACACGACGCCCAACTACCAGGGCAACTCCAGCGACCTCGAGGTCAACAAGCGCAACTTCCGCCGCATCACCAGCTGGCACTTCGATCGCATCGCCGACGCGATCACCAAGCTGGCCAGCACCAAGCAGGCCAACGGCAAGAGCGTGCTCGACGAGACGCTGGTCGTGTTCGGCAGCTGCCAGCACGGCGGCGGCAACCACGGCTACCGCGATCTGTTCCTCGGCCTCGCCGGCCAGGGCGACGGGCTCTTCAAGTCGGGCGTCAAGCTGCACCACGACAAGAACGTGCCGCTATGCAACGCCTGGCTCACCGTGCTGCAGGCCTTCGGCGTCAACAAGAGCAGCTGGGGCAACTCCAGCGGCACGGTCAACGCGATCCGCGTCTAGTGCTCAGACGATATACTGGCGGCGACATGTCGCGCGCTGTCCTCGTGATCCTCCTGTGCGGCGGCTGCAGCGCCAAGCTTCCAGACGTGACGCTGGCCGGCGACGGTCGCGGCGCCGAAACGAGCGCCGACGCGGCCGACGCGGGCGATGCGGGCGACGCGCGCGGCGTCGAGGCGGGCGGCGACACCACACCCGTCGTGCGCTGCGACTGGTCCAAGGCGGGCTTCTCGCTGAGCGCGCCGCAGCCGCTGAGCCAGCTCGACAGTGCCAGCGAGGAAGCGGAGCCGTTCCTCAGCGCCGACGGGCGCACGCTGCTCTTCGCCTCCACGCGCAGCGGCGGCAGCGGCAAATGGGACGACTACATCGCCACGCGCACCGACACCAGCGACCCGATGGCCTTCGGCAACGTGCGCGAGCTGGCGGCGATCAACTCGCCGCTTCACGAGACGCGGCTCGCCGTGTCGAGCGACGGACGCACGTTCTATCTCTCGGCGGAGACCGCGACGGCGTCCGAGATATACATCGCCGAGCTCGGCAGCAGCGGCGGCGACGCGACGACGCTGGTGCGCGCCGACTTCAAGCCCATCGCGGCGATCAACGCGATCGGCATCCAGAAGTACGACCCGCACCCGAGCTACGACAACCTGCGCCTCTACTTCATCGCCAGCGACATCAACGGCGGCGGCTCGCAGACCGACATCCTCGTCAGCTCGCGCGCCTCGCCGAGCGACCCGTTCGGCGCGCCGGTAGCCGTGATGGGCGTCAACAGCGGCAGCATCGACGCCAACCCGACGCTCACCGCCGACGAGCTGACGATCGTCTTCAACTCGAGCCGCCCCAGCGGCCAAGGCAGCAACGACCTCTACTACGCCACGCGCGCCACGCGGCAGGATGCCTTCGGCGCGCCGCAGCCGGTGCCGACGCTCAACTCGCCAGACTCGGACACCGAGCTTCACATCACGCTCGACGGCTGTGAGGTCTACTTCACGTCCAATCGCGGCGGCGGCAAGCAGCACATCTATCACAGCCGCTACGTCGCACCGTAGCTCAGCGCGACCCTTGGTCGGGCTCTTCGGCGGGCGCGGCCTGCATGAAGCTGACGATGGTGCCGCGTAGGTCGCTCTTCACCAGGCGGATCACGCTCTCGCACTCGGAGTCGGAGATGCGCAGCTCGCGCTGCAGGCGCGCCTTGATCAGCGCCAGCAGCTGCTCCTGTGCGCGGACCAGCCAGCGGTAGGCGGTGCTCTCGTGCACGCTGTAGATGCGGCCGATCTGCGCGGCGGTGAGGCCGTTGGCGAAGTAGTAGCGGATCACGTTCTGCTGTCGCGGCGTCAGCTCGAGCAGCGCGGCGCGGAAGGCGCGGCGAAAGGGCTCGCGGTAGGTCGTCTTGAGGAAGGTCAGCTCGGCGTCGCCGCGGCTGGTGACGGCGCCGGCGAGGCGCTCTTCGTCGATCTGCCGCTGGCCGCGCCGACCGGACGCGCGCGCGCTGCGCAGCGCGCGGCGCAGCACCGTGACGCGCAGCCAGCGCGCCAGGCGGCCGCGCCCGCTGTAGCGCAGCAGCAGCGAGGGGCGGGGGCCGCTGACGGCGATGTCGGTGCGCACGCTCTGCAGGCAGTCGTCGACGTCGCTCGCGTCGAGGCCGACGCGCCCGAGCTCGCGCGCCAGCTGCGGCATCACCGCGCGGTCGAGCTCGCGCAGCGCGCTGACGTCGCCTTGCAGACAGCCGTAGGCAAGATAGAGGTCGTCGATAGCGAGGCGCGCCGTTTCGCCGGCGGCCTGCTCGGCGTAGGCCTCGGCGTCGACGGCGGGCTCGAGGGTGTCGAGGCGCTCGACCACGACCTTCACCACGTGCTCGACGAAGTCGACGATGTCGGTGGTGATCGTCGGGTGAGCGCGCTGAGCGCGCGTGACGAGCGTGGTCAGCACAACTTGCAGGCGCGCGCGCGTCTCTTCGGGGAGACGTTGCCGCTGCAAGACGAATTGCACCGCGCGCTCGACGGATGTCATGCTGCCATTATCTCTGATTCCATCGATGGTCGAAGCCTGCCCTAGCGAAGACGAGCTGCTCGAGCTTCTCGATGGCTACTGCGCGCGCGCGCGCGCCGCCGAGCTCGAGACGCACATCGCCGGCTGCGACGAGTGTCGCGAGCTGGTGGCGCAGATGGTGCGCATCGCCGAGCAGGAGCAGCAGGTGCTCGACACCGCGGTGGTGACGGCCATCGCCGGGCACAGCCCGCGCTCGGCGACGCTGCGCGAGGAAGCGCACGTGCCCGCATCCGCGCGCATCGCGGGCACCGGGCCCGCGCCGCGCGAGGGCGAGTGGGTCTTCAACGACACCTACGTCGTCAAGCGCGTGCTCGGCGCCGGCGGTATGGGCTGCGTCTACGAGGCGGCGCACCGGCGGCTCGAGCGGCGCTTCGCGATCAAGGTGCTCGCCGGCGCGGTGGCGCTCGACCCGACATACATCGCGCGTTTCCGCTCGGAGGCCGAGATCACGAGCCGCCTCGAGCACCCCAACATCGTCGAGGTCGTCGACTTCGACTACCACGAGGAGGGCTTCCCCTACCTGGTGATGGAGCTGCTCGAGGGCGAACCGCTCGGCTCGCGCATCTCGCGCACGCAGGGGCCACTGCCGCTGGCCGACATCGAGCGCGTGCTTTCGCAGGTGGCCGGCGCGCTCGACGCGGCGCACTCGGCGGGCGTGGTGCATCGCGATCTGACGCCGCAGAACGTGTTTCTGTGCGAGCGCGACGGGCGCGACGACTTCGTCAAGGTGCTCGACTTCGGCGTCAGCAAGCTCGCCGAGGCGCCCGCGCTGACGCAGACGCGCACGGTGCTCGGCACGCCGCACTTCATGTCGCCCGAGCAGGCCGACGGGCGCGGCGGCGAGGCCGACCGGCGCAGCGACATCTTCTCGATGGGCACCATGCTCTACCAGATGCTCACGCGGCGCGTGCCGTTTTCGGGGCGCTCGGTGCCCAGCGTGCTCTACGCGATCGTGCACCACGACCCCGACCCGCCCAGCCGCTGGCGTCCCGATCTGCCGCTCGCCATCGAACGCGTGGTGCTGCGCGCGCTGAGCAAGGAGCCGGCGCGGCGGCCGAGCTCCATGGGCGAGCTGGCGCGTGCGTTCAGCGCGGCGGTGCACGCGAAAGACGGCGGCGCCGACGCGCTCGCCGAGGACGAGGCGCTCGCCGACTACGTGCGCGGAGAGCCCGTGCCCACCGATTTGGTGGCCGCGGCGCCCAGTGACCAGGCGCTGGCGACGCGCGC
>JAGQIK010000149.1 GCA_020431405.1 Myxococcales bacterium
AAGAGCTGGTCATCCCGCCCGCCAAAGACGGCGTCGGCGTGCGCGACGGCTTCGCCATCGAGCCCAACGCGCTGCACATCTGGCCGCGCGGCAAGTTCATGCTCATCGCGCTGCCCAACCAAGACCGTACGTTTACCTGCACGCTGTTTCTGCCGTTCGAGGGCGAGCACTCTTTCGAGGCGCTCGACAGCGAGGCCCGCGTGCAGGCGTTCTTCGAAAAGACCTTCCCCGACGCGCTGCCGTTGATGCCCACGCTGCACGAGGACTATCGCAATAACCCCACCGGCTCGCTGATGACGGTGCGCTGCAAGCCGTGGCAGCTCGGCGGGCGCTACGCGCTGGTCGGCGACGCCGCACACGCGGTGGTGCCGTTTTACGGTCAAGGTATGAACGCCGGTTTCGAAGACTGCCGCGTGCTCGACGAGTGCATCGAGGCGCACACGCCGGCCGGCGCGGCGCCGACGGACACGGACTGGGCGGCCGCGCTCGAGGCTTATCAAACCGCGCGCGTGCCCGACGGCAACGCCATCGCCGATCTCGCCATCAGCAACTTCATCGAGATGCGCGACTTAGTGCGCGACGATCGCTTCCGCCTGAAGAAGCGCATCGGCGCGCGGCTGCACGAGATCGACGAGGCGTTCCTGCCGCTCTACTCGATGGTGACGTTCAGCCACATTCGCTACAGCCTGGCGCAGCAGCTCGGGCGAGAGCAGGAAGCGCTTCTCGACAAGCTCGCCGCGCTGTCCGACATCGATGACAAGCTCGCCGCTGCCACGCCGCCGCGCGAGCTCACCGACGCGCTCGCGCGCTGGCGCGAGCTGCGCGCCGCTGCCGAAGCGTAATCACCGCGGACGACTGCTCCGCGGTCAGAGAAACAACGGAGAGAGAGAGACCGACCCATGGCAAAGCTCGTAGGCAAAGTACTCGTCGCCCAGGGCGGCGGCCCGACGGCCGTCATCAACCAGTCGATGGTCGGCGTCGTCATCGAGGCGCGCAAGTTCACCGAGGTCAGCCGCATCTACGGCGCCGTCGGCGGCGTGCGCGGCATCATCGACGAAGAGCTGATGGACCTCACGCAGGAGACGACGCACAACCTCGAGCGCGTGGCTGCCACGCCGGCCTCGGCGCTGCACTCGACGCGCGACAAACCCGACGCCGAGTACTGCCAGCAGATCTTCAAGGTGCTCAAGGCGCACGACGTGCGCTACTTCTTCTACATCGGCGGCAACGACAGCTCCGACACGGTGCGCATCGTCAACCAGAACGCGGCCGACGCCGGCTACGAGCTGCGCTGCGTGCACATCCCCAAGACCATCGACAACGATCTGCTGATCAACGATCACACCCCGGGCTTCGGCTCGGCGGCGCGCTTCGTCTCGCTCGCCTTCATGGGCGTCAACCAGGACAATCGCGCGCTGCCCGGCGTTTACATCGGCGTCGTGATGGGGCGCCACGCGGGCTTTCTCACGGCGGCGTCGGCGATCGGCCGCACCTGCGAGGACGACGGCCCGCACCTCGTCTACGTGCCCGAGCGGCACTTCGACACCGACAAGTTCCTCGGCGACGTCGACCGCATCTACAAGAAGCACGGCCGCTGCATGGTCGCCGTCAGCGAGGGCATCTCGGACAAGGACGGCACGCCGATCATGGTGCAGCTCGCCGGCGAGGAGCGTGACGCACACGGCAACGTGCAGCTGTCGGGCGTCGGCGCGCTCGGCGATCTGCTCGCCGACAAGGTCAAGACGTCGCTCAAGATCAAACGCGTGCGCGCCGACACCCTCGGCTACCTGCAGCGCAGCTTCATGGGCTGCGTCAGCGACGTCGACGCGCACGAGGCGCGCGAGGTCGGCGAGAAGGCCGTGCAGTACGCGCTGTGGGACGACGTCGACGGCTCGGTCTCGATCCATCGCACCGGCGACTACTCGGTGGACTACAAGCTGACCGCCATCGAAGAGATCGCCGGCAAGACGCGACACATGCCCGACGAGTTCATCAACGCCGAGGCCAACAACGTCACGTCGGCGTTCTATCGCTACTGCCGCCCGCTCGTCGGTTCCGGCTTCCCCTCGCCCTATCGCCTGCGCGCCCCCCGCGTCGCCAAGCTCCTAAACGACTAGGGTCACTCTCTGCTCCGCAAGGCGCCGATATCACGGCGCTCCTAGCCCGCATTGACATTTCTGCGGCTGGCCAGCCGCGCGCGCTTCATCGGGATGCTGATGAAGACGAACATCGCCGTGATCGCGGCGGCGCCGGCGCCAGTCCACAGCGGTGCGGCGCCGGCGGCCTGACCGATGGCGAAGAGGCCCCACCACAAGCCGATCTCGCCGATGTAGTTCGGGTAGCGCAGTGTGCGCCACAGCGCGCTGTCGAGCGTGGCGTCATCGTCGCCGCGCGCGCGCCGCGCGCGATAGCTGTGAAGCGACTGGTCTGCGACGGTCTCGAGCAGCGCGGCGGCGAAGGTCAGCGCGGCCGCGAGCGCGTCGGCGAGGCCGAAGGGGCGCGACGACGCGAGGCCGAACAGCAGCGGCAGCGAGCCGGCGAAGGTCAGCGCGCTGGGGAAGGCGTGCAGGCCGATGAGGCTGATAAGCCAGTAGGCGCGCGGGTTCTTCTCGCGCAGGTCGACGTAGCGCCAGTCCTCGTGATGAAGGCCCTCGAAACCGCGCGCCCAATTGTAGGTCAAGCGCAGGCCCCAGAACGCCACCAGCGCGACGGCGACGATCTTGCGCGTGCGATCACCCGCGGCGGCGTGCGGGCCGAGCGCGGCGTAGAGCGCGATGGCGATGGGCGACAGCGACCAGTAGGCGTCGATGACGCTGCTGTTGTTGGCGGCGCGCGAGAAGGCGAAGACCACCAGCGTGGCGGCGAGGTCGGCGCAAAGCGCGGTCAGCCACGGCGCCGTTCCGGCGGGCATCACCAGCGCGGCAACCGCGATGGCAGCGCCGGCGGCGAGCGCATAGGCGAGGGCGACATACGCGAACGCGCGTGCTGGGCGAGGCGGCATCGGTGTGTGTATGATAGTTCGCATGTCTGACCACCACGACGATAAGTCCAAGCGCAACGAGGTCGAAGTGCGGCGCGAGCAGCCCGAGCTGCAGCCGACGCCGCTGCCCTCGTCGCCGTCGCTGGTGCGACGCACCCTCGGCGCGCTGGCGCTCGGCAGCGCGCTGTTCATCGGCGCGTGTGGCGACGACAAGCCGGCCCAGGACACGATGCCGCCGCAGACGATGGACATGCCGGTGGACGTGATGCGCGACATGGGCTGTGATTGCCCGCAGCCGCCCGACATGATTCAGGACGTGATGCCCCCCGACACGGCCAACCCCGACACGAGCAACGATGCGCCGCAGCCGGGCGACATGATCGCTCCGCAGCCGCCGCCCGCGGACGGTGCCAACGGATAGCCCAGACGCCCTCGCGCTGTCCGACGACTGGCGCGTTTGGGTCGTCGACAACCTGTTGCGCGGCCTGACGCCTGCCGCGCTGATCGAGACGCTCGTCGCGCGCGGCGCGGTGCCCGAAGCCATCGCGCGCCGCGAGGTCGAAGCGATCGCCAGCTCGCCCGCGCTGGTGGCGTGCAAGCGCATGTCCGAGCGGCTCGAGCGGTTCGAGCTTTTGCGCCGGCTGCACCACGAGCTGTGGACGACGCGCGCGGCGCCCGACGAGATCGAGCGCCGCGCCGGCGTGAGCGCCGAGGAGCTGCTCGAGCGCTACTTCGTGGGCAACATGCCCGTGGTGCTCACCGACATCACGCGCGACTGGCCGGCGCTGGCGCGCTGGACGCCGGAGTATCTCGCCGAGCGATTCGGCGACAGCGAGGTCGAGGTGGTGCGCGGGCGCGAGGGCGATCCGTTCTACGACCAGCGCTACGCGAAACACGTCACGCGCATGACGCTGCGCGCCTACGTCGCGCTCGTGCGCGCGCTCGGCGAGAGCAACGACCTCTACATGATCGCGCGCAACCACACCATGCAGCGCGGCGAGCTGTCGCCGCTGCTCGACGACATCGCGCCCGGCGACGACGTGCTCGTCGATCGCGACAAGCTGCGCGCCAACTGCTCGCTGTGGTTCGGTCCGGCGGGCACCTTCACGCCGCTTCATCACGACGCCACCAACAACCTGTTCTGCCAGATCTACGGCCGCAAGCGCGTCGAGCTGATCTCGCCGCTGGAGCCGGGGCTGCTCGATCGACTGCAGGGCTTCTATCTTAACCTCGACCCGCCCGACGCCCCGCTCGCCGGCCACCCGAGCCTGCCCGAAGGCACGCGCGTCTACACGGTGGAGCTCGCGCCAGGCGACGCGCTGTTCATCCCCGTGGGGTGGCTGCATCAGGTGCGCGCGCTCGACGTCAGCATCACGCTCTCGATGCTGGCCTTCCCGCGCCCCAACGCCTATCGCTGGTACAGGCCCGGCTTCGTCGGCATCGACGCGCCGAGCAAAGACAAACGCTAGCGCGCCAGGCGTTTGGCGAAATGCGCCACCGTCGCGGCGTCGAGCGCTTCGAGCTCGGCCCGCGCGACGCGGCGCACGCGCGCACCGTCGTCGTCGTCGTCGGCTGCGCGATCGGTGAGCGCAGCGAGCACGGCGCGAAAGGCGGAGATGTTCGCTGCGACGTCGGCGTACATCGCGTCGGCGAGCTGCGGCGTCTCGAGCATCACGCGGGCGACCGAGTTGAAGAGCGCGCCGTGCGCGATGCCGCCCGCGAGCGTCGCCAGGCGCTTCATCAGCGCCACGTCGGCGCGTGCGATGGCCTGTACGTCGCGCGGCTCGGCGGCGGCGGCCTGCACCAGGGCACCGAGCGCTTCGCCGGCCGCGAGCAGTCCGTTGTCGTCGATGTGAGCGCGCAGTCGCTCGAGCATCACGAGCGCCATGTCGCGGCGCAGCGCGAGCACGTCGGCCAGCAGCGCCGCGGCGCGTTCGGGTTGGTCGGCGTAGGCCAGCAGCCAGTAGGGCAGCAGCGCCACGCTGCCGTGCTCGCGCGGATCGTTGACGCGCGTGCCGCTGCCCTGGCGCGCGTCGACGAGGCCGAGCGCTTCGAGCTGCGCCACCACGCGCTGGATCGTCGGCGCGGTGACCTCGTGCGCCGTGGCGAGGGCGCGCACGGTGGGCAGCCGGCTGCCGGGCGCGTGCTCGCCGCGCAGGATCGCGCAGGCCAGCTGCGTGGTGAGGTGGTCGACGATGGTCTGCTGCATCGGGCACTTTGTATTATACATATCTGTGAACAATTCTCCACCGTATCCCAGATGGGCTTGACAGTGACACAAGCGCTGAGTAATTGTATAATACAATATGACGTACACACGCTACCGCAATACCCTCGTCTCGGCCCTGCTGCCGCCGCTGGCCGAGCGCGACCTGAGCGCCTTCTGGCAAAAGCTCGACGCCAGCGCGCCACCCGCCCTGAAGCTGGGCTTGCGCGCCAGCGTGCTCGCGCTGTCGCTCTCGCCGACGTTGCTGCTGGGACGCCCGCGCACGGTGCTGGGACTGTCGAGCGCCGAGCGCGAGCGCCTGCTCGCCCGCGCGGCGGCCTCGCGGCTGTGGCCGCTGCGGCAGATGGTGACCACGCTGAAGATGGTCGCCTGCTGGGCGCTGTTCAGCGACGCCACCGCGCGCGCGCCCTACGCCCCCAACGATCGGGTCGCGCCGTGACCGCCTTGCGCGCGCAGACCCGAAGCGGCCGTGCGATCACACGCGCGCACCGCGAGCGCGCCGACTGCGTGGTGGTTGGCTCGGGACCGGCCGGCGCCGCGGCAGCGCGCGAGCTCACCGCGCGCGGGCTGTCCGTCGTGATCGTCGAGGAGGGCGCGCTCGTCGCCCCACGCGATGCTGCCGCCGATGGGTTTTCGGCGATGGTGCAGCTCTACCGCGACCTCGGCGCCACCGTCGCGCTCGGCCGATCCGTGCTGCCGCTCGTCACCGGGCGCGCCGTGGGCGGCACCTCGGTGGTCAACGGCGCCATCTCGTGGCGCCTGCCGCGCGACGTGCACGCCGAATGGTGCGACGCCGAC
>JAGQIK010000150.1 GCA_020431405.1 Myxococcales bacterium
GGTTTTGGCGCCGCGGGCGCAGCCGGCTTGGCCGCCGCGGGTTTCTTGTTGAGCGCGTCGGTATCGATGACGATGTCCGACTCGATGGGCGGGGCGGCGGCGCGCGCCGGCGCGCGAGCCGCGGCGGCCGGACGGGCGGCCGACGTCAGCTCCGAGACCTTGTCGATCAGCGCCTGCGTCTCGAACGGCTTGGCGAGGTCGCCGTCTGCACCGACGGACTGCGCCTTGCCCGCGTCGATGGGGGCGGCGGATCCGTGCAGCAGCAGCACCGGCACGTTGCCGCCGTTCTTGAGCGCCTGACAGAGGTCGTAGCCGTTCTTGCCGCTCATCGACAGATCGGCGATGACGATATCGGGCTGGACCTCTTTGGCGCGGGCGAGGGCTTCGTCGACGGTGGACACAGCGGTGACGCTGTAGTCTTCGGCTGAGAAGGTCATCTGCACGACCTTCTGCATCGTCACGCTATCCTCGGCGAGGAGGATCTTCTTCGGCATCCAAAGGCCTCCGCCTAGCGAGATGGCGCCATCACAACTCTGCGCGCTCGGGGCTTGGACTCGCCGCGGAAGACGTCTCCGCGGCCATCGAACCGGAACGTACGAAGGTGAAATTAACCACTTTGGCGTATCATGCCCACGCGCAAACCGTCAAGAAAATCCCAGGAAATCAGCGGCTAACGCCCGCCCTATGACCGATATGGACGCCGTACCGACCCCCGTCCTGCTCGTCTCCAAGCCGGTCACGCCGCCCTGGAACGACAGCAGCAAGAATCTGGTCAAAGACCTCGCGTTGGCCGGCGAGGGATTCGAGTATCACGTGTTGACGCCACGCGATACGCCGTTCGACGCCTCCCGCGCAGCCAGCCGCGTGGTCAGCCACGGCGTCTATGGCGGCGCCGGCGAGCACACGCCCGGCCTGCTCGCCAACCTGCGCGTGCTGCTGCATCTGCTGCGCTCGGCGCGTGCGCCGCTGTGGCACTTCTTCTTCGCGCCCAACCCGCGCACCTCGAGCGCCGCGCGCGCGCTGATCACCGTGCGCCGGCGGCGAGCCGTGCAGACGATCTGCTCGCGACCGCGCAGCTTCGACGGCGTAGAGCGCCAGCTTTTCGGCGAGCGCGTCATCACCGTCTCGCGCGCCACGCGCGAGGCCCTGCTCGCCGCCGGCGTGGCGCCTTCGCGCGTGCTGCACATCCCGCCCGGCATCGCGTTGCCGGCCGCCCGCGACGCCGCGACGCGCGCTCGCACCCGCGCGCGCTACGGCGTTCCCGAGGGCCACGATCTCCTGCTCTACCCCGGCGACTACCAGTTCTCTCGCGCCGCGGACACGGCGCTGCGCGCGCTGATCGCGCTCGGCCCGCGGCCCGTCACGCTGGTGATGGCCTGCCGCATCAAGCAGGCCGCCTCGCGCGCCGAGGAGGCGCGCCTGCAAGCGGCTGCGGGCGCGGGCGGCGTCGCCGAACGCGTACGTTTCGTCAACGAGGTGCCCGACATCCTCGACCTCGTCGCGGCCAGCGACCTCTGCCTGCTGCCCGCCGAGTCGCTCTACGCCAAGATGGACCTGCCGTTGGTGCTCATCGAAGCGATGGCGCTCGGCGTGCCGATCGTCGTCGCTGAAGGCACGCCCAGCGTCGAGCTGCTCGACGACGACGCGCGGGTAGGCCTCGCCGTGCCGCCGCGCGACGCCGGCGCCCTTGCCAAAGCGATCGGCGAGCTGTTAGACGCACCGCAACGACGACGCCTGATGGGCGACGCCGCGCGCCGCTCGGCGCAGCGACGCTACAGCATCGGCGAGATGGCGCGCCGCCACGAAGCCCTCTACCGCGAGCTCTTGCGATGACCCGCGACCATCTCAGCAGCGAGCAGGCGCGCGCGCGGCGCTACTACGATCGCTTCAGCGCGACCTACGAGCGTCATCGGCACGAGGGCTACCACCAGCTCATCGACACGCTCGAGGTCGAGCTGGCCCAGGACTACTGCCACGGCCGCGTGCTCGAGGCCGGCTGCGGCACGGGCCTGATCCTGCGGCGGCTCGCCGTCGGCGCCCGCCAGGCGGTGGGCATCGATCTGTCAAGCAACATGCTGGGCTGGGCACGCAACCGCGGCCTCGCCGTCTCGCAGGCCTCGGTGGACGCCCTGCCCTTCGCCGACGCCCACTTCGACGCCGTCGTGAGCTTCAAGGTGCTGGCCCACGTCGAGCCCATCACCCAGGCCCTGCACGAGCTGGCGCGCGTGACGCGTGCGGGCGGGCACCTGGTGCTCGAGTTCTACAACCGCCACAGCTTGCGCCACCTGATCAAGCGACTGCGGCCCACACCTCACGCCGACAGCGCGCTCCGCGAGCGTGACGTGTTCACGCGCTGGGACACGCTCGACGACATCCGCGGCTATCTGCCCGCCGATGTGGATCTCGTCGCCGTGCACGGCGTGCGCGTTTTGACGCCAATACCGGCAGTGCATGATATTCCGCTTCTGCGTGACGCCTTCGCCAGCGCCGAGCGCGCCGCCGCCGCGGCCCCGCTCTTGCGCGGGCTGGGCGGCTTTCTGGTGGTCGTGCTGCGCAAGCGCTGACGTATACTCTGCGCGATCCCTTGGACAGCAAGCCGACAATCCTGCTCGTCGAGGACGAGGACTCCATGCGCGAGTTCCTCGAGATCCTGCTCGCGCGCAACGGCTACGACGTCACGGCCGTCGACAGCGGGATCAACGCGCTGCCGGTGCTGGACACGCGAGAGTTCGATCTCGTCATCACCGATCTACGCATGCCGAAGATCTCGGGGCTCGACGTGCTGCGCGCCTCGCGCGACAAGCACCCCCACACCGAGGTCATCATGGTCACCGCCTTCGCCACCGCCGAGACGGCCATCGCGGCGATGAAGGAAGGCGCCTACGACTACCTGACCAAGCCGTTCAAGGTCGACGAGATCCTGGTGACGCTCGAGCGCGCCATGGAAAAGCGCAACCTCGTGCGCGCCAACACCTCGCTGCGCGCCCAGCTCAGCGGTCGCACGCGCCTCGAGAGCCTCGTCGGCCGCTCGTCGGTCATGCAGCGCGTCTTCGAGCTGGTGCGCAAGGTTGCCGCCGCGCGCACCAGCGTGCTGGTGATGGGCGAGTCGGGCACCGGCAAGGAGCTGGTGGCGCGCGCGATCCACGCGCTCGGCGATCGCTCGGACGCGCCGTTCATCCCGGTCAATTGCGGCGCGATCCCCGACGCGCTCATCGAGAGCGAGCTTTTCGGGCACGTGCGCGGCGCCTTCACCGGCGCGACCGCCGACAAGGAAGGCCTCTTCACCGCGGCCGACAGCGGCACGCTGTTTCTCGACGAGATCGCCGAGCTTCCGCAGGGCATGCAGGTCAAGCTGCTGCGCACGCTGCAGGAGCGCACGATCAAGCCGGTGGGCGCGACGCGCGAGAGCACCGTGGACGTGCGCGTCATCGCCGCGACCAACCGCAACCTCGACGAAGAGGTCGCCGAGGGGCGCTTCCGCTCGGACCTGTTCTACCGGCTCAACGTGATCCCGATCATCCTGCCGCCGCTGCGCGACCGCCGCGAAGACGTCGCATTGCTCGTCGATCACTTCGTTCACAAGTACAGCGCTCTGACCGGCAAGACGGTCTTCGGGGTGAGCGCCGACGCCATGCGCCGCCTGGCGGGCCACCACTACCCGGGCAACGTGCGCGAGCTGGAGAACCTCATCGAGCGCGCCGTGACGCTCACGTCCGAGCGCCGGCTCGACACGCACGACTTTCCCGACCTCGGATCCTCCGAGCACCCCATCGTCGCCGAGGATCTCGAGATACCTGAGAGCGGGCTGGACCTCGACGCGCACATCGGCCGCATCGAGCAGGCACTGTTGCGCGTGGCCCTCGATCGCACCACCGGCAACCGCACCGAGGCGGCCCAGCTGCTCGGCATCTCGCTGCGCTCGATGCGCTATCGGCTCTCCAAATACGGCATCGACGGGGACGAATAGCGAGCAGATCTCGCAGATCTCGCGGTAGTACGGCTGACAAAAATTGTCACTTCTGACGCCCCGATCCCACTTTCGTCACTCGAGACTGACAAAAATTGTCAGCGCGGCCCCCGAGGACACCAGGCCACGCCTTAACGCACTGTAATCACACTGAAAAATTATCGCGCTCGAACAGTGGCGTGGCGCGCAGCTTGCACTTACAATGGGCGCACGCTCACATGTGTAAGCAATCTAACAACAGCACGCTGGTCAAACTTCGATCGGCCCGACTGCGACGCGAAGGCGGCTTCACGCTCATCGAGCTGATGATCGTCATCGCGATCATCGCCGCGCTCGCCGCCGTCGCCGTGGTCGCCTACACGCGCCACATCAAGAGCGGCCGCATCGTGGCTACCAAGACCTTCATCGCGCAGATCCAAGCGCGGCAGGCGGCCTACTTCCAGCAGTTCGGCGAGTACTGCAACGCCTCGGGCCAGACCGGCGGCTCCACGTCGTTCTACCCGGCCCTGCTCAACAACCAAGAGCCCGTGGCCAAGACCTGGGCGCCGACGGCGCAAGGTTGGCTCGACCTCGGCGCGCGCCCCGAAGGCAACCACGTCTACGCGGCGTTCTTCGTGCGCGCCAGCTCGTCGGCGACGGGCACCCCACACGACTTCGACTCGTCGCTCGCGGCGAGCGTCCAAATCCCAGCTCAGCCATCCGCGCCGGCCACACCGCATCCGTGGTGGTACGTCATCGCGCACGCCGACTTCGACGGCTCCGAGGCGACGTTCAGCGGCGGTTCGTGCGGCGGCGCGCTCAGTCAGACGGTCTGTACGCTCATGTGGGCTTCGAGCGCCCACGAAGAGATTGTGATTCGAAACGAGGGCAAGTAAGCGCCGATGAGTAGGCGAAGCCCGCTGCAAACAGGAGGAACGAGAACTATGTTGGCCAAACTGAAGAAGCTCCGCAAACAGAAAGCCGGAGGCTTCACGCTCATCGAGCTGATGATCGTCGTCGCGATCATCGGCATCCTGGCGGCCGTCGCCATCCCAGCCTTCGTCAAGTACCTGCGCAAGTCGAAGACGGTCGAGGCCACTGAAGGTCTCGACAAGGTCAAAGCCGGCGCGAAGTCGTACTTCCAGGCCGACCACTACGACAGCACCGGCAACCTGCTGGCGAAGCAGTTCCCCGGCGGCAGCATCGGCGAGACGCCCAACGCGGTCACAGCGTGCTGTACGGCCGGTGCCAACGCACCCAAGTGCACGCCCAACTCCGCTGCCTGGGACCAGGCGATTTGGCGCCAGCTGCAGTTCCAGCTGACGGAGCCGCACTACTTCTCGTGGGCCTTCGGCGCCTCCGGCAGCAACAAGGGCGCGACCTTCACGGCCACTGCCCGCGGCGACCTCGACTGCGACGGCGTGACGTCGACGTACACGATCCTCGGCAGCATCGACAGCGAGTTCGGCGTCGTCGGCAAGGGCCCGATCATCTCCAACGAGATCGAGTAGCTCCCTCCCTCTCGCTCCCTGCGCGATCGCGCGTGAGACGCAGAAACCTCCTAGAGCTTCTCGTCTTTGTCTGCGCGATCGCGCTCGTCCCCCTCACAGGTCTCTCCGACATCGCGCTGCATCGACTGCGGCTGCGCGGAGGCTCGTCCGGCGAGACCTACTACCTGCCTCCGGCTCCGGTGGTACGCGCCCTCTCCTTCGGCTACAACGAGCTCGGCGCGGACCTGGTGTGGCTCAAGACGGTCGCCTACTTCACCGACCATCTCGTCGGCGATCGTGACTACCGCTATCTGAGCAACTATCTCGAGACCTCGCTGGCGCTCGACGATCACTTTCGCGACGTCTACACCTACGGCGCCCCGATGCTGATGAGCCGCGGCGAGCACCAGACAAACGCCGACGTGCTGCGCGCCATCGCGCTGCTCGAGCGCGCGCACCGGCGCTTCCCCAACATCTACAGCTACGCCTTCACCATCGGCGCCTACTACCTGTCGGAGCTGCGCACGCGCGACAAGAAGCAGCGCGCCGTGTGGCGGCGAAAGGCGGCCGACTGGATCCATCGCGCGGCGCTGCTGGGCGCCAACCAGCCATGGCTCGGCACGTTGGCGGCGAAGATCTACACCCAACAGGGGCAACGCGAGATCGCCATCAAGCACCTGCGCGAGCTGTACCTCACGACGCAAGACCCCAAGGCGCGCCAGCAGCTGGCGCTCAAGCTGCGCGACCTCGACGCCGCGCAGGCGGCCGACAAGCTCAAGGCCTTCGCCGAGCGCCTGCAGAAGCGCTACAGCAGCTCCAAGCTGGGGTTCGTGCCGCCGACGCTGTTCTTGATGCTCGACGCGCCCGAGCACGGCCCATTCGTGCTGCGTATGGCCGGCGGGCCAGCCAAGGCGCCCGCCAAGTAGCCAGCGCGCAGCTAGCGCGTCACGGCGTGATCGGCGAGGTCTTGGCGGGCAGCGAGTGCACCAGGTTGAAGAAGCGCCCCCAGCGCACGCCCTCCGGCGCGCCGCTCGACCACCAGATGATCAGCGCCTTGCCCTTGATGTGGCTCATCGGCACGGTGCCCCACACGCGGCTGTCGTGGCTGTTGTCGCGGTTGTCGCCCATCACGAAGACATGGTCGTCGGGGATCTTCCGCTTCTTAGCGCCCACTGGGAAGCTGTTGATGTCCTGGATCACCCGGTAGCTGTTGGGCCCGTTGGACTCCTGGTACGCGAAGCAGGGGTGGATCTCGAACTCTTTGCGGCTCTCGTCCCCGTCGGTGTACTGGCACTTGATCGACAGCTTCTCGCGCTTGATCGGCTTGTCGTTGATGTAGACCTGGTTGTTCCTGACCTCGACCGTATCGCCACCCACCGCCACGATGCGCTTGATGAAGTCTTTCTCCTCGTCGCGCGGGTAGATGAAGACGATCACGTCGCCGCGCTCGGGCTTGCGCGGCAGCAGGCGGATGTTGGTGAACGGGATCTTGATGCCGTAGGTGAACTTGTTGACGAAGATGTGATCGCCGATCTTGAGCGTCGGGATCATCGAGCCGCTCGGGATCTTGAACGCCTCGACGACGAAGGCGCGCAGCAGCAGCGCGATCAGCACGGCGATGCCGATGCTCTCGGCGTACTCGCGCAGCGCTGACTTGCGCAGAAACGACACATTCTTGAGCAGGATGTCGTCGAGCTTCTCGGCGCGCTCGCGCATCTTGCCGTAGTGGTTGGTCTCGCGCGCCTCGACCAGCTGCGACTGCGCCTCGGCGATCTGCTCGGCGATCTCGGGCTTGAGGCGCGCCTTGAACTTCTTGAGGATGCGCTTCGACTCTTTGAGCAGCGCGCGCGCGTCGCGCTTGGCGCGCCGCATCTTGCGCCAGCGCGAGAAGGCGCCGCCGCTGGGCTCCGCCTCGCTGCGGCGCTGCTTGCGTGACTTGTCCGACGCCACTTGCCCGCCGCTCACAGCTTGAGCACCGCGAGAAACGCGTTTTGCGGTATCTCGACGCGCCCGAACTGCTTCATGCGTCGTTTGCCTTCTTTCTGCTTCTCGAGCAGCTTGCGCTTGCGCGAAATGTCGCCGCCGTAGCACTTGGCCGTGACGTTCTTACGCAGCGCTTTGACGGTAGTGCGCGCGATCACGCGCGAGCCGAGCGAGGCCTGGATCGCCACCTCGAACATCTGGCGCGGGATGAGCTCCTTGAGCTTACGACACAGGTCGCGCCCTCGGTAGTAGGACTGATCGCGGTGGCAGATATTGGCCAGCGCGTCGAGTGGCTCGCCGTTGACCAGCACGTCGAGGCGCACTAGGTCGTTGTGGCGATAGTCGCCCATCTCGTAGTCGAACGAGGCGTAGCCGCGCGTGGCGCTCTTGAGCAGATCGGCGAAGTCGTAGACCACCTCGGCGAGCGGCAGCTCGTAGTCGAGCACGCAGCGGTTCTTGCTCGGGTAGCTCATGCCCTGCTGGATGCCGCGCTTCTCCTCGCAGAGCTTGATCACCGCGCCGATGTGCTCTTGCGGCACGTGGATCGAGGCTTTGATGAACGGCTCCTCGATGCGCTCGAGCTTGCCGAGGTCGGGCACCTGCGACGGGTTGTCGATGATCTTCATCGTCCCGTCGCTGAGAAAGCAGCGGTACTGCACCGACGGCGCCGTGACGACGAGGTCGAGGTCATACTCGCGCTCGAGCCGCTCCTGGATGATCTCCATGTGCAGCAGGCCGAGGAAGCCGACGCGAAAGCCGAAGCCGAGCGCGACCGAGTTTTCCGGCTCGTAGGTGAAAGACGCGTCGTTGAGGGCGAGCTTCTCGAGCGCGTCGCGCAGCGCCGGGTACTCGCCCGAGTCTGTGGGAAAGAGGCCGGCGAAGACCACCGGCTTGACGTCCTTGAAGCCCGGCAGCGGCTTGTCGCAAGGCGCCTCGTGGTGCGTGACGGTGTCGCCAACCTTCGCGTCGGCGAGATCCTTGATGCCGGCGATGATCACGCCGACCTCGCCTGCCTCGAGCGAGCCGACCTGGCGGAAGTGCGGTGTGAAGACGGCCAGCTCTTGCACGTCGAAGACGGCGCCGGTGGCCATCAGGCGAATGTCGTCTTTGGGCTTTAGCCGGCCGGCGAACACGCGCACGAGCATCATCACGCCGCGGAAGCTGTCGTACCAGCTGTCGAAGATCAGCGCGGCGAGCGGCTCCTCACGCCGATCGGCTGGCGGCGGGATCCACTCCACCACCGCCTCGAGCACCTCGCGTACGCCGGTGCCGTCCTTGGCGCTGATCGCTAGCGCCATCGAGGCGTCGAGGCCGATGATCTCCTCGATCTCCTCTTTGACGCGCTCGGGGTCGGCGCTGTCCAGGTCGAGCTTGTTCAGGACGGGTATAACCTCGAGATCATTGTCGATGGCGAGGTAAACGTTGGCGACCGTCTGCGCTTCGACGCCCTGCGTGGCGTCGACGACGAGCAGCGCGCCCTCGCAGCAGGACAGCGAGCGCGAGACCTCGTACTGGAAGTCGACGTGCCCCGGCGTGTCGATCAGGTTGAGCTGGTACTCCTCGCCCGTCTTTTGCGAGACGAACTTGAGGCGCACCGTCTGAGCCTTGATCGTGATGCCACGCTCGCGCTCGATATCCATCGAGTCGAGGATCTGTTGCTTGCGCTCGCGCTCGGTGACGGCCTCGCAGACGTCCAGCAGACGGTCTGCCAGCGTGCTCTTGCCGTGGTCGATGTGCGCGATGATCGAGAAGTTTCGGATGTTCTTGGCGGACGGCATTAGCGTGTGGGTTGGACGCAGCGCAAACTAGTTTGGCGCTGGGGGAATGTCAATGCGAGCGCTTGCATAACCCCCACGCCATGAAGTAGCGTTTCGACTGCGATCTCCACTCGATAGCGGTTCCACCTCCGGTCCAGGAGTAAAGGGATGAGCCGACTTCTGATAACTGCCGCCGCGCTGATCTCGATCGGCTTTGCTGGCTGCGACAACAAGAACAACCGTAAGCCGCAGACGGGCCCAAAGGGTCCGGCGCAGCCTAAGGCCACGCAGCTCGACCGGTCCAAGTGCGACACCCGCGGCAAGCGCGTGGTGCAGCTCGACCTCAACCGCGACAAGCAGCCCGACGTCTGGAACATCTACAGCAAGCGCACCGAGGGCGGCGCGACGGTAGACGTGCTGACGTGCAAGGCCATCGACCTCAACTTCGACGGCCGCCGCGACATGTGGAAGTACTACAACAACGCCGGCGCCCTCGAGCGCGAGGAGATGGACCTCGACTTCGACGGCCGCGTCGACATCGTCAGCTTCCGCCGCAACGGCAAAATCTTCCGTCAGGAGATGGACACCAACTACGACGGCAAGACCGACATCTGGAAGCACTACGAGGACGGCGTGCTGACCCGCGTCGAGCGCGACAGCAACAACGACGGCAAGGTCGACTACTGGGAGTATTACGAGGGCGGCACGCTCGACCGCATCGGCTACGACAAGAACGGTGACGGCCGCGTCGACCACTGGGATCGCGCCGCCTCCAAGGCCACCGCGCAGAAAACCCCGACGCCCACGCCGCCCAAAGACGACACCAAGAAAGACGACAAGGCGCCCAAGAAGTAGCGGCGCCCGCCCCGCCAGGAGGCCCGCGCCCGGGGCGTGACGGCTACATTGACAGGCCGAAGCCCCCTTGCTAGAAGCCCTGTCGCCTCCCTTTGCGAGGCTCTGGCGGCATAGCTCAGTTGGTTAGAGCAAGCGGCTCATATCCGCTGCGTCCGGGGTTCAAGTCCCTGTGCCGCCATTCGCCGAAGATGCCCTCGACGAACCCCGTCGGGGGCATCTGCTTTTTGGGGCGCTCGCGGCGCCGCTACTCTGCGGCGAGGAAAGCGACGTAGGCCTGCCACTGGCCGTCGAAGTCCATCGGCTCGCCGCAGCTCGAGCAGCTCTGCTGCGGCGGCGACGCGACCGACAGCGTGCGCGCGGTGGCAACCACGGTGCGCTCCCTCTGACAGGCTTCGCAGAAATACGGCACCTGCAGCGAGAGGATCGGGCCGACGTCGACGAGCTCGGGCAGCATGCCGAGCTGACGTACCCACGAGACCGCACAGCGCTCGAAGCTCATGCGCGAGCCCACCGGGCGTTCGCGCGCCGCGGCGACCCAGTTGCGTACGCCCATGGAGTTGATGCGCCGCACCTGCGAGAGGTCGACGCGCGTGTCGCCGTCCCACTCGAAGACCGGGGCGAAGTCGCACTGCTCGCCGATGTCGCCCTCGAGCTGCAGGTGGCGCGTCTTGCCGTGCACGAAGCTGCGCATGGTCAGCGCCCCGCCGAGATCGCGCGAGGTCCAGCCGGCGTGTGTGATGGCCGTCAGCGTGCGCTCGACGCTGCGCGCGGCGGCGCGACGGTCGACCAGCGCGAGAATCTCGCACCAGCGGTCGGGGCTCAGCGCCGCGATCACGTGATGCGCCACGCGCGAGACGAGCTGCAGGCCTACGCCCATCCCCGAGGGGCGCGTGTCGCGCACCTCGCGCAGGCCCTCCTGCGACCCGCTGACGTATGAAAAGAGCCGCTCGCGCGTCAGCGTCCCGAAGCGGTCTCGCACCGAGACGGCGATGTAGCGCGGGTCGATGACCCAGCTCAGCGTGACCTCGCGCCCGGCGGGCAGCGGCGCTTGCGCGCCCGGCGTGCTGGCGCCCGGCGCGCGGTAGAGCGCGTTGATGATCAGCTCCTCGGCCACCTCGGCGAGCCCGAGGCGCGTCTGGCGGCGCAGGCGCTGCGCTGTCGCGTCGTCGAGCAGCGCGTCGATGGCGGCAGCCTTCTGGTCGGCGGAGCGGATCTGCACCAACTGGATCGGCTCGTTGGGAAACAGGTGCTGCACGCCCGGCTTGCTCGAGCGAAGCATCCAGCTCAGCGCGGCCGAGACGACCACCGGATCCACCGGCTGCGGCCCGACGGTGAGGTGTCGAAAGCGGCGCGCCATCTCGATCAGGTCGGCGCGCTCGGCGTGCCCGTCGACGCAGACCAGCACGTTGTCGAGCGTGACGTCCGACCACGCGTCGGCCTCCTCGCGCCAGCTCACGCCGCCCACACACAGCGCGGCCGCGTCGTAAGTGCCGCCGGAGGCGAGCGCGCTGGAAGGCGCGTCGTGCTGCTGCGCCAGCAAAAGGCCGCTCGCGCCGAGCTGCGAGGCCATCTCCGGCTCCGCCGCGCGTTCGCCGAGCCAGGCGATGACGGCGGGCATCGGCGTGGTGACGTGTCGCCGCTGCACGACCTCGCTCGTGATCGGCACGTCGCGATCCGCGGTCGCCGCGCGCAGGCGCGACAGCACCTCGCGCACCTCTCTCATCGAGCCGTAGCGATCGTCGGCCGCCTTGCTCAACGTCCGCGCGACGAGGTTGGACAGCTCGCGCGGCAGCTCGCTGCTGCTCGACGCCAGCGGCGGCGCTTCGGCGAACTGGTGATGATGAAGATAGCCGAGGGTCGAGTCGGCGCTGAACGCCGGCTGCCCCTTGATCATCTCGTAGAGCACCAGACCGAAGGCGTACTGATCGCTCTTGGGGGTCGCCGACTCGCCACGGCACTGCTCGGGCGAGATATAGCGCGGTGTGCCCACCAGCTCGCCCGTGCGCGTGAGGCTGGCCTCTTCAACGATGTGCGCGATGCCGAAGTCGACGACCTTGACCAGCTGCGAGCCGTCCTCGCGTGCTGCCGCGACCATCACGTTTTCGGGCTTGAAGTCGCGGTGCACCACCCCGCCGTCGTGCGCGTGCGCGAGCGCCGAGGCGCACTGGTAGGCGATGTCCACCGCGTCGCGCGGCGCGAGCGCGCCCCTGTCGAGCATCTGCGCCAGGCTTTCGCCTTCGATGTACTCCATCGCGAAGAACATCGTGCCGTCGGCGAGCTCGCCGAAGTTGTAGGCGGTGACGATGTTGGCGTGCGCTAGGCGGCTCGCGGCGCGCGCCTCCTGCTGGAAGCGGCGGCGGCGCGTGGCGGAGAGCCCGCCGACCTGGGCCGGCAGCACCTTGATCGCCGCGTAGCGCTCCATGGCGACCTGCTCGGCGAGATAGACGCGCCCCATGCCGCCTTCGGCGATCTGTTCGATGATCTGGTACTGGTCGAGGATCCACGCGCCGACCAGTGAATCGTGCTGCTGCCGCTCGCCCACAGCCTCCCAGCTTACCAGCGTTGGCGGCCGCTCAGGGCGACGAGCGCGCGGGCAGCGCAGCGAGCAGGCGCACGGAGAAGTCGCGCTCGACGACCACGTGGGCGCGCCCGCGATGCGCGCTGACTTGCTCGTGCTCGATGGCGAGCACGCGCTGCATCACGTCGTCGAGCACGTCGCGCTGGCGCGCGCGGCGGCCTGCCTCGGTGTCACGAAAGTCGCGAGCGACGAGCACGCGCGCGCTGGCGCCCGGCTGACTGTCGGCGCCGGTGTCGATATCGATCGCCAGCACGAAAGTCCCCTCGAGCAGCAACACGGCGGCGTCGGCGCAGCCCTCGGTCAGCTCGTCGAACCCCTCGCGGTCTGCGCGTAAGCGACGCAGCGCGAGCTCGCCGGCTCCGCCGAGGAAGCTGGCGGCGACGCGCTCGAGGCGCTGTATGTCGATCTCGGCGCAGCCCACGCGCGAGAGGTCGCGCGCGCGCGCAGCGTCGTTTTGCCGCGGCGGCAGGTGGTAGTAGTCGTCCATCGAGACGACGACCGCGCGCTCGCCGCGTGCCGCGAGCGCCGCCGTCAACGCCGCGGCGATGGTCGTCTTGCCGCTTCCCGACTCGCCGCCGATACACACCACGCAGCGCCCGCGCTGCGTCTCGATCCACGGCGCGAGCAGCTGATCGAGCTCGCCCGCGGCGCGCGCGAGCTTTGCCCGCACGCCGGTGGGCTCGTCCATGCGCCGCGAGCCTAGGCGGACGGAGGCGGCGTCTTGGCCGGCTCGGGTGGCAGGTGCTTGTACCAGGTGACGTAGAGGATCGCCGCGGCGAGCAGCGCGCCGCCGGTCAGCCAGCCGACGCGGGCCCACTGGCGCAGCACGATGTGGATCGCGGCGAGGAAGATCGCCAGGTGAAAGCCCATCGCCAGCGGCGTGTTGAACAGCGCGCGGCGCGCCTCGCCCGAAGCCTTGCTCACCGTCTCGTGCTCGAGGCCGAGCTCCTGGCGCACCTTGCCCCAGAGGCCGAATGGGCGCAGCTGCTTGTAAAACTCGGCGACCACGCCGGAGGGCGTCGGCTTGGTTGCGTAGGAGCCGATCACGCCCCCGAGCAGGCTCAGGCCGCTGGTCAGCGGGAAGGCGATGTAGAGCGGCAGCGACGGCGCGAAGATCTTGACCATCACGGCCGTCAGCAGCCCGGCGGCGGTGGCGATGGCGAAGCCTTCTCCGTTGAAGCGCCACCAGTACCAGCGCAGCACGATCGGCGCGAACAGGCCGGCGCTCAGCGGGCCCGTGATCCAGCTCCAGATCTCGTTGATGTTCTCGATGGCGAGCGCCGTGACGAGCGCGACGATGGCGGTCACCGCCGTGGCGAAGTAGCTCTGCCAGACGAGGCGCTTGTCCGAGGCCTTGGGGTTGATGAAGCGCTGGTAGATGTCTTTGACCCAGTAGGAGGCGCCGGCGTTGATCGTCGAGTCGAAGGTCGACATGGCGGCGGCGACGAGGCCTGCCACGGCGACGCCCTTGAAGCCGGACGGCATGACCTTACCGAGCACGATCGGCAGCGTCTTTTCCGGATCCGCGAGCAGCACGCGCGCCAGCTCGGGGGCGCCGCGCGCGATGTGCAAGCCGAGCAGCGCGAGGCCGATGACCATCGTCCAGCGCAGCGAGAGCAGGATGATCCACTCGGCCGTCAGCAGGCCGGCCTGACGCTCGCTGCCGGCGGCGTAGTAGCGCTGCGGCATGTAGCCGCCGGTGAAGCCGCCGGCGCCTTCGAGCACGCCGCGCGCGACCCAGAAGATCACGTTGAGCCCGAAGAGGTGGTAGATGCCCGGGTCCTTGAGCCACGTCATGGGCTCGGCCTTCCACTGCGGCGCGAGCGCCATCCACTTGTCGCCGGCCTCGGCGAGCAGCTGGGCGTGGTCGGGCAGCGTGAAGGCTTTGTAGCTGATCAAGACCGCCGTGATGATCAGCAGCACCTCCTGGATCAGGTCGGTGTAGACGACGCCGTAGAGGCCCGACGCCATGGTGTAGATGAGGCCCACCGAGACCATCAGCACCGCGCAGGTGTCGGGCGAAAACGGCAGAAAGATCGCGAGGAATTTGCCCGTACCCTTGCAGAAATAGACGGTAAAACCGACGGTGACGATGAGGTTGGAGATCGCCGACAGCAGGCGCGCCGCGTTGCCGCCACCGCCCTCGCCGAAGCGCAGCGTCATCCACTCTGCGGTGGTCATCACGTTGGAGCGCTGCAGCCACGCGCCCATGAACGTCATCAGGATACCGAGCGGCAGGCCGACGCCGCCGCGCATGGCGACCCAGAACCCTTGCAGGCCCGTCGCGTAGAAGAACGAGACGATGACCATGGTGCCGGTCATGTCGAGGTTCGACGCCGTCCCCGAGGCGCCCATCACCCACCAGGGGATGCTGTGACCTCCGAGGAAGTAGTCGGAGATTCCCTTGCTGGCGCGCCGCGAGAGGTACAGGCCTGCGAAGATGACGATGATGAAGTAGGCGCCGACGATACCGAGATCGAGCTGGGAGAGGTCGAGCAACGCCTTGGCCGAGCGCTCGTTCATTCCCGCAGTCTATCAAGAAGGCTGCGATTCTCTAAGCTTGCTCCACGAGCGCTTGCCAGCCCGATCCGGCGGCCTGCGCCAGCAGCTCGGCTGCGGCGCTCCAGGCCTGCCCGCACATGCCCGCTGCTTCGCCGCTGCCGGCGGCGAGGTACTCGGGAAACCTCTCGGCGTTGGCCGCGGTGACGCCGCGCAGCAGCGTGCGCGAGAGCTCGTCGTCACCGCAGCGCGCGGCGGCCAGCGCCCAGAAGCCGCCCACCATCGGCCACAGCCCGCCGTTGTGATAGTGCCCGGGCGCGTTGCGCAGCGAGCCGGCGGCGAGCCCTTCGAGCAGCGGCCAGTCGGGATCCTCGCGCGTGATGACGGGCGCGAAGGCGGGCACCAGATCGTGATCGAGCAGCGCGCGGGCGTGGTCGCAGACGCGGCGCGCGCGCGCGTCGTCGGCGAGGCCGAGCAGCAGCGCGATGGCGTTGCCGAGCGCGTCGAAGCGCTCGAAGCAGCGCGCGGGATCGAAGCCAGCCAGGTAGTGCTGTCGCGCTGAGGCTGGCGCGGCGCCGCGCAGCACGTCGTCGTAGAGCGCTGGATCCTCGGTGCGCGGCCACATGTTGCGATCGATGAGCGCCGCGCGCTCGACGGCGCGCTCGCCGAGCTCGGCCGCGGCGGCGTGCTCGCCGGCGGCGCGCGCGCACGCGCTCAGCTCGCGCAGCGCCCACAGCGCCAGCACCTGGTCGTAGAGCAGATAGCCCGCGAGCGGATACTCGTCAGCCCAGTTGCCCGCCAGCGGCACGTAGATCAGCCCGCGCTCGTTGAGCTGCCAGGCCTCGAGCAGCGCGGCGGCGCGCGCCAGCCGCGGATACCACGCGCGGACGCGGCGCTCGGCGGCGTCGCGGTCGGGTGCGAGGCGGCGAAAGACACCGGCGCCGATGATCCACCACGTGGTGGCGTCGACCCGCCCTGCTTTGCCGCCGTAACTCACGCGCGAGATCGCGCCCGCGGCGTCGAACGCGACGTTGCTCGGCGCTTGACCGGCGCGGCCCTGCGCGGCGGCGAGCGTCTCGAGCGTGCGCTCGAAGGCTGCCGCCAGCTCGCCGTCGCCGCTCAGCAGCGCCGCCAGGCCACAGATGACACCATCGCGCGCCCACACGCGCGCGTAGTTGTCGCGCAGCGCGGCGTCGGGCTCGAGCGCCGCGACGAAGCCGGCGCGGCCGGCGCAGCGGCGCAGATGCTCGA
>JAGQIK010000151.1 GCA_020431405.1 Myxococcales bacterium
CAGCGGCGGCGGCAGCGGCGGCGGCGGCGGCAACAGCAGCGCCGGCGTGGGCGCTGGCAGCGGCAGCGGCAGCGGGGACGGCGACGGTGGCGACGTCAGCGGCGGGACCGTGCGCAAGGGCAGCAGCGCCGACCGGCACTTCATCCCCAGCGTCGGCCTCGGCATCTGGGCGCGCGTGTTTCGCTTCAACGACCACGCGCCGGGGCAAGACCGCGGCGAGTACAGCTCGGGCGCCGTCTTCGCGCTGGCCCTCGCCGCGCGCGTCTATCCGCTCTCGTTCTTCGTCGACAAGGGCTTCCTGACCAACATCTGGATGCGCATCAACTTCAAGATCGCCCTCGGCCTCTCGTCGCGCATCGGGCAGACCGGCAACGAGGACCTCAGCACCAGCCTCTGGCAGGTCATCTTCGACCTCGGCTATCGCTGGCAGTTCACCGACAAGCCCTCCAGCCCATCGCTAGACATCGGCTTCGGCTTCGGCGCGCACTCCTTCGGCATCGACTGGGGCCCGGCACAACCGCAGCTGACCAACGTCTCCTACACCTTCATGACCCTCGGCGCTGGCTTCTCGTGGCCCATCGTCAAGGCGCTCGCCTCGCCCAAGACCGCCAACGGCGCGCTAGGCGGGCTCGGCGTCGATCTGCGCTTCGCCTATCGCATCGTCTTTTCCGCCGGCGACATCGAAGACCCCGACCAGTGGTACGGCCCCGCCTCGGTGGGCGGCATCGACTTCGGGCTCGGCGCCGTCTGGCAGCGCAAGTCGCTGGCGATCCGGCTCGGCTACACGCTGACCTACTACTTCTTCGCCTTCAGCGACACGTCCGCGCAGCGCGTTCAGGCCGGCAAGCTCACCGCCGGCGGCGCCACCGATACGTCGCACACAGTGCTCGTCGGCGGCGCCTACTCGTTCTAAGCTGCGCGCTTCTCAACCCCACCGAAAGGAAGAAGATGCTCACTCGTTACCTGTTCGTCGTCCTCGCCGTTCTTGGACTCTCGATGGCCAGCGGCTGCAAGAAGGGCGGCGACGGCGGCGGCAGCACCGGCAGCGGAAAAGCTGCGGCGACCTCCGACAAGCCCAAGCTGGGCGACAAGTGCAAAGGCCTCGGGCCGATGGACGGCCTGATGGGCTGCGACGGCAACATCAAGATGTTCTGCTCGTCGGCCTCGCAGTACACCTGGAAGAAGCTCGGCGAGTGCAAGCCGCCGTCGAAGTGCACGGTGGGCGCCAACAAGAAGTCGATCACCTGCAAGTAGCAGCGGCCGCGCCCCGCTCCCTGGAGCGCCGCAGACTTGCGGCGCGACCGCGAGCGTAGCGAGCGACATCGGGGTGAGCGGGCGACGGGCCGCCCCTAGCCCGCGAGGGGGCTCGGAGAGCCCCCTAAGATGATTGTAGGACTCGGACAAGCGCGCACGCGCTTGTTCGAGGTCTACTTCGCGATCTCCGACAGCACGTGCTTGGCACGCTGCACGTTGGCGAGCCACATCACGTAACGCATATCGACGCAGATCGAGCGCTGCTCGGCAGGCAAGTACTGCCAGTCGCTGAGGATCGACTCGGGCGTGCCGTCGAAGAGCAGCCCGATGAGCCGTCCCTTGTCGTCGAGCACCGGGCTGCCCGAGTTGCCGCCGGTGGTGTCGAGCGTCGTCGTGAAGTTCACCGGCACGTCCTTGAGCTCCGGCGCGGCCCACGGTGACTTGCTCGCCGTCGGCGCCGCCGCGCGCAGCCACGCCGGCACGTCGAACGGGTATTTGCCCTTGTGCTTGCGCAGCACGCCCTGCACGCGCGTGGAGTAGACGTGGCGCTTGCCCGTCTTGCTCGACGTATAGTCGCGCACGCTGCCGAAGCTCAGCCGCACCGTGAAGTTGGCGTCGGGGTAACGCGCGTGCTTGACGTCGCGCACCCAGCGCGGGCGAAGCACCGTCGCCAGCCGCTGCTCGACCTCTTTGTAGGGGCCCTCGCGCATCTTCTTGAGCTCCGCCGCGGCATCGCGCGCGAAGCGCAGCAGCGGGTCGTTGGTGGCGTGCACCTGCTTGAGGTCGAGCTTGAAGAGCCGCGCGCGCAGCTTGGCGGCCCGCGCCTGCTCCTCGGCGCTGTCGCCGTGCGCCACCAGCTTCGAGGCGCCGAACATCATGTCGATCGCCGCCGCGAGCTCGCCTTTGCGCGGCGCCACACCGAAGCGCTGCTTGTAGAGCTCGGCGAACGGCTTTTTGGCCTTGCGCGCGTCGCGCTTGACGCGCGCGAGCCACTTGCGCGCGCGCCGCAGCAGCGCCTTGGTGGTGCGCAAGCCGCCCCCCGCGCCGACCTCGGCGTAGCGCAGCGCGGTCAACAGCAGCGCCTTCTCGGTCTCGATCTCGGTCTCGCGCTCGAGCCGCTTGGACGCGCCCATGAAGCGGTAGGCGTTCTTGTCGCGGTAGCGCTGGTCCTTGCGATCGGCGTCGGCCTTCTTCTTCTCTTCGGCCCAGCGCACGATATCGATCGCCGCCTGCACGCCGCGCGCGAGGCGCAGCCGGTGAAGCGAGGCGAAGCGCCGGTAGCTGCGGCCGAAGCGCTTGTAGATGCGCTCGATGTCTTTGAGCAGGCGCTTGGCGGCCGCGCGCTGGCGGCGCTCTTTGATCGCGCCGAGCAGCTTCTTTTCCTGCTCGAGCTTGCGGTCGAGCACCTTCCACTTGTCGAAGCCGGCGCGGCTCATGGTGTAGTACTTGACCGCGTTCTGCAGCCCCGCCTCGAGCCCCTCGTACTTGCGGCGCGCCTGCTCGCTCGCCTTCTGGCGCGCGTGCAGCGTCGAGATCAGCTCGCGCAGCAGGCGGATCGAGTCGGCGAGCTTGACCTTGGTGTGGAAGCGCACCGCGTGCGACGTGACGTGGCGCGACGTGCGCCCGGGGAAACCGATCACCAGCGCCAGCGAGCCGCGCTTGACGCCCCAGCGCGAGACCACCAGGTGCGTCGGCGTGGCCAGCGGCTTGTTGCCCTTGGCGTACGGCCGCGCCTTGCCGTCGCTGCCAACGTAGGCGCGCAGGAACGTGAAGTCCGCCGTGTGGCGCGGATACATCCAGTTGTCGATGTCGCCGCCGAACTTGCCGAGCGTCTTGGGCGGCGCGTAGACCAACCGCACGTCGCGCACGCGCAGGTAGGCGCTGAGGTAGTAGCGCACGCCGCCGTTCATGCCCTTGACGCTGCAGACCACGCCGGCGCCGTGGCGCTTCTCGCAGGCCTGCTCCATTGCGGCCTTGCGGCGGCGGATCGCCTCGAAGCGCTTGTCCCAGCGCATGCCCTTCTTCAGCACCGAGCGCACCTCCGACGTCACGTCTTTGACCTCGCGCACCACGCTGAGGTCGTAGCCGGGACAGGGCAGCTCGGAGGCGAGGTCCTTGGCGATGTAGCCGCCGTTCATCACGCCCTTGTGCGCGGGCAGGCTGTTGAGCGCGGCGAGGCAGCGAAAGGCCACGTGGTGGTTGGTCACCAGCAGCCCGCGTGGCGAGACAAACGAGCCCGTCCCGCCGCGGCCGACCTGCACCACGGCGCGCGACAGCGCCGCGACCTTGGCGACGGGGATCTTGAGCTTCGACTTCTCGAGGCGCTTGGCCGGCAGGCGGTCGAGCAGGAACATGCCCTCGGCGGCGTCGGTGTCGCGGGCAAAGAGGGCCAGCAGCACGAGCGGCAGCAGCGCCACCCAGCGTCGTACGGACGTCATCGATGTTCTCCTGGTGTGTGGACCCGGCGGCGCGCTAGCTGCCGGCGCCCGCGGCGTCGAAGGAGTCAAAGCGCATGGTGAAGTTGGCGCGCCCCTGGCTGAGCGAGCGCACGCGCGTGGAGTAGCCGAACATCTGGCGCATGGGCACCTTGGCGCGCAGCAGGCGCTGCTGGCCGCGGAAGCCGACCTCTTCGATGTCGCCGCCACGCTGGCTCAGATCGCCGAGCACCTCGCCCATGAACTCCTCGGGCACGACCACCTCGACAGCCATGATCGGCTCGAGCAGCGCGGGCTTGGCCTCGCGGCAGGCGCGCCGGAACGCCTCGCCGGCTGCGACCTTGAAGGCCACCGGGTTGCGCGCCTCGTCGCGCGTGGCGATCGACAGCAGCGTCGCTTTGACGTCGACCAGCGGGAAGCCGCTGTGCACGCCGGCAAACGACGCCTCTTTGAGCCCTTCCATCGCCGCCGTGACGAAGGCCGCCGGCGGCGGCGAGTCGCTCGCCGCGATGCCGTCGACGTACTGCATGCCGCTTCCGCGCTCGAGCGGCTCGACCTTGACGCGCGCCTGGCCGAAGAGCTGCTCCTCTTCGAGCTGCCGCTCGAAGACGTGCTCGGCCTCGGCGCTCGCCAGCACCGTCTCGCGATAGACGACCTGCGGTTTGCCCACGCGCGCGTCGACGTTGTACTCGCGCAGCAGGCGGTCGACGATGATGTCGAGGTGAAGCTCGCCCATGCCGCGGATCAGCGTCTGGCCGGTCTCTTCGTCCTCGCTGACGACGAAGGTGGGGTCTTCCTCGACGATCTTGGCGAGGCCGAAGTCGAGCTTCTCTTTCTCGGCGAGCGTGCGCGGCTCGATGGCGCGCGAGATCACCGGCTCGTAGCTGTCGATGGGCTCGTACATGATCTGCGCCGTGCTGTCGCAGAGCGTGTCGCCGGTGCCGGCGAGCTTGAGCCCCATGGCGGCGACGATGTCGCCGGGCCCGGCCTGTTGGATGCGCTCGCGGCGATTGGCGTGCACCTTGAACAGGCGCGCCACCTTCTCCTTCTTGCCCACGCGCGGGTTGTAGACCTCGTGGCCGGGCTCGAGGCGACCCGAGTAGACGCGCAGGTAGACCACCTTGCGCCCCTGCTCCATCTGCACCTTGAACGCCAGCGCCGAGAACGGCGCCTTGGGCTTGGGCGGGCGCTCGAGCCGCGAGCCGTCGTGCGGGTCGTGGCCCACGGCGGGCGGGCACTCGAGCGGCGACGGCAGATAGGCGATGACGGCGTCGAGCAGCGGCTGGATGCCGCGGTTGCGCAGCGCCGCGCCCAGCAGCACGGGGACGATCTTGTTGGCGATGCAGCCGGCGCGCAGCGCCGCGGCGATCTCCTCGGCGCTCACCGGCTCCTCGGCGAGGAACTTGTTGGCGATGTTGTCGTCGACGTCGGCGACGATCTCGACCAGCCGCTCGCGCGCCGCCTTGGCCGCCTCGACGAGCTGCTCGGGGATCGGCCCGCGCTTGGGCTCGTCGCTGCTCGAGGCCCAGGTGATGGCCTCCATCTGCAGCAGATCGACGACGCCGTCGAAGTGGTCCTCGAGGCCGATGGGGATCTGCACCGGCGCCGCCGTCGCACCGAGGCGCTCGTGAATCTCCGTGATCACGCTGTCCGGATCGGCGCCGACGCGGTCGAGCTTGTTGACGAAGGCGATGCGCGGCACGTGAAACTTCTCGGCCTGGCGCCAGACGGTCTCCGACTGCGGCTCGACGCCGCCCACGCTGCAGAACACCGTGACCACGCCGTCGAGCACGCGCAGGCTGCGCTCGACCTCGATGGTGAAGTCGACGTGTCCCGGCGTGTCGATGAGGTGCAGCTCGTGCGCCGGCGTCCCCCACTCGAGGGTCGTCGCGGCGGCTGTGATGGTGATGCCGCGCTCCTGCTCCTGCGGCATCCAGTCCATCTGAGCCTGCCCATCATGCACCTCGCCCATGCGGTGGATCCGCCCCGAGTAGTAGAGGAACCGCTCGGTGACGGTGGTCTTCCCCGCGTCGATGTGGGCGACGATGCCGATGTTGCGTACGAGCTCTAGCTTGGCCATGGAGATCTTCAGTCTTTAGCGGGCCCTAGGGACCACCCGCGGCCGCGTATTATACGCGCGCAGGCTCTAGATGCCAGTGGCGTCCAGGGTTGACCCGACGCTCCGCTGCGATGCAGACTGCCTCGATCGCTCCGGCCAGCGCTCGTCGCGCGCCGGCGTCGACATTGTCGAAACTCCAGAGGAAACGCCGTGGGGCTCAAGTCGCTATTCAGCAAGGAAGGCCGCAAGGAGCGCTCGGTCGCCAAGGCATGCGCCAAAGCGATCAACCCCAAGCTCAAGCCCGACGACCGCCGCCCAGCGCTGCAGCTCCTGATCGACACCGGCAGCGACGAGGCCGTCACCGCGCTACTCGGCCGCTTCGAATACAACTACGACACCAACATGGTCTCCGACGAAGAGGAGAAGAACTTCGTCTACAAGGGCCTGTTGAGCCTCGGCGAGCGCATCCTGCCGGCTTTGCGCGAGCACCTGCGCGCCGCCGAGACGCTCTCGTGGGGGCTGCGGCTGGCCACGGACATCTGCGACAAAGAGACGCTCTGGCAGGTGCTGCAGGGCGTGATCGAGCACCACGAGCCCGGCTACGACCGCGACCCGACGCGCAAGCAGCAGCTGATCAGCGCCCTCGGCGACTACGACGATCCGCGCTGCGTCGACGCGCTGATCCCCTACCTGCAGGACCACGACGAAGGCGTGCGCTTCATGACCGTCGAGGGCCTGCTTCGGCTCGGCGACGAGAAGGCGCGCGAGCCGCTGCTCGACCTGTTCATCAACGAGGACGAGGAGAGCCTGCGCCTCAAGAACCGCATCGCCGAAGGCTTCGTGCAGACAGGCTGGGTGGTGCGCGGCTACCGCGGCACGGTGGAGAAGGCGCTCGGCGAGGAGTACCACCTCGACGGCAAGGGCCGCATCAAACACAAGCAGAAGCGCACCGGGGGCCGTAAGTGAAACGAATTCCGATGACCCCGCGCGGCTACGAGGCGCTCCGCAAGGAGCTGCGCGAGTGCAAGGCCGAGCGGCCGCGCCTCGCCGACGTGATCGAGGCCGCGCGCGAGCTGGGCGACCTCAAAGAGAACGCCGAGTACCACGCCGCCAAAGAGAAGCAGGGTTTTCTCGAGGGCCGCATCCAGGAGCTCGAGAGCAAGATCGGCCTCGCCGAGGTCATCGACCCCAACAAGCTAAAGGGCGAGAAGGTCGTGTTCGGGGCAACGGTTCACCTCGAGAGCGAGTCTGGCGAAGCGGCGGTTTACACCATCGTCGGCGACGACGAGGCCGACGTGAAGCAAGGCATGATCTCGATCAACTCCCCCATCGCACGCGCGCTGATCGGCCACACCATCGGCGACGAGGTGGCGGTGGCCGCGCCTGCCGGGCGGCGCAGCTACGAGATCTCCGACGTGACGTTTGGCGACCGTGACTAGACCCAATCGGGACTAGACCCAATCGTGACTAGTCCGATCGCGGCTTGGGCCGATCGGCTTCTCTGGGCTTATCTCACGTGATAGAAAGCAACCGATGAAGACTCCCAGCAAAGTACTGCGTGGCCTCGCCAGCGGCGCGGCCATCGTGCTCTTCGCCGCGGCCATCTTCGGCGCGTGCAAGCAGGGCGAAGGCGATCGCTGCCAGGTCGACGGCGACTGCGAAGACGGGCTGATCTGCTGCGTCGCGCTCGAAAACGTCATCGAGGGCGGCAGCTGCCGCACGGCGGCGACCTGCGAGCTGTCCGCGGTAGACGGCGGGTCGGAGACCGCGCCGCGCGAAGCCGGTCCCGAGACCAGCGAAGGCGGCGTCGACGCGGCGCCGGACGCAGCGCCCGATCAAGCGACGGACGTGGCGCCCGACACGCCGGCCAGTGACACCACGGTCGACACGACCTCGCCCGACCAGAGCGTCGACGCACAGGACGGAAGCGCCGGCTAAGGACCGAGGCGCTTGTCTGACTGGTTCGATCCTCCCGAGCGCCGCGGCGCCCTTCACCACGACACGTCTACTCGAGCGCTCGACGCGCAGGCCACCATCCTCGGGGTCTGCGTGCCGCTCGAGGTACCCGACAGCGAGCAGGATCTCGAAGCCGTCGAGCTGCAGATGCGGCGCGCCAGCGGCGACGCGCCGTGGAGCGGACGCATCGCGCTGACCTACGCGCGCCGCATCGACCGCTTTCGCGGCATCGACGCCGAGACCCTCGCCGAGCTGGTCAGCATCGGCCGCATGCACGACGCGCGACCACAGCTGATGTCCATGCGCGTCTTCGTCGGGCCCAACTACTCGCGGCCGCGCACCACCAAGAAGCTGCTCGCCGTGGCGCGCGCCGCGGTCTCGTCGTGGTTCGGCGCGCCGTCCGCCGAAAGCGAGCGCGCCGGGCAAATCGCCGCCTACGAGGGCCATCGCGACGACGGCTTCGTCGCGCGCGAGGCCGAGATGTACGCCCACCTCGAGGCGCATCCCGACGACGAGGACGCGTGGCGGGTCTTCGGCGACTGGCTGCACGAGCGCGGTGATCCACGCGGCGAGCTGATCGTGACGCCCGAGCCGAGCGCGCGGCGCGTGGGGCAGCTTTTGCCGGCGATCGTCGGCGAGCTAGCGCATCAGCCGTGCTTCTTCGAGCTGCGTCACGGCCATCCGTATGCCGTGACGGTGCAGACCAAAGACGCCCCCGAGACGCTGCGGATGCTGGCGAGCCACTCGAGCACGCGCTTTCTGACCAGTGTCACGACGTACTCCACCGCCAAGGCGGTGGTCGAGCCGCTGCTGGCGCTGCTCGAGGCGCGGCCGGTGCGCGAGCTGCACCTTCATGGCGCGCGCCCGTTCCCGCTGGCAAGGCTGGCGCCTTTCACGCGGCTGCGCGTGGTGACCACGCGAGACGGCCGCGTGACGCGCTCGACGCTCGGCCAGCTCGACTAGCGCCCGCTCGAGCAGCTCGGCGAGCTAGTCGTCAGACGCGGAGCTGCGTCGCGCTTCGAAGCGCCGCTCGCGCCAGTCGAGGCGATGGGCTTCGAGGGGCTGCTGCTCGAACGCCGGAAACGCGACAAACGCCGGACGCTCGATGACCTGCACCGGCGGCCGCATGGCGGCGCGCAGCGCGTCCAGTCGGTCGTCGATGGTCGGCTCGCAGACGAGGAGCTTGGAAAGGTGCGCGAAGGCGTCGCTGGCGCTGGCGAGCATCTCGTCGTCGTAGGGCGCGCCGTCTGCGTCGGCGATGGCGAGGTGCCAAAAGCGCGTGGCGAGCACGTCGAGCTGCGGCAACAGCTCGAGCCCGGCGATGGCGCCGAGCATGCCGCCGTCGCGCTCTTCGTCCCACAGCGAGCTTCGCGTGAGATCGAGCGTGCGAACGCTCGGAAAAAAGCGCGGCGGGATGGCGCAAACCATGCTCACCGGAAAGTCCTCGCCGTGGCCGGAGTCGTCGACAAACGCCAGCGAGAGCGTGTGCAGATTGGCAAACGGGACTTCGCGCGCGCCGCCGTCGAACCAGGTGCAGTGCAGCGCGGCGATGGCCGGCGTGGCCGCGCAGAAATGCTCGACGCGGTCGTGTGAAAACGCCGCCGAGAGCAGCGACGTGCCGACGAGCGCGAGCTCGCGCAGCGCCGGCGTGGCCTCGCGCAGCTTGACCGCGGTGCCGTCGCCGATGACGTAGCCCAGCGAAGGATCGCCTGCGACTTGCTGGCCGGCGAGCGCTTGCTCGGTGAGTCCGAGCTGCAGCGTCTCGAGCCGCGGCCGCAGCTGGCTGGCGAGCGCTGCCGCGGCGACGTCGGCGCTCTCGTCGAAGTCGGCGAACTGCACCTCGAGGCGACGCACCAGCTGGGTCGCGGGGTTTAGCAGCACGTCTTCGAGCGCACGCTGCTCGCCGGTGGCGTCGTGCGACTGCCACCACGCCGACTGGCGCTCGCTGAAAAAGCGCGCGCGCTCGACGAAGCCGTTCTTCCAGCCCAGCGTCCAGCCGCGCTGCTCGGCGTCGGCGAGCCCCGCCGACGCGGCCACCTCCGCGTAGGCCTCGGCGAGCAGCGCGCACGCCTGCTCGTCGTCGCGACCGCTGCGCTCGATGGCGATGGCGCGGCCGCGCGGGTCGCCGCGCTCGACGAGCAGGTCGCCGTAGACCTGCCAGCGCTGCGCGTCGTCGGGCGCCTGCAGCAGCGAGGCGAGAAGCTCGGGCTCGTCGTGTCGACCCACGCGCTGACTATAGTCGTCGTGGCTGGCCAAATCGCCGCGGACTGCGGCTCCGCGGCCAACGAAGTGGCCACCGCAAGTGTCTCAGCCATCTCTAGCAACGCGATTCCAGGGACTTAACTCTGGATCACATCCTGCTTTCGTAACGCCGGTGCGCTATCGGTGCGCCATATTGATCGCCCTGCTGCTGGCCTTGGCGCCGGCAGCCCCCTCGGCCGCGCCGTCGCGCGGCCAGCGCATCCGCGCGCGCCTCGGCCGCATCCACGCCCGCATCGGCGATCACGTGCTGCGCCTCGGCGGCCGCATCATCCCCCTGCTCACCAAGGACCGCTCGGGGCAGGCGCTGCACACGCACGGCGCCGGCGGCAAGGACATCCAGCTCGGCAAGCTCGTCGGCAAGGGCTTCTTCGGCGCCGTCTATCACCTCGCTGCGCCGCATCCGCTGGTGCCGGCATCACACGCGGGCGAGCCGCTGATCGTCAAGACCGCCCACGCGCCGCGCTATCGCCCGCTGCGCCGGCTGGCGCGCTGGCTGATGCGCAAACAGGCAGGCACCGACCCGCCGCTCGACATCGCCACCAAGCGGCTGCAGCTCGAGCTCCAGACCTACCGCTTCCTCGAGTCGCGTGCGTCGCGCATCGCCGCCGCGCCTTCCTATCCCAAAGACACCGCCTGGCGCCGCGGCGCCCTGCCCGTGGCGCCGATCCTCGCCACCGCCAACACCAACGCCGGCCCAGTGCTGCTCAAGCCGTTCATCCGCGGCGAGAGCCCCAAGCAGATCATCAAGCGCTACGGCAAGCTGACGCCCGAGATGCGGCGCAGCCTGCGCGAGATCTATGACTTCGTGCAGGCCGCCGGCGAAGCGATCCACGTCGCCAAGAGCTCCGGCCTGGCGCCGATCAAAGAGCAGCGCGGCGGCGAAGCGCTCTCGCTCGACGCGCGCCCGCACAACCTGATGTGGATCACCAAGCCCGAGGTGCTACGCAGCCTCGGCCTGTCGCGCCCGAGCTTCATCCTCGTCGAGCTCGATCAGGCCGTCGGCAACATCCCGCAGTATCTGAAGGCGCGCACGCCGTTCGCCGACTACGTCAAGGAAGTCGAGCGCGCCAACTAAAGCCCCTCGACTTCACCTTCGACTTCGACTTCAAACTTCAAACTTCGACTCCCGACTTGGCCTTGGCCTTAACCTTAGGGTTCCACTTCCAGTCTGAGTCGAAACGGAAGTCTGAGGTTAGGGCCAAGGCCAAGGCCAAGTCGAAGTTGGAAGTCTAGGTCGAAGTCGAAGTTCGAGACCTAGGCGACAGAGAGTCCCAGCGTGGCCCGCGCCTCGAAGAACTGCTCGCTGACGCTGTAGGCCAGCATCTGCGCGAGGCGTGCCTTGGGGTTCATGCCGCCGGCGCGCGGGTCGTCGATGACCAGACGCGCCGCCGTCGGCAGGTCGTCGCAGAGCAGCAGCGCCGCGCGCGTCGCCGTTAGGTCGACACCCGCGAGCCACTCGTCGATGACCGGCGTTGCGCTCGCCTCGCCGAGCTCGTCGGCGTGCGAGGCGATCATCTCGACGTGCCGCGCTGGCAGGTCCGAGCGCAGCACGGCGACGAGCTGCTCGATCTCCTCGACGTCACCGCGGATGCGCGTCTTGGGCCGCACCAGCCGCAGCGCCGCCAGCGCGAACGCCTGCAGCACGTTGCTCGACGGCGTGATGAAGGCGAGCAGGTTCTCGCGCCGCAAAAGCGCCAGCGCGCGCGTGAACCAGAACGTCAGCTCGGGCTGCGTGCGCCGCTCGTCGAGCAGCATCGGCGCCACCCACAGAAGCACGTCGCGCTTGTTGACGTCACCGGCGATGACCGGCGCGACCTTCTCCTTGACGTCGCCGCGCAGGTGCAGCTCGTCGGCTTGCTGGCCGATGACGCGCGACGCGTAGTCGTAAGCGCGCGCGTAGGCGCGCGTGTCTTCCTGCGGGTTGAGCTGCTCGCCGGCCTTGAGCCCGTAGGCGTGCCGCGGGCGAAGCGCCATCGGCCCCACCACCGGCACGATCGCGTTGAACAGCTCGCTCAGCACGGGGTGCTGCTTTTCGTGCGTCACGCAGTCGCGCCACACCTGCTCGTCGAGCTTGCGCGTCACGCGGCGCATCTCGTCCGGCTTGAGCTTCTGGTAGAGCGCAGCCTCTTCGTTGGACGCGCGCTTGAGCAGCGTCAGCACCGCCGTCACGCACCAGGCCTTGTCCATCTGGCCCAGCTCGGCGTAGAGGCGCCTGAGCTCCTTGTAGGCCTCGAGGCGCATCGGGTCGCCCTGCAGCAGGCGCTGATTGGCGCGGATCGCCTTCTCGTAGGCGCTCGGCCCCGCCGAAACGTAGAGCCGCGACAGCTTCTCCTGCCGCTCGACGTTGCTCGGATCGAGCTTGGCCGCCACCTCGAACGCGACGATGGCGCCGCGCGCGTCGCGCAGCTGCGTCTCGCAGATGGTGCCCAGCTCGTGCCACAGGCGCACCTGCTCGGCCACTGGCGTCGACTCGGGCAGGCGCTTGAGCATGCGCCGGTAGGCCTTGACCAGCCCCTCGAAGTTGCCTTGCGCCGTGAACAACGTCTTGAGCGCGTTGAACGCCTTGACGTTGGTCGGGTCGTTTTCGAGCGCCAGGTCGAAGTGCCGCGCCGCCTGCTTGGGCTTGCCCAGCGTGTCGCGCAGGATCAGCGCCGCCGTGTAGTGCAGGCGGTACTTGTGCACTGGATCCGTCTCGAGCTCCTCGAGCCGACGCAGCACGCGCAGCGCCTCCTCCCACGACTTGTGCTCGATGAACGCTTCCATCGTCTTGTGCAGCACGCGCCGCTGGTCGGGCTCGACCTCGAGCGCCTGCTGGTAGTACTGCACGCCCTCTTTGCTGCGACCGAGCTGCTTGACCAAAAGGTCGCCCATCTCCTCGAGCAGCGCGAAGCGCTCCTTGTCGTTGGTGATGCTCTTGAGGCGCCCGCGCTGCGCGCGCAGCACAGCGTCGAAGTCACCCTTCTCCTCGTAGGCGTGCACGAGCCGCGCGAGCACCGTCGGATCGTTGGGATCGACGTCGAGCGCCTTCTCGTACATGTTGAGCGCTTTGGTGTGCTCGCCCATCGCCTCTTTGACTTCACCGAGGCGCGTGAAGACGCGCACGATGTCTGACGTCTCCATCGTGTCGCGGCGGTGCACCAGCAGCGCCTGGTACAGCTTGCCCGCCTCCTCGTGCTCGCCGCTCTCGAAGAGCTGCTCGGCGAGGTTGCCGAGGGCAGTCGAGTTGGTGGGGTCGAGCTCGTAGGCGCGACGGTAGGCGACGATGGCGTCGGCGCGCCGCTCGGCCTGCATGTACGCATCACCGAGGCGCAGGTTGAGATCGATGGCGCGCTTGCGGTCGCCCTTCGATCCCGTGGTGCTCGACTTGCGCACCAGCATCTCGAGCATCGGCAGCGCCTTGTCGAGCTCGCCCTGCTTTTCGTAGATCGCCGAGAGGCGCTGGCCAGCAGCGACGTGCTCGGGATCGATCTCCATCAGCTCGACGTAGACCTCGCGCGCCCGCTCCTCGTCGAAGAGGTCGTCCTGATAGGTCGTGCCGGCGTCGAAGAAGCGCTCCACGCGCTCGAGCTCGTTGGCCGTGTTGCGCGCGGCCTCGCGCATCAAGCGCGCCGCCTTGCCGTAGTCCTTGCGCTTGCGGTTGAGGCGCGCCAGCGAGACCAGCGTCGGCACGTGGTCGTCCTTGAGCTCGAGCGCCTTGACCAGGTTGCCCTCGGCGTCCTCGAGCCGCTCGAGCTGCTCGCCCTGCAGACGGCCCATCTGGTAGAAGCACTCGACCTGCTTGTCGACGTCCTCCTCCTTGGTCGACAGGCGCTCGTACATCTCGACCGCCTGCGCCCACACGCTCGTCTTCTCGTAGAGCCGCGCGAGTGCCTCGAGGGCGATCTTGCTGTCGGCGTCGACGGTCAGCACGTTGTTGTAGCTCTCGATAGCGCGCGGGATGTCCTCGAGGTGCTCCTCGAGCACGCGACCGAGCGCCGCGTAGAGGATCGCGCGCTCGTCGGGCGCCTCGGTCACGCGCGCCTGCGCCGCGTAGGCGTCGGCGAGCTTGTCGTAGGCCTTGAGCTCCCAGTAGAGGCGGATCAGCGCCTTGTAGAGATCCTCGCCGCCGCCCGCCAGCGCCACGGCCTTCTCGAGATACTCGGCCGCGCGGCTCTTGCCGCCAGCCTGCTCCTCCCACTCGGCGGCCAGGCGGCGATAGAGCGCCACCTTCTCGGCCTCCGACTCGGCCGCCTCGATGCGCTGATCGAGGATACGCAGATACTCCTCGTTGCGCCCGGTGGCGTCATAGAGCCGCTCGAGCCCCTTGAGCGCCGCCGTATCGTCCGCGTCGAGCTGCAGGATGCGCTCGTACTGCTCGATCGCCTCCTCGGCCTTGCCGCTGTGCTCGGCGAGCACCTCGGCGAGCGAGCGACGCAGCCGCAGCTGCGCGGCGTGATCGTGCGCTTCGGCGTGGCCGAGCCGATCGCGCAGCATCTCGGCGAGCTCCTCCCACATCTCGTTTTTGCGGTACAGCGAGTCGAGCGACTGCGTGGCGTGCTGATTGACCGGGTCGATCTCGAGGATCTTGCGGTAGGCCAGCATCGCCTGCTCGTCGCTGCCGAGGTCCTTGGCGTAGGTATGCGCCAGGTCCTTGTAGAGCTCGACCTTGCGCGCGTGGTTCTCCTCGAGCTGCGCCTGCCGCGAAAGCAGCCGCGCCACTTCCTTGTGGTCGCCCTTGCGCTTGACCACCTCGGCGAGCTCGCTAAGCGCGTCGGTGCGGTTGGCGTCGAGCGCCAGCGCTTGCCCGAAGGCGGCCGCGGCGTAGTCGTCGTGGCCGAGCTCGTTGGCGTAGAGCTGCCCCATGCGGACCCACCAGTCGCCCGCCACCTTGGGATCGCGCAGCGACTGCACCAGCGTGGTGTACTCCTGCAGGAGCTCGTTCCACATGCCCGTGGCGCCGGCGAGCCGCTCGAGGTCCTTGCGGATCTCGACGCTGTTGTGCGCCTCGCGGAAGGCCGCCTGCAGCGCGGCGAAGGCCTTGCCGAGATCGCCGACCTCCATCTCGAAGATGCGCGCCACCTCGCGCAGCATCTCGTGGCGCTTTTCGCCCTCGGGCTCGATCTCGACGCGCCCCAGCAGCATCGTGACCAGCGTGTCCCAGTCCTTGTCGTCGCGCGCCTGCGACTCGAGCTTCTCGAGCGCCTCGAGCGCGCGCTCGTTTTCCGGCTGGAACGAGAGCACCTCGAGCCAACCGATCAGATCATCGTCGCGGTCGGGCAGCGTGACCTCTTCGCCCGATCCCACCACGACCTTGATGAACTCGCCGACGCTCTGCGGGCGCTCTTCGGGCACCGCGCGCAGCGCGCGCATCACGATCGACTCGAAGCGGCGCGCGGCCGGGTTGGCCTCCGAGAGGCGCGGGAACGAGCCGAGCGGCGCGCGCTTGGTCAGCATGTAGTAGAGCGTCGCGCCCAGCGAGTAGACGTCCGCACGCTGGTCGGCGCCGGCGCCCGCCAGCAGCTCGGGCGCTTGGAAGCCCTCGGAGCCCTTCTTGACGGTGACGTGGCGGCCCTTCTGCGCGCGGCCGGAGCGGAAGTCCATCAGCGCCACGCTGCCGTCGTCACGCAGGAAGATGTTCGACGGCATGATGTCGAGGTGCAGCACATCCTGCTCGTGCGCATACGCCAAGCCCTCGCAGACCTGCGAGATGATCTCGGCGGCGCGATCGGGCGTCAGCGCCGACCCCTCGCGCAGCTCGCGCGCGAGGCTGTGGCCGTTGAGGCTCTCGGTGACGAGCACGCAGCGGCCGCCCTCGACCAGCGCGCGATAGACGCGCGCCACGTTGGGGTGCTCGAGACCCGTGAGCACCTCGGTCTCTTTGAGCCAGCGCTCGGGCGAGACGTGCTCGCGCACGTAGCTGGTGCGCAGCACCTTGACGGTGACGTCCTTGTCGCCGTCTTCCTTGTCTTTGGCCTGGTAGACCGTGCCGGTGGTGCCGCGCCCGATGACGGCCGAGAGGTCGTAGCGCTTGGGCACCACGCGCATGGAGTCGTCGAGATCCGTGGCGCGCTTGAGGTGCTCGAGCGCCTTGCCAAAGTCCTTCGTCTCGGCGTGGGCGTGGTGCAGGTTGAGGTGCGCGTCGGCGAGGTCTTTGTCCTGCGCGAGCGCCGCCTCGAAGCACTGCACGGCGCCGCCGGAGTCACCGAGATAAAGGCGCACGTTGCCGAGACGCAGCAGCGTCGCCGGATCGAGCAGCGCCAGATCGATGCCCGCCGCCGTGTCGCGGATGCGCGCCAGCCGGCCCTCGGGGATGCTCAGACCTTCGCCGGCGACGACGTCGATGCGCGCCTCGACGGGGCCGAGGTTGCGTTTGAGCCAGGCGGCGGGATCGTCGACGTCCTCGACGCCGGCCGAGCTCTCGCGCCAGGCCTTCTGGAACTCCTCGATGACGTGCGTCAGCGCGGCGACCGCGTCGCCGTTGTCGTCGTAGGGGATCACGCGCAGGCGATAGTTGGCGTAGAGCTCCTCGGCCTCGGGCTCGCTGACGCGCGGCATGATCGCGTAGTGATCGGAGACGGCGTCGCGGAAGGTGCCGACTAGACGGTCGAGGAACAGCTGGAAGTCGGGATCGCTGAGGCGATAGCCCACCAGCAGCATCGTGCGCGTGCGGTAGAGGTCCTCGACGAAGGCGCGATAGGCGTGGTTGGGGCCGATCAGCCGCTTGTAGTCGAGGCGCGTGAGCACGGTCTTGTCGGGGTGCGCGACGTCGCCGTGCGCCTTGATGACGAAGTGCTCGAGGTCTTCGGCGAGGCGCAGCACGGCGCCGTCGGCGTAGCTGTAGATCTTGGGCGAGACCGTCGAGAGCGACTTTTCGACGAGCGAGTCGTAGCCCGTCGAGAGCGCCGCGTGCCACGGGATCGCCGCCAGCAGCCGGTGCGCTGCCGAGGGTGACGCGCCGTTGCCGTAGGCCTCGCGCAGCATCGAACCGAACGTGTCGGCGCCGAGCTTGCGTTTGAGATAGCCCGCGGCGGTGAGCAGATCGCCCGCCGAGATCACCGGGCGCAGCCCTTCGCTGTCGCCGCCGATCTTTTCGCTGAGCTTGGCCAGCAGGTCATCCCAGCTGGGCATTCCGGCGGTGGCGGCAAAACGCACGCCGCTGCACAGCACGACGTCGCCGGAGCGCAGGCGTTCGAATAGGGCGTCTGGAAACTCGACCATCTCTGGACTCTCCTGCCGGTCGCCCGGCGCTGGCGCAGCGCGACCGTAGATATATGGTCTTGGGGCCTGTGGGCCTGGAACGGACGCTTCTATCGCAGAAAGCCCGCGAGATCAAACGCAAGATTTTGCGCGCAGCAGTTATCATAAGAGCGTCCTAACCGCTGGTCGTCGCCCTCGTTGAATCGCTCCTCGCTCTCGTCACCGCTACCGTGGCTGATCTTCGCGATCGCCGCCGGCACACGCCTCAGCGGTCTCGACCTCGATGGGCTCGATCACGACGAGCTTTGGACCGCCAACCTGCTGCTGCAGCCCATCGGCGACCAGCTCTACGCGCTGTGGCGCGACACCCACCCGCCGCTGCCGCACCTGCTGCTCGTGCTGTGGTCGGCGCTCTTCGGCATCAGCGAGCCAGCGCTGCGCGTGCTGCCGGCGCTGATGGGTATCGCCGCCGTGGTGGTGGCCTACGTCGAGCTCGCGCCCCGTGTTGGCCGCACCGCTGCGACCGTCGTCGCGCTGTGCATCGCGCTGCTGCCTGGCCACATCTACTACTCGCAAGAGACGCGAAACTACGCTCAGGCGTTCCTCGCCACCACGTGGGTCTGCACGCGCCTTTTGGCCTATATCGATACGGGCGGCGCCCGTCGCGAGCGCATCCTGCTGGCCATCGCCTGCGGGCTCCTGCTCTTCAGCCACTACGGCGGCGCGCTGACCATCACCGCAACGATGCTGGCCGCGCTGCTATGCGTGGGCGGCAGCGCGCGCGAGCGCATGCGCCGCGTGCTCGTTCTCGGCCTGACTACGTTCGCCATCTGCGCGCCGGTGCTTCCGCACCTCATCGCCACCAAGCTGATCTACGCCACCAACTTCTACAGCCAGCCCATGACGTGGCCAGCGGTGCGCGGCTATCTGACGATACCGTTCTGGTGGGGCCAGCTGTCGGGGCTTGTCTTCGGCGTGGGGCTGTTGCTCTCGCTGCTGCTCGCGCTGCTGCCACGCCACCGCGCGCGCCTGGGCGCGCTCGCGCTGCTGTGGTGGCTGCCCTTCGCGGTGGTGATGATCGTGTCGGCCACCAGCAAGCAGGGGCTGCTCAATCACCGACTCGCGATCGTGCTCGCGCCGCCGGCGATCATCGCCATCGTGCTGGCGTCGCTGTCGCTGTTCGATGGCCAGCCCGAGCGCCGCCGGCGCATCGCCGCGGCCATGGTGGCGCTGCTGGCCAGCGCGCTCTCGGTGGCGCGCCTCGTGGAGGTCGACTTCTACAGCGTGTCCAAGCGCGATCAGGTGCGCCGTCTGGCGGCGCGCGTGCGCGCTGTGTCGAAAGACGGCGACCGCGTGATCTCCATCGATCCGATCTGGATGCTGCTCGGCGGGCGCATGCACTACTACTTCACCCGCCACGGCATGGCCTATCCGATCCCGCTGCGCTCGTACAGCCGCGGCGTAGGCGGCCCCCCGCTCCCCAAGGCGATCGCGCAGGCGCGCCGCGACCACAAGCGCCGGCTCGTCATCGTGGCGGGGCGACGACCGATGCACGAAGGCCGCGTCGAGCGCGCGCTGCTTTCGGCGGGCGCCCGGCTCGTACACCACGAGTCCTATCGCCCGCGCCACGTGACGATGTATCTGGCTGTGTTCGAGCTCTGAGGCGCTGCTCTGCGGCCGTTGCCCCGCGGGTTACCCGGAGCTCGCGGCTACTTGCGCTTGGAGCAGTTCTGCTCGCAGAAGCCTTGCAGCATGTGGCACATGGCCGTCTTGCTGTTGATGCTGCGGCACTTCTTGTAGATCAGCCCGCAGATGCGCTGGCAGGCCTTGCCGACGCCCATCCAGAAGCCCGCCTTCTTGCCGGCGAGCTCCTTGGCGCGGCAATCGGCGACCGGACAGCGCGGGCACTGGCGCGGCGGGGGACAAGGCCGCGGCTGCGGGCAGTCGCCGGCGCTGCTGCTGCGCGGGCAGCGGCACGGCGGGCAGCGCTGGTAGACACCGCCGCTGCTGTTGTTTGTCGGCGCGGTGCGGCGCGAGGCGTAGCGCGAGCCGCCGCCGCCCGGCGTGAAGAAGCGCGTCACCTTGAAGCGGTCGGGGAAGCGGATCACGATGCGCCCGTCGCAGCTGGCCTTGGCGCGCGCCCCGCTCTCGTGCGTCTCGCGAAACAGGACGCGCTGGCTGCCCGAGGTGCAGACCGCGCCCTCGCTGGCGGCGCGCCGCTCGACGCGCCGCACCCACGTGCTCAGCCGGCTGCTGCCCACTGACGTCGCCGCGCGTTGCGGCCGGCGATCGGAGCAGATCCAGTAGTAGTGCCAGTGGGTCGAGACGACGAGCTGGTAGAAGACGACAGCATCGTCCTCGCGCCCTTCGCAGAACGTGCGGCGCAAGCGCGCGATGTCCTCGCGGGGCTGGCCGCTGGTGGTCGTCTCGACGACGGCGTCGCGCAGGCGCTTGGCGTCGATCAGCACCGGTACGTCGCGGCGCGCGCTGCGGCTGCGGCTGCGGCTGCGACGGCGCCGGCGCGAGGTGCGGCGGCTGCGACGACGCTTACGGCGCCGGGTGGCGGCGCGGTCGGCGTCGTCGTCATCGTCGAAGTAGTCGTCGTCGTCCGTGCGAGCCCCGCCCCGCCCTGCCGGACACGCGGAGAGCGCGACCGAGCACGGCAGGATCAGCAGCAGGCACATCGTGAGCCAGCGAAACATACGAACCCGACAAGTGTAGCGATGTTGACTACCTTATCCAAACTCGACGGGCAACTGTCCCCCAGTGACGCCCACACAGGCCTTGGCCGCCGCAGTGAGGTAAGCTCCTACCATGTCTCCTGGCCGCGCCCTAGTCGTCGGATTGCTGGCCCTCGCGGCCTGGATCGTGGCCGTCTTCTGGCTCTGGAAGCGCTCGCCGCTGGCGGCGCTGATCCTGCTGTCGCTCAGCGCCATCGCCGTGCTGGTCACCGTGTGGCGCAAGCCCAAGGCCGGCCCGGGCGCGATCACTGCCGAGCAGCTGAGCCAGCTCGACCCCGCCGAGGCCGAAAAGCAAGCGCGCTTCGTGGTCACGCGCATGCTCGCCACGCTGACCCGCGCCCAGGTGGCCTACCTCGGGCAGAGCTTTGACGACGCGCGCGAAGCCAAGGCCTGGCTCAAGCGGGCGTTGCCGCGCACCTACCGCGGCATGCTCGACGATCTGATGCGCGATCTCGAGGCGGCGCGGCGCGGCGAGAAGCCCGACGCGCTGCGCCTGGCGCTGCGGGTGGTCGAGCGCAAGGACGAGGTCGAGCGCATCGAGCGCACGCTCAACAAGCTCGCCGAGTCGCGCGAAGGCTACGCCCTGGCGCACCCGGTGATCTACGTCGTCACCGGCGGCGTCGACCTCGAGTCGGGCGCCGAGCCGCGCGTGGTGCTGCTCTCCAGCATCGATCTGGCGCAGCCGACGTTGCTGCCGGCGGTCGAGGTGATCAACGTCTTTCACCAGCTCGACGGCGAGCGCCGAATTCGTGGTCAGGCCACGCTCGCCGCCGTGCGCCGCGTTTTCGGCAACAAGATCGAAAAGCTCCCCGGCAAGCCGGTCGTCTACGAGACGAAGGCCATCGATCCACACGCTGAGATGACGCTCGAGACGGCGCAGGTGGGCTTCGTCGTCAGTGCCGGCGAGCTGGCATAGCGTTTACAGCGACTTGTGGCTGGGCTAAAAGCCGCCTGAACCTTGGAGGCGCTCGATGCCGAAGATCCAGTATCGCCACGACCACAGCCTCGACAGCGACGAGTCGCGGCGACGAATCCAAGACCTCTTCGAGCGCTTCGGCGCCAAGTATCGCTTTCGCACGCGCTGGACCAGCGACACGCTCGCCGAGGTCAGCGGGCGCGGCGTGCGCGGGTCGGTGAGCCTCGCTGACGGACGCGTCGATCTGCGGCTCGACCTGCCCTTCTACCTGGCGCCCTTCGCGTCGCGCATCGAGAGCGGCATGACGCGCGAGCTGGCCAAGGCCCTCGACTAGTCGCCGCCGGAACGCGCCCGCACCGTGCCCGCCACAGGCCATGATCAGCTCGAAAACCAGCTGATCGACAATCGCTTCAAGCTGCTGCGCCGCATCGGCAGCGGCGGCATGAGCGTGGTCTACATGGCCGAGCGCGTGGGCATGGGCAAGCCGCTGGCGATCAAGTTCCTGCGCAGCGCCTTCGCCAACCTGCCCGGCTTCGTGCGGCGCTTCGAGCAAGAGGCGCAAGCCTGCAGCCGCCTCAATCACCTCAACTGCGTCTCCGTGCTCGACTACGGCGTGGCCTTCGGCAGCCCGTACCTGGTGATGGAGTACATCGGCGGCACGCCGCTGTCGGCGCTCACCAACAAGGGCGCCATCGAGGCCACGCGCGCGATCCACATCGTGCGGCAGATCCTCGCCGGCCTGCGTCACGCGCACGCGCGCGGCGTGGTGCATCGCGATCTCAAGCCGGGCAACGTGATGCTCGCCGAGATGACGGGCACGGCCGACTACGTGAAGATCATGGACTTCGGCACGGCGCAGATCCTCACCGGAGATGGCGCTGACCAGGGCCAGAGCGGCACCGACATCGGCACGCCGTGGTACATGGCGCCCGAGCAAGCCGCCGGCCAGCCCACCGATCCGCGCACCGACGTCTACGCCGTGGGCGTGATGTTGTTCGAGCTGCTCACCGGCGAGCGCCCCTTCGTCGCCGACGATCCGATGCGCGTGCTGCAGATGCAGCTGACCAGCCCGATACCGTCGGTGCGCGTGCTGCGACCGCAGGCCGGCATCAGCCCCGAGCTCGAGGCCGTCGTGGTCAAGGCGATGCAGAAGCAGCCCGACGACCGCTTCGAGAGCGCGGAGGAGTTCGAGGAGACGCTCAAGGTGGTGCCAGAGGTGGCGCCGCGCCGCATCAAGCGCCCCACGGGTCCGGTGCATCCGGCGCTCGCGCCGCCCAAGCCGCGGCCGTCGGCGCCGCTGGCTCCGCTCGAGCCGGTCATCGGCGACGACGAGCTGAGCGCGCCCCCGGTGCTGCTCGCGCCGCCCGTGGAAGGCAGCGCCAAGGGCAAGCGCGCGATGCTCATCGGTGTGGTGCTGGCGCTGCTGGCGGTCGGGCTCGGCGTGCTGGCGCTCAAGATCGCCGGCGTCTTTTAGGCGGCCACAGGCGGCGGAGCGCGAGCGATGGGGGCGTCGTGGGGGATCGTGGGGGTGGTCGGCGCAGTCGCGCTCGGCGCGGCGGCGGTGGCGCTGGCGCAGTGGCTGCGCGCGGCCCGTACGCGACGCGCGCTCGAGGCCAGCGGCCACATCGTCGAGGTCGGAAACGACCCGGTGCTCGTGGCCGACATCGTCGACGGCCGCGTGATGCTCGCCAACGCCGCCCTCTGCGAGCTGCTCGGCTACCGACGCGAGGAGCTGCTGTCGCGGCGGCTGCCCGACCTGCACCCCAAGGCGCTGGTCGAGACGAGCGCCGCACGCATCGCCGAAATCTGGGAGCGCAAAGGCATGGTCTACGACGACCTGCCCTTCTGCCGCAAAGACGGCGAGCAGGTGGCGGTCGAGGTCAGCGCCACGGTGGTCTCGTTTCAGGGACGGCCGGCGGTGGTGATCTACGCGCGACATCCGCGAGCGCCTCGAGGCCGAGCAGCGCATCCGGGACTACGCCACGAAGCTCGAGCAGACCAACCGCGAGCTCAAGGACACGCAGGCGCAGCTGGTGCAGGCCGGCAAGATGGCGGCGCTCGGCAACCTGGTGGCGGGCGTCTCGCACGAGCTCAACACGCCGCTCGGCGCGATCCGCGCCAACACCGACGTGACCAAGCGCGCGCTCGAGATCGTCGGCGCGCGCATCGCTGACACCATCGAGGCAGACCGCAAGCTCGGCCGCTCCTTCGAGACGCTGCGCGGCATTTGCGAGACCAACGCCAGCGCGGCGGCGCGCATCGACGACATCCTCAAGGCGCTGCGCAACTTCGCGCGCCTCGACGAGTCGAAGCAGAAGAAGGTCGACCTGCACGAGGGCATCGAGAGCACGCTGACGCTGCTGACGCACAAGCTCGGCGACAAGATCACCGTCGAGCGCGACTTCGGCGAGCTGCCGCGGCTTTTCTGCAACCCCGATCAGATCAACCAGCTGCTGATGAACCTGCTCAACAACGCCATCGAGGCGATCGAGAGCAGCGGCCGCGTGACGGTGCGCACCGAGCAGGTGGATAGCGACGTGCTGGTGCACATCATCGACGACGGCGTCGGCATCGCCGAAGAAGACCTCGAGCGCGTCTTCGACCCCGGCTTCACCACCAAGGGTGTCGGCGTCGGCACGGGTTTGGGGCTGCCGATCTGCTATCGCATCGCGCAGCAGCACGGCGGGCGCATCGACGTGCGGTCGGAGCCCGGCCGCGGCGCGCACTTTACGGTGCGGCTTCCGATCCGCGAGGCGCTGCAGCCGCCGGCGTAGCAGCCGAGGCGCGCGCCAGCACCGCGGCGAGGCGCGTCTTGCTGGCGTAAGACGTCACGTCGTCGGGGCGCGAGATGTCGAGCAGCGTGCCGTCGGGGCCGACCAGCAGGGCCACCGGCAGCGGCACGTCCTTGCCGCGGCGCTGCATCTCGATGAGCCCGAACGAGCGCGAGAGCGCGGCGTCTTCGTCGTAGAGCATCTCGGAGCGGATGCCGAGCGCGGCGCGCAGGTTGTCGTGCATCGCGCCCTCGCTGGGCGTGATGATGTAGACGTCGACGTCGTGCTTTTCGAGCTGCTCGCGCTCGCGTGTGATGATGCGCATCAACACGTGACAGACGGGACACCAGTCGCCGCGCACGTAGGCGAGCAGCACGAAGCGGCCGCGCTTCTCGCTGAGCTTGAAGCGCTCGCCGGCGCGATCGCCTCCAGCGCGAAACGGCAGCTCGACCTCGGGCATCGGGCGGCCCACCGAGAGCTTGGCGCGGCGCACGATGGTGGCGCCGTTGCGCACGGCGGCGATGCCGGTGGCCGAGACCATCACGCCGACGAGCAGCAACGGCACGACGGCGAGCAGCCACAGCCCGCTGCCGCGCCCGATCACGGCGAGCGTGATGCCGGCGACGAGGCCGGCGACCGGGTGCAGCACCTGCAGCCAGCGATAGCGCGCGAGGCTGTAGATGCCGGTGTGCAGGGGCAAGCCCACGGCGAGGCTCGCGGCGGCGAGCCACGGCGAGCGCGTGGCGAGATAGATCGACGCCGCGTGCGCGATGACGGCGACGTAGAAGCCCAGGCGCGTCGACGTCGTGTTCTGCTGCGTGACTGCGAAGCCGCAGAGCACCGTGGCCAAGGTGGCCACCACCACGCCTGCGCCGGCGTGCAGCGTGGCTGCAGCCGCCGCGCCGCCTGCGCTGATCAGCGCCAGCGTGAAGACCTGGAGCGTCACCGACATCGGAGCTCAACGATACAGCAGGTAGCGACGGCGCCGCGCGGCGAAGGCGCGCAGGTCCTGACGCCACAGCGCGACGACCTGGGAGAGCGGCTTTCCAGCGAGGATCGCGCTGTTTACGCTCGGATCGGCGACGAGCTTGATCAGCTGCGCGGTGTGCCAGTGCGCCGCGAAGAGACGTCGCAGCGCGAGCGCGATGGCCGCGCCGGTGCGGCCGACATCGAAGCGCGCGGCGTCGAGCAGCAGCAGGCGCACGCCGTCGCAGCGCTTGCGGCGGTGGCGTGACGAGCGCGGCGTGCGCGCCTCGGGCACGAAGTAGGCGCCGGCGAGGCCGAGCGCGTTGAGCGCGCGCGCCAGCTTGACGCCGTCGATCCACGGCGCGCCGAGCCACAAGAACGGGCTGTCGGTGCCGCGGCCGACGGCGACGTTGGTGCCTTCGACGAGCCCCACCGCGCCGTAGGTCAGCGCCTGGCGCCAGCTGCGGATGTTCGGCGACGGGTTGACCCAGCGCAGGCCCTGGCGGTCGAAGCGCTGCGCGCGCCGCCAGCCGCGCACCTTGATGACCTCGGGCTTGGCGCCGATGCGGCGCTCGCGATCGAGCAGCAGCGAAAGCTCGCCCATGGTCATGCCGTAGCGCACCGGCAGCGCGTGGTAGCGCGTGGCGTGGCCGAGGCGGTAGCGCGCCACGGGGCCCGAGAGCTTGACCGCGCCGAGGGGGTTGGGTCGGTCGAGCACGACGAAGCGCAGCTTGTGGCGCGCGGCGGCGCGCATCGACCAGCCCATGGTCGCGATGTACGTGTAGTAGCGCACGCCGATGGCAGCGACGTCGAAGACGATGGTGTCCACACCGGCGAGCGTCTTGCTGGTCGGCCGCTGGCGGCGGCCGAAGAGGCTGTAGACGGGCACACTGCGCCCGCTCGGGGTGCGCCACTTGCCGTCGCGGATGCGGCGATCGACGCGCGCCGAGAGGCCGTGCTCGGGGGCGAAGAGCGCGACGAGCGAGACGTCGCGCGCGGCGTCGAAGATCTCGCCGATCCAGCGGCCGCGCGCGTCGATGGCGGTGCGGTTGGTCACCAGCGCCACGCGCCGGCCGTGCAGGCGCTTGAGCTTTTCGGCGACGAGCACGTCGAGCCCGACGCGAACGCGCCCGCCGCGGCGACGGCGCCCGCGCAGCAGCGCACCGCGCACCAGCGCGTGCACGCGACGCCGCAAGCGCGAGACCGAAGGGTGTACGTCCTTGCGCAGCTCGAGATAGGTGCGGTTAGTGAGCAGCACGACGACGGTGTCGGCGCGCGGGTCGATGAAGATCGAGGTGCCGGTAAAGCCCGTGTGTCCGAAGCGTCCGCTGCGGCTGACGATCCAGCCCAGCCCGCGCGTGCGGCCGCCGGGCAGCGCGTGGCGTTGGGTCATGGCGCGGATCGAGGCGCGGCTGAGCACGCGTCGGTTGGCCAGCTTGCCGCCGCGCAGCAGCGCCAGGCCAAAGCGCGCCAGGTCGTCGGCGGTGGCGTAGAGGCCGGCGTGGCCGGCGATGCCGCGCATGCGCTCGGAGAGTGGATCGTAGACGATGCCGTCTTTGTGCTTCCAGCGCCCGCGCGGCCACGGCGTGATCAATCGCGCCCGCACGCGGCGCGGCGGCGCGAAGCCGGCGCTGCACATGCCGAGCGGCGCGAGGATGTGCGAGCGCACGTAGCGGTCGAAGCGTTTGCCGGAGAGCTTCTCGACGAGCGCGGCGAGCAGGATGAAGCCCGCGTCGCTGTACTTGACGCGTGTACCGGGCGCCGCGCGCACGCGCGAGCGCTTGATGCGGCGCAGGATGATCTTCGGGTCGAACGTCAGGTCGCCCTTGGCGACCACCGAGTGCAGCCCGCTGATGTGCAGGAGCAGCTGCCTGACGGTGATGCTGCGCTTGTCGGGCCCCAGCCAACGCAGGTGCTTGGCCACCGGGTCGTCGAGCCGCAGCTTGCCGCGCTCGACGAGCTGCAGCACCGACGTCACGGTGGCGACGACCTTGGTCACCGACGCCAAGTCGAAGATCGTGTCGAGCTTGGCGCCGCCCACGGCGCGTCGATAGACAACGCGGCCGCGGCGCACGACCACGAGCTGAGCTGCCGGGATGATCTTGCGGCGCAGCGCGTCGCGCAGCAGCGCGTCGAGATCTGCGGTCAGGTCGTCGACTATCCCGACGGCGCTCGGTCGCGCCGACGGCAGCGGCTGGGTGGTGCAGGACGGCCAGGGGTCACGGCCAGCGAAGGCATCGTAGGTTGGCCCCTCGCGCTTGGCCCAAGCTGGCGCCGCGATCAGCAGCACGGCCTGTACGAGCGGGATCAGGCGAAGGCGCACCGAGATAGGGTAGCTCAAGGGAGGGGCAGCTGCGAAAAGACGGGCGAAACGAGGCGGTGCGGTGCGTCCAAGCGCGGTGCGGGCGATTTGGCCACCGGCTACAGCCCGACCGATCGGCACGCGCACGCGCCGGGGTCGACGTCGGCGAGACACGCTCGAGAGCACGCCGTGATCGGAGGCGCGACGGGAGCTCCGAAGCTCGCAGCAGCCGAGTCACCAACGACTCGCGCCGCGAAGCGGCGGAGCGAGCGAGCCCAAAGGGCGAGCACTCGCGATGGCGCCGAAGGCGCCCTAGGTATAAACGCGAACGGGAGCGCCTACTGGCGCTCCCGCCCGGCGCCGCTAGGCGCCTCCCCAAAAACGCGAACGGGAGCGCCGCTAGGCGCTCCCGTTCTTCTTCTGGGCATAGATGGGGCGGAGTGGTGCCGCCCCTCGAAGCTTTAGGCTGCGACCTTACGAACGGCCGTGGCGTGGAAGCCCTTTGGCCCGCGAGCCATTTCGAACTCCACCCTCTCGCCCTCGGCGAGCGTCCGGAACCCATCACCCTCGATCACGGAGTAGTGGACAAAAACGTCCTCACCCGTCTCCTGCAGGATGAAGCCAAAGCCCTTACTGTTGTTGAACCACTTAACTGTACCGGTTTGCATCGTCCGCTCTACTCGAAAAAACAACCTCTGGGTTACCGGGGCACAACGCGCCCCCTCCAACAACACGGGTCCACGAATGGTTTGCGCTCTAACTTTCGTCGCTTGGAAAAAGTGGGCCCGCTGAAACCAGGCCGTACATTGCCTCCGAACCCCGTGCGGAGTCAAGGAGATTGTCCTGGTATTTTGACCAATAATTACAGCGCGTTGCGCACTGTTGAGCCCGCGCAACATCGCCGCCGCACCGCTTCGATCGCGGGCTAGATCACTGGACCTTGAAGCTCACGCTCTCGCCGCAGCCGCAGCTCGACTCGACGTTGGGGTTGTTGAACGTGAAGCGCTTGCCCATCAGCTCGTCGACGAAATCGAGCTCGGTCCCGTTGAGGTAGAAGTAGCTCTTCTTGTCGCAGTAGACGCGAATCTCCTCGAACTCGAAGACCTTGTCCTTCTCCGTGGGCTCGTTCTCGTCGAGCTCGAACAGGTAGGAGAAGCCAGAGCAGCCGCCGCCGCGCACGCCGACGCGTAGGGCGCGCGCCTTGTCGTTCTTGGCGAAGATCTCGCGCAGCCGCCCGAGGGCGCTGGCTGAAAGCTGTAGTGCCATCTCTAGGAACTTATCACGCGGTGATGATTGGTCAACGACCGCCGGCCACGCGCACGGCATGTGCCTGCCCGCGCACGCGCGCCACGGCGGCCGCCACCCGGTCGGCGATGAAGTCGCACTGCTCGTCGTCGCTGTAGCGCCCCAACGTGATGCGCAGCGTGCCGAAGATCCAGCGTTCGTCCACCGCCATGGCGCTCAACACGTGCGAGGCGGCGCCGTTGCCCGACGCGCAGGCCGAGCCGCTCGAGAGCGCTACGTCGGGCAGCTCGGCGATCAGCGCCTCCGCCTCGACGCCGGCGAAGCTGACGCTCAGGGTGCTCGGCACGCGGTGCGCTCGCGGCGCGTTGATGCGCGCATCGTCGATGGCGAGCAGACGCTGCTCGAGCCGCTCGCCGAGCTGCGCCATGCGCGCGCGCTCGGCCGCCCCCTCGAGGCGCGCGATCTCGGCGGCAGCGCCGAACCCGACGATGCCCGCCACGTTGAGCGTGCCCGGCCGCAGCCCGCGCTCCTGACCGCCGCCCGCAGACATCGGCGACAGCCGCGCCCGCGGCCCGCGCGCGCGCAGATAGAGCGCGCCAACGCCCTTGGGCCCGTACATCTTGTGCGCCGTCACCGACGCCAGGTCGAGGCCGAAGCTGTCCACCGTCCAGTCGAGCTTGGCGGCCGCCTGCACTGCGTCGCAGTGAAACAGCACGGAGCGCTCGCGGCACACCGCGCTGATCTCGCTTACCGGATTGATCACGCCCGTCTCGTTGTTGACCGCCATCACCGAGACGCAGATCGTGTCGTGACGCAGCGCGGCGGCCACCTCGTCGGGGTCGACGCGGCCGTCGCTGCCCACGGGCAGCTCCGTCAGGTCGAGGCCGTGATGCTCGGCGAGCAGCCGTGCGCTCTCGAGGATCGCCGGATGCTCGGTGGCCGCGGTGATCAGGTGCCCGCCCGAGCGCTTGCGCCTCACGTGGCGGCGCACCAGCCCGGCGAGCGCCAGGTTGTCGCTCTCGGTAGCGCCGCTGGTGAACACGATCTCGCCCGGCTCGGCGCCGATGAAGGCGGCCACCTGCGCGCGCGCGCGCTCCACGGCCTCGCCAGCGCGCTGGCCGAACGCGTGCAGCTTGCTCGACGGGTTGCCGAACTCGCCGCGCAGGTATGGCAGCATCGCCTCGAGCACGCGCTCGTCGAGCGGCGTCGTGGCGTTGTAGTCGGCGTAGACCGGCAGCCGCATGACGCTAGTTGGCGACCTCGGAGGCGACGAACTCGCGGATCACGGTCACCCGGATCTGACCCGGAAACGTCATCTCGTCCGAGATCCTCTCCGCGATGGCGGTCGACAGCTCTTCGAGGTCGGCGTCCTTGACGCGGCGCTGGTCGACGTGGATGCGAAGCTCGCGCCCCGCCTGCACGGCGTGCACCGACTCGACCCCGTTGAAGCTGTGCGCGATGCGCTCGAGATCGCCGATGCGATCGCCGTAGCTCTCGACCATCTCGCGGCGCGCGCCGGGCCGACCGCCGCTCATCGCGTCGGCAGCCGCCACCAGCGGCGCGTAGGCCGAGATGCTCGGCTCTTCGCCGTGATGCGCCGCGATCGCGTTGCTGACGCGCTCGTCCTCGCCGCTGCGACGCGCGATCTCGCCGCCGATCAGCGCGTGCGAGCCATCCATCTCGTGCGTCAGCGCCTTGCCGATGTCGTGCATCAGCGTGCCGCGCCGCGCGATGACCGGATCGAGCCCCAGCTCCTCGGCCATCATCGAGGCCAGCTGCGCCGCCTCGATGGCGTGGCGCCACTGGTTCTGCGTGTAGCTGGTGCGGTAGTTGAGCTTGCCGACCAGCTCGACGATCTCGTCGGCGGCCTTCTGCAGCGACAGCTTGTTGAACGCCTTGCGCCCGAGCTTGCCGATGTCGCGCTCGAGCTCGCGCGAAAGCGACGTGATCAACGCCTCGGTGTCGCGGATGTTGCTCTCGCTGTGAAAGCGCGTCAGCGCGCGGCGGCACAGCTCGCGCGCGACGCCGTCGCCCGACTCGAGGCGCGCGCTGCTGCCGTCCTCGGCGAACGTGATCGGCACGTTGGTGATCTCGGAGAGCTTGGCCACGTGCTCGGCGGCTTCGCCCTGCAGCTTCTCGGCGGCGCCCTTGGGCAGCGGCATGGTTGTCGAGGTGCGCTCGCGCACGCAATGGCCCGTGTAGCGCTGCATCACGATGCCCATCACGCGCTTGGCCTGCCGCGCGAAGTCATCGGCGCCGGCGCTCTCGAGGTTGCGCAGGCGGTCGGCGCACTGCGACCTCGTCTCGTCGACCAGCCGCTCGACCATCGCGGCGATCAGCGTGTCGCCCGACTCGCCCGAGCGCTCTTCGAGCACCGGCCGCGTGTTCTCGCCGATCGTCTTGGCTTCCTTGCGCAGCGCCTGCGCTTCCTGCTTGGCGCGGCGGACCTCCGCGAAGCGGCCATCGAGGGTGGCCTGCTCGGCGTCGAGCTGCGCGCGGCGCTCCTCGAGCTCGACCTCGCCCTGATCGATCGCCGCGTTGAGCTCGGTCATGGTCGAGTCGAGCTCGCTCTCGTCGTCCTCGGCCGCGGCGAGCACGGCGTCACGCGCCTCGCGCCCCTTGGCCTCGGCCTCGCGCAGCGCCAACTTCGCCGCGCGCTGCGCTTCGTCGCGCAGGCGGCGCGCCAGCGCTTCGGCCTCGGCGCGCTCGCGCATCGCTCGGGCGCGTCCCGAAGCGATGCCGATACCGGCGCCGACGGCGGCCGCCGCGGCGATGACGATCCACGAGATCATCGGGCCATCGTCCTTTTGCCGCCCTGAGCTGTCAAGGCGCTAGCCGTGCCCCCGCGCCCCGGCGCCGCCGGCCAGACTTTGCCGGGATTGAGCAGGCCGTCGGGGTCGAAGACGCGCTTGAGCTCGCGCTGCAGCGCGATATGCGCGGGCGGCTGCTCGAGGTGCAGGTAGGGTCGCTTGCTGAGGCCCACGCCGTGCTCGCCGCTGAGCGTGCCACCCAGCTCGAGTGTCGCGCCAAAAATCGCCTCCAGCGTGGCCTTCTCGCGCTGGCGCTGCTCGACGGCGTCGAAGAGCACGTTGACGTGCAGGTTGCCATCGCCGGCGTGACCGTAGGCGGCGACCAGCAGGGCTTGCTCGGCGGCGATGGCGTCGAGCCGGCGCAGCATCTGGGGGATGCGTCCGGGCGGCACTGCGATGTCCTCGGAGACCTTGCTGTGGTGCGCGTCGCGCAGCGTGTGGCTGACGCTGCGCCGCATCTGCCACAGCTTGGCGCGGCGCGCCTCGTCGGTGGCGACGAGCACCTCGCGCGCGCTGGCGCCTTCGCAAACCTCCGCCGCGGCCTCGAGCTCGACGTCGATGCTGTGCGCGTCGCCGTCGACCTCCACCAGCAGCAGCGCGCAGCGCTCGGCGGGCAGCGGCCACTTGCCGCTGGCACGCAGGTGGTCGACCACGTGCACGTCGAGCAGCTCGAGCGCGCGCGGGCGCAGACCGGCGCGCACCAGCGCCACCACGGCGCGGCCCGCGCCATCGGCGTCGTCGAAGCGTGCGAGAAACGCGCGGGCAGCGCGCGGCCGCGGCAGCAGCTTGAGCGTGATCTCGGAGATCACGCCCAGCGTGCCCTCGCTGCCAACCACCAGGCTCGCCAGGTCGAGGCCCACGACGCCCTTCTGCGTGCGACCGCCGGCGCGCAGTCGCTCGCCGCCGATGCGCACCAGCTCGAGCCCGCGCACGTAGTCGCGCGTGACGCCGTACTTGAAGGCGCGCGGGCCGCCCGCGTTGCACGCCACGTTGCCGCCGATAGAGCAGATGTCGAGGCTCGCCGGATCGGGCGGGTAGAAGAGCGACTCGGCTTCGACCGCGCGCTGAAGCTCGCCGGTGATGACACCCGGCTCGACCACCACCACCATGTCGGCCGCGTCGATCTCGCGCACGCGGTTCATGCGCTCGGTGGACAGCACGATGCCGCCCTCGGCGGCGAGCGCGCCGCCGACCTTGCCGGTGCCGAGGCCACGCGGCGTGACGGCGATGCGGTCGCGCTGGCAGAGCGTCAGCACCTCGGCGATCTCGTCGGCGCTCTGCACGAGCACGGCCGCCTCGGGCACGAACGGGCCCAGGCCCGACTCGTCGCGCGCGTAGGGCGCGAGCGCCGCCTCGCCGGCCAGCACGCGGCTGGCGCCGATCGCCCGCTCGAGCTTTGTCTGGACCGAGGTCAGCGTGGTACTCCTTCCTCGCAGAGATCGAATAAGGCCCCGGATGGCCTTGGGAGATTATAGAGGCTCACGCCCGAGATGCCCGCATCACGACAGCACAGCGACAAGCCGCTGATCGGCGTAGGCGCCGTCGTCTTCGACGCCGCGCTCGAGCGCGTGCTGTTGATCCGGCGCGGCGGGTGGCCGGCGCGCGGGCTGTGGAGCGTGCCGGGCGGGCTCGTCGAGCGCGGCGAGCGGCTGGTCGACGCCTGCGCGCGCGAGCTCGTCGAGGAGACCGGCGTGCGCTGCGAGCTCGCCGGCGAGGTCTGCGTCGTCGAGCGCATCGTCGACCAGCCTCAGCCCTACCACTACGTAATCGTCGACTTCTGGGGCGTCGCCGCGCAGGGCGACGAGCCACGCGCCGACTCCGACGCCCAAGAAGCGCGCTGGGTGACGGTCGGCGAGCTCGCCGAGCTCGAGACCACCGCCGGGCTCGCCGGCGTGGTGCGGCGCGCGCACGCGCTGGCGCGCGGCGAGGCGCACGGGCGTTGGCTCACCGACGGGAGCGAGCCGTGAGCGCGCTGGTTATCGGGCGCGTCGCCGACGGCGAGCCGCTCTTTCGCTCCGAGCTGGCGCTCGCTCGCGCCGAGCCCGAGGCGCTGCTGCGCGGGCTGCTCGCCGTCGCCGAGGTGCACCGCGCCAGCGAGGTCGTGCTCGCCGTGCGCCAGGACTACTGGTCCAAGACGCGTGCCCTGCGCGAAGCGCTGCCCGCGGCGGCGCGCGCGGCGAGCGCGGCGAGCGTGCGCCCGCTGACCGCGCGCGCGCTGCGCCTGCACGATAGCTACCCGCTCAACGCCACCAGCGTGGCCGCCGATCTGGTCGAGCAGCACGGCGTGCAAGCGGCGGCGACGGCGCCCGTCTACGGCGCCGCCGATCTGGTCGCGCGCGGACGTGCGCAGCAGAGCGACCGCCCGCCGCGGCTCGTCTCGGTGGTGGGCTACGTCGCGCGCCCTGCGGTGATCGAAGCGCCGCTCGGCACGCCGATCGCGCAGTTGGTGGCGCGCTGCGGCGGCGCGCTGCCAGCGGGCACGCGCGGGCTCGGCTGGGTGCCGCTGGTCAACGGCGCCGCCTCGGGCTGGCTCGGCGCACAGGATGACGTCACCGACGAGGCCGTATCCGGCGTGTTCGTGCTGCCGGGCCGCCACCCGTTGGTCGCGCGGCGCGCCACGCCCCTCGCCGACATCGTGCGCCGCGCCGCCTCGGCCTGTATCGGCTGCCGCATCTGCACCGACGTCTGTCCGGCCTACGAAAACGGCGCGCCGCTCGAGCCACATCGCATCAGCGCGCTGATGGCCAAGGCCGCCGCGCCGCCTGCCGCGGTCGACGACGCGCTCGCCCTCGGCGCGTTGTGCTGCGGCGGCTGCAACCTCTGCGACGTGGCCTGCCCGGCCGACCTTCTGCCATCGCGGCTGGTGGCCGCTCTCGCGCGCGGGCTCGGCGAGCGCGGCGTGCAGGTCGAGGCCGCGTCGGGCAAGCCGTTCGCCATCGCCCCACGTGCCGGCCGCGCGGCGCGCCGCTACGGCATCGACCGTCTCGGCGCGCGCCTCGGCGTATCCGCCCTCTCGCCCCCTGAACCGATCCCACAGCCCCTGTGAGCCCGCACAGCCCCCGAGCAAGCGCATGAGCAAAGCCAGCACCAAACCCCCGAGCGGCACGCGCGACTTCTTGCCCGCCGACATCGCACGCCGCCGCTATGTCGTGTCGGTGATCGAGACCGTCTACCAAGGGTCCGGCTTCGTGCCGCTCGAGACGCCCTCCTTCGAGAACCTCAGCACGCTGCTCGGCAAGTACGGCGACGAGGGCGACCAGCTCGTCTATCGGCTGCTTCACCGCCGCGACGCGCTCAAGCGCGCGCTCGAAAAAGACGACGTCAGCGAGAGCGACCTGGCCGACCTCGGGCTGCGTTACGACCTGACGGTGCCGCTTGCGCGCGTGGTGGCGCAGTACCGCGACCTGCCGCGCTTCTTCAAGCGCTACCAGATCCAGCCGGTGTGGCGCGCCGATCGTCCGGGGCGCGGGCGCTTCCGCGAGTTCTACCAGTGCGACGTCGACGTCATCGGCGTCACGACACTGATCGCCGAGGCCGAAGTGCTCGGCGCAGTGGCCGAGGTGTTGACGCGGCTCGGCTTCGAGGACTTCACGCTGCGGCTCAACCACCGCGCGCTGCTGCGCGGCCTCATCGAGACCGCCGGCGTGGCGCCTGCGGACGAGCAGACGGCGCTGGTAGCGCTCGACAAGCTCGACAAGGTTGGCCCCGATGGCGTGCGCGCCGAGCTGCGCACGCGCGGCATCTCCGACGACGCGGCAGCGCTGCTGCTCGAGCTGCTCGTCGAGAAGGCCTCCGCCGCGAAATCCGACGACGAGCTGACCGAGGTGCTCGGCGCAGCGCTGCGCAGCGACGCCGGCCGCGCCGCGCTCGACCAGCTCAGCGAGCTGCGCGCGCTGCTCGACCACACGCCGGCCAAAGGCCGCTACAGGCTCAGCCCCGAGCTGGCCCGCGGGCTGGGCTACTACACGGGGCCGATCTTCGAGATCAGCGTCGCCGACCTCGCCGGCAGCCTCGGCGGCGGCGGGCGCTACGACGATCTGATCGGCATGTTCGGCAAGCAGCAGATCCCCGCCGTGGGCTGCTCGCTCGGCCTCGAGCGGATCCTGCTGGTGATGGAAGAGCGCGGCATGTATCCGCCGCTGCGCGTCGGCCCCGAGCTAATGCTGTGCTCGCTCGACGTCGAGCCCGCGGCGCTGCTCGAGACGGCCAACGCACTGCGCCAGCAGGGCCTCAGCGTCGAGGTCTTCCCGACGCGCAGCAAGCTCGGCAAGCAGCTCGCCTACGCCGACAGCGTCGGCGCGCCTTTCGCCGCGATCCTCGGCGCCGACGAGGCGGCCGCCGGCGACGTGACGCTCAAGCAACTCGCCAGCGGCGAGCAGGCGCGCGTCGCGTTGCACGAGGCGGCCGGCTGGATCGCTGCGCGCGCGCCAGACGCAGCCCCGTAGGCGAGACGCTCGTGCCACCCACCGACGAGGCCGAGCAAAACCGGCAGCAGCTGCGCGAGATGCTGCGCGGCTGGGCGCGCCAGGCGGGCTTCGCGCGCGTGGGCTTCGCCGGCGTCGAGCCGCTCGAGCGCGGCCGCGAGGCGCTGGCGCGCTGGCTCGACAGCGGC
>JAGQIK010000152.1 GCA_020431405.1 Myxococcales bacterium
ATGGCCAAAGAAAAGTTCGTTCGCGATAAGCCGCACTGCAACGTCGGCACCATCGGACACATCGACCACGGCAAGACCACGCTCACGGCGGCGATCACCAAGACCATGTCGCTCGGCGGCGGTGGCTCGTTCGTCGCGTTCGACCAGATCGACAAGGCTCCCGAGGAGCGCGAGCGCGGCATCACCATCGCGACGGCGCACGTCGAGTACCAGACGCCCAAGCGTCACTACGCGCACGTCGACTGCCCCGGCCACGCCGACTACATCAAGAACATGATCACCGGCGCCGCGCAGATGGACGGCGCGATCCTCGTCGTCTCGGCGCCCGACGGCCCGATGCCGCAGACGCGCGAGCACGTGCTGCTGGCGCGCCAGGTCGAGGTCCCGGCGATCGTCGTGTTCCTCAACAAGGTCGACATGATGTCGGAGGAGGACGAGGAGCTTCTGGACCTCGTCGAGCTCGAGCTGCGCGAGCTGCTGTCGAAGTACAAGTTCCCCGGCGACGACATCCCGATCGTGCGCGGCTCGGCGCTCAAAGCGCTCGAGAGCGACAGCACGGATCCCTCGGCGCCCGAGTTCAAGTGCATCCACGAGCTGATGGAAGCGGTCGACAGCTACATCCCGCAGCCCGAGCGCGCCATCGACAAGCCGTTCCTGATGCCGGTCGAGGACGTGTTCACGATCTCCGGTCGTGGCACGGTCGTCACGGGCCGCATCGAGCGCGGCATCCTCAAGGTGGGTGACGAGATCGAGATCGTCGGCATCCGCGACACCAACAAGTCGACGTGCACCGGCGTCGAGATGTTCCGCAAGATCCTCGACGAGGGTCAGGCGGGCGACAACGTCGGCGCGCTGCTTCGCGGCGTCAAGCGCGACGAGGTCGAGCGCGGCCAGGTTCTGGCCAAGCCCGGCTCGATCAAGCCGCACAGCCACTTCAAGTCCGAGGTGTACGTGCTCAAGAAGGAAGAGGGCGGGCGCCACACGCCGTTCTTCAACGGCTACCGGCCGCAGTTCTACTTCCGCACCACCGACGTGACGGGCACCTGCAAGCTGCCCGACGGCGTCGAGATGGTTATGCCCGGCGACAACACGACCTTCGAGGTCGAGCTGCTCTCGCCGATCGCCTGCGAGAAGGGCCTGCGCTTCGCTATCCGCGAGGGTGGCCGCACCGTCGGCGCCGGCGTCGTGACCGAGATCTTGGACGAGAAGTAGGCTCGCCGCGGAAGACTTCTCCGCGGCCAGGTGAATAGTTACTTGAAAACAGCTAGATGCTGAGGTAACGACCCGCGGTTGCGCCAGACAGCTGGCGCCCGCGGGTCAACAGGTTCTGAAGGGCAGTAGCTCAGTCGGTAGAGCAGCGGTTTCCAAAACCGCTGGTCGGGGGTTCGAGTCCCTCCTGCCCTGCATCGATAGTCGTCGCTGAGACGAGAGGAAGCGCGAAGAAACACCATGGGCAATACGAAGTGGGTCCATCTTCTCTTCGCCGCCGGTGGCTTGCTGCTGGCGTACCTGCTGGTCCACATGACCGACTGGATCTGGGGGTACTTCGGCAAGCCGAAGGACATGTACTCGCTGCCCATCGGTCTCGTGGCGGGCGGGCTCATCACCCTGCGTTACTGGCGCAACAAGGAGACGTTCCAGAAAGCGCAGGAGATCATCAACGAGCTGATGAAGGTGACCTGGCCGACGCGCAAAGAGACGTCGGCGGCGACCGTCGTCGTGATCATCACCGTCATCATCTTCGCAGTGATCCTCGGACTCTTCGACATGCTGTGGTCCTGGGCCACGAGCATGATCTACACGTAGGGCGAGCAAGACAGTGATGGACGAGCAAGCCAAAGAGACCGAGACGGCGGCAGTCGAGCAGGCGCCAGCCGAGCAGTCAGACGCGCAAGCGTCGGCCGACGCGCCCGGCGCCGAAGGCGCAATGCGCTGGTACGCCGTCCACACGTACTCGGGCCACGAGAACAAGGCGCGTCTGTCGCTTCAGGAGCGCATCAAGAACTCGAAGCACGCCGACAAATTCGGCGAGATCTTGATCCCCACCGAGTCGGTGGTGGAGCTGCGCAAGGGCAAGAAGCGTACGACCACGCGCAAGTTCTACCCCGGCTACATGTTCGTCCAGATGGAGGTCACGCCCGACACGATCCATCTGGTCAAGAGCACGCCAAAGATCACGGGCTTTCTCGGCGGCAACAAGCCGGTGCCCGTCAAAGACGACGAGATCGCCGGCATCAACCGCCAGATCTCCGAGGGCGCGATCAAGCCCAAGCCGAAGATCGTGTTCGAGGAGGGCGAGAACGTGCGCGTCACCGACGGCCCGTTCTCCAACTTCAACGGCATCGTCGAAGAGGTGCGGCCCGAGAAGCAGAAGGTCCGCGTGCTGGTCAGCATTTTCGGCCGCGCTACGCCGGTCGAGCTCGACTTCGCTCAGGTAGAGAAGTCGGACTAGAGATGTAACGAAACGACGGCGACGTCCGCGTCCTGCGGCGCCGCGGTCGGTTTGCGGGAGGTCGTAGAGCCAACGCTCAGAACGACCGTTTGCACCGCGAGGGAGAGCAGAAATGAAAAAAGTCGCTGGCCTGGTCAAGCTCCAGGTCCCAGGCGGTATGGCCAACCCGTCACCGCCCGTGGGCCCTGCGCTCGGTCAACACGGCGTCAACATCATGGAGTTCTGCAAGGCGTTCAACGCGCGCACGCAGAAGGACAAGGGCACGATCATCCCGGTCGTGATCACGATCTTCAGCGATCGCTCGTTCAAGTTCATCACGAAGACGCCGCCGGCCGCCGTGCTGCTCAAGAAGGCAGCCAAGCTCGAGAAGGGTTCCGGCGAGCCGAACCGCAACAAGGTGGGCAAGGTCACGAGCGCGCAGGTGCGAGAGATCGCCGAGACCAAGCTCGTCGATCTCAACACCGACGATGTCGAGCAGGCGATGCGCACCATCGCCGGCACCGCGCGGTCGATGGGCATCGACGTGATCGGCTAAGGGAGGCGATTAGACCAATGGCAAAACGCGGAAAGAAGTACCGTGACAAGGCGCAGCAGGTCGATCGCGACAAGCGCTACACGCTCGAAGAGGCCTGCGAGCTGATCCCCAACACCAACGTCGCCAAGTTCGACGAGTCGGTCGACATCGCGGTGCGCCTCGGCGTCAACCCGAAGTACGCCGACCAGATGGTGCGCGGCGCTGTCGTGATGCCGCACGGCACTGGCAAGAGCATTCGCATCGCCGTCTTCGCCAAGGGCGAGAAGGCACAAGAGGCCGAAGAGGCTGGCGCGGACATCGTCGGCGCCGAGGATCTCGTCGAGCGCGTGCAAGGTGGCTTCCTCGACTTCGACGCCACCGTCGCCACGCCCGACATGATGGGCATGGTCGGTCGTCTGGGCCGCATCCTCGGTACGCGCGGTCTGATGCCGAACCCCAAGGTCGGCACCGTGACCTTCGACGTCGAGAAGGTTGTCAAAGAGCTCAAGGCCGGTCGCGTCGAGTTTCGCGTCGAGAAGGCCGGCATCGTGCACGCGCCGGTGGGCCGCGCGAGCTTCGGCAAGGACAAGATCCGCGACAACGTGCTGGCGCTGGTCGACCTGCTGGTCAAGCTCAAGCCGGCTTCAGCCAAGGGCACCTACGTTCGGAGCATCGCGCTCTCGACGACCATGGGCCCCGCGATCCGCCTCGACCCCGTCGAGGTGGTGGGCAACTTGCGGTAAGGGGATTAGCGATGAATAGCCACGCGGCAAAAGCCGAAACCGTCAACGAGCTGAAGGACACCTTCAGCAAGTGCGCCTCGCTGATCCTCGCCGACTATCGCGGCCTGACCGTCGCCGAGGTCAATGGCCTGCGCAGCGAGATCCGCAAGACGGGCTGCACGTATCGAGTCATCAAGAACACGCTCGCGCGCCGCGCGATCGAGGGCACGGCGATGGAGCCGCTCGCGGACTTCTTCCGCGGCCCGACGGCCATCGCGTACTCCTTCGAGGACCCCGTCGCGCCGGCGAAGGTGCTCGATCAGTTCGCCAAGGACCTCAAGAACCTCGAGATCAAGGCGGGCTTCCTCGAGGGCGAGCTGCTCAAGCCGGCAGGCGTGAGCAACCTGGCCAAGATGCCGGGCAAGGACGAGCTTCGCGCTCAGCTCCTGGCCCAGCTGATGGCGCCGGCGCAGTCGTTCGTGCGGCTGCTGGCGGCAGCGCCGACCAACTTCCTGTACCTGCTTCAGGCGCAGGAACGAAAGCTGGGCGGCGGCGGCGAATAGTAATGAACTGGTGCGGCAGCGACCAGCTGCCACGCCGCTTGACTACATGGTTGCCCCTGGTGTAGGGCGCGACTCGTTGTAGGAGACGTCGGAAGACGTCGACCATAGGAGCAAGAGAGCAATGGCAGAGATCACTCGTGAGCAGGTCGTCGATTACCTCAGCGGACTTTCGGTCATGGACATCGCGGCCCTGACCAAGGAGCTCGAGGACAAGTGGGGCGTCTCCGCCGCGCCTGTCGCCGTCGCCGGCGCCGTCGCTGCGCCTGGTGCCGCCGCCGAGGCAGCCGAGGAGCCGACCGAGTTCAACGTCGTGCTGACCAGCTTCGGCGCGAAGAAGATCCAGGTCATCAAGGCGCTGCGCGAGGTCGTTGCGGGTCTCGGTCTCAAAGAGGCCAAGGAGCTCGTCGAGGCCGCGCCGAAGGCTGTCAAAGAGAGCGTGAGCAAGGAAGAGGCTGCGGAAGCGGCCGCCAAGCTCAAAGAGGCGGGCGGCGAGGTCGAGATCAAGCCTGCCTAGGTTTGGCCCAAGTTCCTGACTTCGTTGATAAAAATAGACTCTGATCGGCCAAGGCCCGACGCTTGCAGAAAAAGCTCCGCAAGCCACGGGCTTTGGTGTATCTAGCGGTGCCCGTGCTCCGTTAGACGAACGCATAACGAAGGCCTCACCAGGGAAGCCAACAATCCCTGGTCGAGGCTCTCGTGCGTGTGACTGTGACTAGCAGGCTAGATATCGACCGGCGGGCTGCGCGCCGGTCCGACTTGCCCTGGCCGCTTATGCGGCCCGCCAAGAAGGAGTGTCGATGGGACGCGTGATCCAGAACAACTTCCGTGTCCGGAAGCACTACGGGAAGATCAACAAGATCATCGACATCCCGAACCTGATCGACATCCAGAAGCGCTCCTACGAGAAGTTTCTGCAGCGCGATGTCGCGCCCGATCGCCGCGAGGAGATCGGTCTGCAGGGCGTCTTCAAGAGCGTCTTCCCGATCAAGGACTTCTCGGAGACGGCGTCGCTCGAGTTCGTTAGCTACAACCTCGAGCGCCCCAAGTACGACGAGGACGAGTGCCGTCAGCGTGGCATGACCTACGCCGCGCCGATCAAGGTCACCATCCAGCTCGTGCTGCGCGACGTCAACGAAGAGACGAAAGAGCAGTCCGTCCGCGACGTCAAAGAGCAGGAAGTCTACTTCGGCGAAATCCCGCTGATGACGGAGCAGGGCACCTTCATCATCAACGGCACCGAGCGCGTCGTCGTCAGCCAGCTGCACCGCAGCCCGGGCGTCTTTTTCGACCACGACAAGGGCCGCACGCACGCCACGGGCAAGCTGCTCTACAGCGCGCGCATCATCCCGTACCGCGGCAGCTGGCTCGACTTCGAGTTCGATCCCAAAGACCGCCTCTTCGTGCGCATCGACCGCCGCCGCAAGCTGCACGCGACGGTGCTGCTGCGCGCCCTCGGCTTCTCCACCGAGGACCTGCTCAACGAGTACTACTCCACCGAGACGATCTACATCGACCCGGCGAAGAAGTACGGCAAGAGCATCGAGTACGACATTCTCTCGGGCCAGCGCGCCACGCGCGACGTGCGCCACCCGGACACGCGCGAGATCATCGTCCGCAAGAACCGCAAGTTCACCAAGGTCGCGATCCGCAAGCTGCGCGACTCGGGTCTCGAGCGCCTGCCGATCACGCTCGAAGAGCTGGTCGGCAAGGTCGCCGCGCACGACGTCATCGACACGGATACGGGCGAGGTCATCCTGCAGTGCAACGAAGAGCTCTCGGAAGAGGTGCTCGACCGCCTGCGCGACCACAAGATCCCGCACTTCCGCGTGCTGTTCATCGACAACCTCAACGTCGGCTCCTACCTGCGCGACACGCTGCTCGAGGACAAGCTCAACACGCCCGACGAGGCGATCATGGAGATCTACCGGCGCCTGCG
>JAGQIK010000153.1 GCA_020431405.1 Myxococcales bacterium
GACAGCGCGAGCTGCTGGCGCCCTCGTCGGGCGAGCAGCCGGCAACGAGCAAGACGATAAGAACAATACGGCGCATTGCCTGAGCCTACGAGGCTGGGGGCGGCAGTTCAAGCAAACGCCGTATTACCGGCGGTCTCGGTCCGGGACAGGGATGCAGCTAGTTGCAGGTTACGCGCGGCCTCAGCTTGGTCGTCTTCTTGGCCATGATCTTCACCTTGAACTTGTGCTTCTTCTTCTTGCAGCGCATGTGCGTCAACGTGACCGTGTACGTGCCCGGCTTGAGATAGAAGCTTGCCGGCGCGAACCTGCGGAACTTGCAGACCTGAACGTGGGTGCTGGGATCGGGCCTGACGTCTAGCTTCCCGTCGTAGCAGCCCTTCTCAGTGCAGCGGCAGGGGCCGGCGTCGGGGTGGGGCTCCGGCCAGCCTGGCTTGATGCGGTTGGCGTGCGAGACGGCAACCGTCACCGCGAGTGCCAAGAAGAGCGAAATGGACACGAGGATGCGAAGTTGTCGCATGTCGGGATTCCTAGCGTGAGTAGAGCTTGACCACCGGCGCAGGGTTTAGTCCGGCAGCGGTCAGGCGGGCGCGTTCAGCGTCGGGCAGCAGACGCTGGATCGTGATCTCGCCGATCTGCTGTGGCGTAGCTGCGAGCCCCGCCGCCTGCAGCTGCTGCTTGTAGCTCTGTAGGCCGGTGCCGTAGCTGAGCGTGACCGTCGACCACGACGCGTCGAGGATGTCGACGCTGTGCTTGTGTTTGCCAAAGACGTCGTAGGTGTGGCCGCTGCCGCTACCCGCGAAGGTCTCGAGCACCGACGGTGGCGCTGGACCGACGTACGAGACGTTGTCGAAGGTGCCGACGCTCTTGCCTTCGACCGCGCCGCTGGGCGCGAAGGAGACGGCGGTTTGTTTCGTCGTCGGCCAACCGCTGCCGGTGTCCTGGCCGAAGGCGTCGCCGTCGCCATAGAACACATCGGCCTGTTGGCGCGTCAGCGTGGTCTGCATCACTGTGACGCGCTCGACGCCGTTGCCGTCGATGCCCTGAGACTCGACGAACAAGTACTGCCGCTCCGCGACGGTCTGCGCTCCCCACAAAAAGACCAGCGGCAGCGTGATCGGTGCGCTCTCGCCTTCGCGCTCGACGATCAGCGCTCGCGGAAAGGGTGCCACGTCTTGCCGCGGCTGCTTTCCGGAGAGGACCACACTCCAGCTGCTGGGCGCGGGGTCGCCGCTCTGACGCGTCCAGCCACCGGCCGGCGCCGGCTTGCCGTCGATCTGGAGCTCGGCGGCTTTGCCCTCGGGCGTGTCCTCGAGGCTCACACGTGTGATGTCGGCCTGCGCCGAGCCGATGAAGCGGCCCTTGGCTTGCTGAAACAGGGCATCGGGAAAGGTGATGAGCGTGTGGCGGCACGGGCCGAGGATGTCGTCGCACGTCAGCTGGTCATCTGTCTTCACCGCGGTGCTGGTCAGGCGGGCTTCGTCTTGCACGACCTGTAGGACGTCGGAGCCGACCCAGTATTCGTAGTCGATGGTTTCTCCGAGCGAATACCCTTCGGTCCAGTGCTTGTTCATCAGCAGGAAGGCGACATCTTGGCCTGGTTCGACCGGTACCTTGACGCGAACCTCACCGCTGTCGGCCTCGTCGCAGTCGTAGCCGTGGGTGGTGAGGTTGATCACGCAGCCGCCGAAGCCGATCGCCTCGGGCGTGCGTACCAGCAACTGGAACGCCCCTGATACGCCCGCCGGAATGGCGACCTTATAGGCGCGTGTGGAGAGCGGAACGATGAACTCCTGGCCCTGGTAGCGGCGGTCCTTGCCATCGCCGACGCCACCTTGCGCTACCTGCTTCTGCTTGGCGCAGGCCGAAGCTCCGGCGCGCTTCGCCTTGGGTGGCGGTATCGTCGGTCTGCAGCGTCGCAGCGGTGTCCGCGTCGAGCACCGCGAGCTGTACGTGCGACGTCTGGCGGCCGGTGGCGCTCAGCTCGACGCGGCCGCGGGCGCTGTCGACGGCGAGCGGCTCGCCGAGCGAGACGGCAAGCCCTTCGGGGTCGGCGGCGCAGTGCACGCCGCAGGCGTCGGCGAAGAGCGCGACGACGCGGCCGCCGGCCGGCACGACCGCGGGGTCGTAGGGCAGCGAGAGCAGATAGCCGCTGCCGCTGGCGGCGAAGTGCGAGGCGGAGAAACGAAATGCCGCCTCGCCGAGCAGCGTCACCCCTTGCGCGAGGGTGTCGTCGGCGGCGATGGCAGCGCCGAGCGCGGCCTGCGGCGTGATGGTCGCCTCGGCACCGGCGGCGATCAGCGCGTCGGATTCGCTGCGCACGAAGGCGCAGCCGAGGTCGATGGCCTGACGCGAGACGGTGCCTTTGAAGGCCGCGGCGTCAGGCAGACAGCGCGAGCTGCTGGCGCCCTCGTCGGGCGAGCAGCCGGCAACGAGCAAGACGATAAGAACAATACGGCGCATTGCCTGAGCCTACGAGGCTGGGGGCGGCAGTTCAAGCAAACGCCGTATTAC
>JAGQIK010000154.1 GCA_020431405.1 Myxococcales bacterium
AGCCGATGACGTGGTTGAGGGTGGGGAATTCTTTGAGCTGCAGGTTCTCGTCGCGCTCGATGTCGTAGGCCTCGCGCACAGCGGCGAAGGTCTCGGCTGGCTTGACGGTTTCGACGCAGACGTCGGCGCCGAGATCGAGGTCGAGGTCGAGCATGTCGGGGGGATAGCCGGTCTGCTCGGCGACGATGGCGAGCACTTTGGCTTCGATGGGATCGGGGCCTGCCGAGCTGACAGGCACAGGCACGGGCACGTTCGTGGCCGCGGCGAGATCGGGGCGCTTGTCGCGGACCCAGCCGATGACGTGGTTGAGGGTGGGGAATTCTTTGAGCTGCAGGTTGTCGTCGCTCTTGATGTTGTATGCCTCGCGCCCGGCGGTGCAGGTCTCCGCCTGTTTGCCGGTGTCGACGCCGAGGTCGGCCTCGAGGTCGAGCTCGGGATCGAGCATGTCGGGCGGGTAGCCCGTCTGCTCGGAGACGATGGCGAGCACCTTGGCCACGATGGGATCGGGACCGGCGGCGGGGGGAGCGGGCGCAGGCACGGGCACGGCCGCGGGCACGTTTGCCGGCGTGGCGAGATCGGGGCGTTTGTCGAGGACCCAGCCGATGACGTGGTTGAGCGTCGGGAAGTCGCGCAGCTTGAGCTGGTCGTCGCGCACGATGTTGTAGGCGTCGCGCACGGCGGCGAAGGTCTCGGCCTGCTTGACGGTGTCGATACCGAGGTCGGCTTCGAGATCGAGGTCGAGGTCGAGCATGTCGGGGGGATAGCCGGTTTGGGCGGCTACGATCTCGAGCACCTTGGCTTGTACGGGATCCTGCACGGGCGCTGTGGGCGCGGGTGCGGGTGCGGCGGGTGCGGGTGCGGGCGCGGCTGCAGCGGGCGCGGTTGCGGGCGCGGGCGCCGCCGCTCGTGGTTCGGGCACGGGCACGGGCACGGGCACGTTGGCGCCCGCCACTGTGGCGCCCGCAGCGGCGTTCTCTGGAATCCCCGTGTTGGCGATGCGCAGCAGGCGGTGAGCGCGCTCGAGCTTCGGCGTGTTGTAGCCGCTGACCGTCGAGAGCCAGCGCTGGTAGGTCGCGCGGTCACGCAGGCGCGACTCGAAGCCCATCGCCTCGGGGGGCGTGCGACGCCCGTCGGCGCTCGGGACCCAGCGCACCAGCGACATGCTGATCTGCGAGCCGAAGCCAGCAGCGAGGCGCAGCGCGTAGTTGACAGGGTAGCCGCCGCCGCGCGAGAGGTTGAGCTGACCGAGCTCGGGGTCGATCTCCTTGACCGAGATCGGCGGCACGATGCCCGACTCGAGCATCTTGATGGCCACCGCGTCCTCGACGCCCGCGCCCATGGCGTGGCCGGTGTAGCCCTTGGTGTTGGCGATCACGACCTGGCTGGCGACGTCGCCGAACGTGCGGCGCAGCGCGTGGATCTCGGCCTGCGCCGAGCCGCCGCGCGCCGGCGTGTACGTCTCGTGCGAGACGAACACCGTCTGGGCGGCGATGGCGCGCCGGTCGATGCCGTGCGTGCGCTCGGCCTCGCTGACCAGACCCTCCATGATCTGGGTGATGTGGTCGACGTCGAGCCGGCTGCCGTGAAAGGCGCTGTTGGCTGTCGCGGTGGCGAGCACCTCGCCGATGGGCGCCACGCCGCGCTCGGCCGCGGCGTCAGCGCTCTCGACGAGCATGCCGGAGGCGCCCATGCCGAGGATCAATCCGTGGCGGCGGCGATCGAAGGGCAGCGCCGCGTCTTCGACGATCTCGTCGGTGGCCGCCGCGCCGCTCGCGAGAAAGCCCGCGCCGATCCACTCCATCAGATGGTCGCTGGTCACCGCGTCGGCGGTCACGCACAGCACGCGCCGGCAGCGTCCGGCGCGGATCCAGTCCTGCGCCAGCGAGACGGCCTGCGTGCCGCTCGCGCAGGCGGCGTTGATCTGCGTGTTGGGTCCGCGCGCGCCGATGTGCTCGGCCAGCTGCGAGTGCCCCATGGCGAGGATCCGAAAGAGGAACTTGCGATCCAATACGTAGGCATCGCGCTCGCGATCGGCGCGCAGCTCGGCGAGGCGCCGCGCGATCTCGTCGGCCAACACGCCGCTGGCGCGTCCGCGCAGCGCTTCGAGCTCGGCGATGCGCGCGTCGAGCGCGTGCGCTTGCTGGTGGCGCTTCATGTCGTCGGCGAGGTTGTCGTAGCCGGGGAAGGCCGAGCCGAAGATCACGCCGGTGTCGTCGCGCAGGGCCTCGGGCAGCATCCAACGCTCGGGCAGCTTGGTGCCCTTGGTGGTCGTCTTGTAGTGCATCGCCAGCGGGATGCCGGCGTCTCGCAGCGCGTCGAGGCCGGCCGCGATGGCGAGCTTGCTGGTGATGTCGAGCGTGGCGAGGCGCTCGTCGGGCACCTCGTATTGCTCGCCGAGGTCGAAGGCGCCGGGGCGGCCCGCGAGCTTGAGCACGCCGCCGAGCTCCTCGATGGTCTCGAAGCGCGCGCCCGACTCGGACTTGTGCAGGCGCGTGACGTGCTTGTCGAGGATCGCGCGCCGCTGCTTCATCGGCAGCACGTCGATGAACGACTCGCCGTGCAGGATGCGCGCGATGTTGCCGTCGTCGAAGATGTGCTCGGTGCCGGGCAGGCCGAGGCCCACGCCGCTGACGACGATCGACCGCTGCGCCGTCATGCCGGCCGCCGCGGCGCCGCCGCTGCCGCTGCCGGCGCTGCCGCCGCGATAGATGTCCATGCCGCGGTCGAGAAACTCGGCGAAGAGCCGACCCAGTCGTGAGTATCGATCGTCCATGCTGCCCTCCGCTGTGCCTGCTTGCGGCGCTGCGGTCGTTGCGGTCATCGCGTTCGTCGCGATTGCCGCGTCCGTTGCGGTCGGTGCGCTGCTGACGCTCACCTGCTCGGCGATGCCGTCGCCGAGACCGGCGGCGTACAGCGCGCAGAGGCACTGATTGAACGAGGCGACGTCGCCGACCTTGGGGTGGTTGGCGTGGATCGCGAGCACGCCCTCGCGGTCGCCGAGTACGTCGGCGGCCAGGCCGGCGAGCGCCTTCTTGGGTCCGACCTCGACGAAGACGCGCACGCCCGCGTCGTAGAGCGTTTCGAGCCCTTTGACGAACTGCACCGGCGACGCGATCTGCTGGCCGAGGATCTCGACCATCTCGGCTTCGACCCCTTCGCCCTGCGGGTAGAAGTCGCCCGTGACGTTGGCCACCAGCGGGATACGCGGCGAGCGCACGTCCATGCGCGTTAGCACGCGCATCAACGGCTCGCTCGCAGGCGCGACGATGCGCGTATGGAAGGCGTGGCTCACCGGCAGCGGGATGGCGCGCATGCCGGCCGCCACGAACGCCTGCGTGGCGCGCGTGACGGCGTCGGTGGCGCCGCCCACCACGGCTTGGTTATGGCTGTTGAGGTTGGCCACCACGACGTAGCCATCGATCTCACCCAGGATGCGCTGGATCGAGCCGAGCGGTCCGAAGACAGCGACCATCGCACCGTTGTCTTGCACCGACACGCGCGCCATCTCGGCGCCGCGCGCGCTCACCGCTTCGAGCGCCTGGCTGAAGGGCAGGGCGCCCGCCGCCACCAGCGCGCCGTACTCGCCGAGGCTGTGGCCCATCACCATGTCGGGGGCGACCCCGTACGCTTCCAGCAGCTGGTGCAGCGCGGCGTCCACCGCGAGCACTGCAGGCTGCGTGATCTCGGTCTGCATCAGACGCAGCTCGGCCTCGCGCTTGGCGACCTCGTCCTGTGGGTCGACGAAGATGTGCGAGCTGAGCGAGCGCCCCAACAGCGGCGTCATCACGCGATCGGCCTCGTCGAAGACGCGCGCCACGATCGGCTCGACCTCGCGCAGGCGCCCGCACATGTTGGCGTACTGCGAGCCCTGGCCGGTGTAGAGGAACGCGACCTTGCCCGGGCGGCCTTGATTGACGAACACGCCCTGCGCCGCCAGCGCCTTCCACATGCCGGCGTGGTCTTTCTGCAGCGCCGAGAGCGCCTTGTCGCCCTTGGTGGCGAGCTCCTCGGCGTCGCCGAAGTCGATGGCGATGCGGCGCGGCGCCTCGAGGTCGGCGCGCCGCGGCGGCGTCGCTGGCGGGGCATTGCCGGCCTTGGCCTCCGCGACGACGCGGCCGAGCTTTTGCGCGAGCTCGCCGTTGTCGCGGCCGCCGATGACCAGCGCGCCGCGCAGCGGGGCTTTGAGCGCCGCCTTGGCGCCGCCACCGCTGCCGCTGCCGCCGGCGCCAACGCCAACGCCACCACCGCCGACGCCGCTCGCCGGCACGCTCACCGACGTACGGCCGTCGCGCTCCGCCGCGATGCGCCCCGGCACGTACTCCTCGAGCACCGCGTGGAAGTTGGTGCCGCCGAAGCCGAACGCGCTCACGCCGGCGCGCCGGATGCCGTCGACCTTGTCGTTCCACGGGCGCAGCTCGGTGTTGACCGCCACCGGCAGCCGGTCGAACGTGATCGCCGGGTTGGGTGCGTCGAAGTTGATGCTCGGCGGCAGCTGTTTGTGGTGCAGCGACAGCGCCGCCTTGAGCACGCCTGCCGCGCCGGCGGCGCCCTTGAGGTGGCCGATGTTCGACTTCACCGAGCCGAGGGCGATGCGCCCGCGCGGGATGTCGAGCTGCCCGAACACGGCGTCCATGCTCTCGACCTCGACGCGATCGCCCACGCGTGTCGACGTGCCGTGCCCCTCGATCATCGTCACCGTCTCGGGCGAGACACCGGCGTTGTGCCACGCGCGCTCGATGGCGAGCTTCTGGCCGACGGGGTTGGGCGCCGTGATGCCCTTGCCGCGCCCGTCGCTCGAGCCGCCCGTGCCTCGGATCACGGCGTAGACCCTGTCGCCGTCGCGCTCGGCGTCCGCCAAGCGCTTGAGCACGAAGACCGCCGCGCCTTCGCCCATCACGAAGCCATCGGCGCCGTCGGCGTAGGGGCGCGTGCCGGTGCCCGACAGCGCGCCGATCTTGCAGAACTTGACGAAGCTCGGCGCGCTCATGTTGCCGTCGATGCCGCCGGTGATGGCGACGTCGAAGTGCTCCTCCTCGAGCCCCTCCATCGCCGCCGTGATCGCCGCCATCGCCGAGGCGCACGCTGCGTCGGTGACATAGTTTGGGCCGTGCAGGTTGAACATCTGCGCCACGCGCCCGGCGATGACGTTGGACAGCTCGCCCGGCATGGTGTCTTCGGTGATCGGCGGCAGCCGCTTGTAGAGCCCGCCCATGGTCTCGTTGACGATCGCAGCGCGCACGCCGGCCGGCAGCGCGGCGAAGCTCGGCGCGTGCGCGAGCTCGTCGGCAAACTCGGGGAAGTGGATGCGCAGCGACGTCATGTAGTGTTTGTCGCCGGCCAGCGCGTTGCCGAAGATCACCGCCGTGCGGTCGGTGTCGATGGGGCGCTCGGGCCAGCCGCAGTCGAGCAGCGCCTCGCGCGTGGCGATGATCGCCCACTTCTGCGTGCGGTCCATCGCGTCACTGACCTTGGGCGGCAGCGGCAGGCGCCAGGCGAGCGGGTCCCAGCTGTAGTCGGTGCACCAGCCGCCGATCTTGGAGTACGTCTTGCCCTCGGCCCTGTGGTCGGCGTCGTAGTAGAGCGCGGGATCCCAGCGGCCCTCGGGCACGTCGCGGATGCTGTAGCGCCCATCGCAGATGTTCTTCCAGAACACCTTGGCGTCGCGCGCGTCGGGCAGCACGGCGCCAACGCCAACGATGGCAACGGCTCGGTGGGCAGTGTCGATCGACATGGTCGCTCCTCGCTTCTCGGGCTCTTTACTGGTCGCAGATGTCCGATGAACACGCCTCCCAGAGAGGCGCGGCCTCGACCCGCGCTGATCAGCTGTCGTCGCTGTCCGCGTAGAGCGCGTCCCGAACCGCCGTCATGTCGGCGAGCAGGCCGGCCTGACTTTGGTGAATGGCGCGCAGGCCGATGCGCGAGGCGAAGCTCGCGAGGTCGGTGCTCTCTAGGCCGCCGGCGCCGGTGATCCAGCGCAGGCCCTCGTCGGCGCACTGTTGCGCCGCCTCGCGTGCGTTGACGCGCGCGATGGTGCACAGGTCTTTGGGCGTGAAACGGGTGTCGGTGCGCTCGTCGAGCGTGGCCTCGACGCGTCGCGCAGCGCGCCGGCACAGCGCGCCGGCGCCCTCGACCTGCGCGACGAGCGCGCCGATGCGAAACAGCACGTGCTGCTCGCGCGTCAGCCGCGCGGTGCGCGCCTGCTCGAGCACCTCGGCGAGGCAGTGATGCGCGAGCGCCGCCGTGGCGGCTCCGCTGTCAGGATGCTTGGCGGCCAGCGCCTCGAGCTCTTTGGCGATGCCGTGATAGTGCTGGCCGCGCGTCTTGAGGTGGTGCTGCCAGCGGTCGCGCGCGATGGTCATCTCCATGATCTCGGAGGTGCCCTCGTAGATGCGCGTGATGCGCACGTCGCGCTTGATCTTCTCGACCATGTACTCGCGCGTGTAGCCGTAGCCGCCCAGCGCCTGGATCGCCGCCTCCGCGGCCGCGTCGCCCGCTTCGGTGGAGAGGTATTTGGCGATGGCGCCCTCGGTGTTGAGGTTGCCGTCCTCGCGGTCGATGCGCTCGGCGGTCTCCTCGATGTACGCGCGCCCGGCCTCGAGGCGCACCGCGTGGGGCACGATCAGCTTGTGCGTGTAGCCCTGCTTCCGCGAGAGCGGCGAGCCCTTCTGCACGCGCTCCACCGAGTAGGCGATGGCGCGGTCGAGCGCGGCCCAGCCGGCGCCGAGCCCGAAGGCGGCGACCATCAGGCGCGTGTAGCCGAACACGAGCTGCGCTTGCGCCAAGCCCTGGCCTTCGACGCCGCCGATGAGCTGGTCGATGTCGACGTAGACGTCCTCGCAGGTGACGGTGCTGGTGTTGCTGAGGCGGATGCCGTGCTTGTCCTCGGGCGAGCCGTGCGAGAGGCCCTCGGCGTCACGCTCGACGACGAACCACGTCGGGCCGGCCGGCGCGTTGGCGAGGAATGTGTACACGTCGGCATAGCCGCCGTTGCTGATCCACTGCTTGTTGCCGTTGAGCGTGTAGCCGACGACCTGGCCGTCGCGCTCCACCGGCGTGGCGGTGCTCTTGAGCGACGCGAGGTCGCTGCCCGCCTGCGGCTCGGTGGCGCCGTAAGCCATCAGCACGCCATCGTCGGCGATCTTGCCGAGCCACTTCTTCTTCTGCGCTTCGGTGCCGCCGAAAACGATCGGGTCGGAGCCGAGGAAGGTCGCCAGCACGCCGGTGGCGACGCCAACGTCGACGCGCGCCATCGCCTCGCACACGCGGTAGACGTCGAAGGCGCCGCCGCCCATGCCGCCGTATTCCTCGGGCACGAACAGAAGCTGGATGCCGAGCTCGCCCGAGCCCATGTCGCGCACGAGCTCGTCGGGGAACTCGTCTTTGTGATCGAGGTCGAGCAGCACCTCGTCAGGCAGTCGCTCCTTGGCGAACTCGCGCAAGGATTGGAGGATCAACTGCAGCGTTTCGTTATCGAGCCCTCGAGCCATCGTCCGTCCTCCGCTCGGTGATGCTTGTCACCCGTACGTCTGCTCGCGCGCGCGATTTGCAAGCTCGAAGCCACTCGCGCAACGCCCCACAACCACTCGCACCTACCTTCGAGCGAACGCACGTTAGAGCTTTCTGCGCGGGTCGTGTTGCATCGTTTCGTCCATTGCCCGCAAATCGTCGAGTCGGACTGACACTGCTTGTTGTCAGGGCAGGGACAGGCGTATCGCGAGGGCCCACTCTCGCAGGCGCAGGCTGCGCCGCGCCGCGTCAAGGGCCCGTCAAAGTTGCACCTGAGGCATTTTCGAGCGTGGAACTTTGACCGTCACAGGAATGGGGCTTGCAAAAGCGGGCGGCCGGACGTCTCCTCGCCACACGGCCCACCAGCAAGGAGCCCTCGATGCCTCCCAGCCCGCACGCGCGTCGTATCGTCGACGGCAACGAAGCCGCCGCACGCGTCGCCTATTTGACCAACGAAGTTTGCGCCATCTACCCCATCACGCCGGCCTCGCCCATGGGCGAGCTCGCCGACGCCTGGGCCGCCGTGGGGCAGAAGAACATCTTCGACACCGTCCCCGACGTGATCGAGATGCAGAGCGAAGGCGGCGCCGCCGGCGCTGTCCACGGATCGCTGCAGGGCGGCGCGCTGACGACGACATTCACCGCGTCGCAGGGCCTGCTGCTGATGATTCCTAACATGTTCAAGATCGCCGGCGAGCTGACGCCGACGGTCTTTCACATCGCCGCGCGCTCGGTCGCCACGCACGCGCTGTCGATCTTCGGCGACCACAGCGACGTGATGGCCGCGCGCAGCACGGGCTGGGGCATGCTCGCCTCCGAGTCGGTGCAGACGGCGCAGGACATGGCGATGATCGCGCAGATGGCGACGCTCGCCTCGCGCGTGCCGTTCCTGCACTTCTTCGACGGCTTCCGCACGTCGCACGAGATGAACGTGATCGACGTGCTCTCGCGCGAGCACGTGCGCGCGATGGTCGACGATGCCCACGTGCGCGCGCACCGCGAACGCTCGCTCGATCCGGACAAGCCGTCGTTGCGCGGCACCGCGCAAAACCCGGACGTGTTCTTCCAAGCGCGCGAGGCGTGCAATCCGTTCTACCTAGCAACGCCCGACATCGTGCGCGACGCCATGGCGCGCTTCGCCGATGTCACCGGGCGCAGCTACAGCCTCTTCGAGTATCACGGCGCGCCCGACGCCGAGCGCGTGCTGGTGCTGATGGGCTCGGGCGTCGGCGCGGCGCGCGAGGCGGTCAGCGCGATGGTGGCCAAGGGCGAGCGCGTCGGCATGGTCGCCGTGCGCCTCTATCGTCCCTTTGACGTGCCGGCCTTCATCAGCGCGCTGCCGGAGACAGTCAAGTCGGTCGCAGCGCTCGACCGCACCAAAGAGCCGGGCGCCGTCGGCGAGCCGCTCTACCAGGACGTGGTCACCGCGCTCGCCGAGGGCTACGCCGGCGCGACCATGCCGCGCGTCACCGGCGGCCGCTACGGTCTGTCGTCGAAGGAGTTCACGCCAGCGATGGCGGCCTCGGTGCTCGCCGAGCTCGCGCGCGACAAGCCCAAGCGCCACTTCACCGTCGGTATCCGCGACGACGTCACGCACACCAGCCTGCCGTGGGACGAGGGCTTCATCACCGAGCGCGAAAAGGGCCTGCGCGCCGTGTTCTACGGCCTCGGCAGCGACGGCACCGTCGGCGCCAACAAGAACACCTGCAAGATCATCGGCGAGGGCACCGACCTCTACGCTCAGGGCTACTTCGTCTACGACTCGAAGAAGGCCGGCTCGGTGACGGTCTCGCACCTGCGCATCGAGCCCGAGCCGATCGAGAGCACCTATCTGCTGCAGCGCGCCGACTTCGTCGCCTGCCACCAGTTCAACTTCCTCGAGCGCGTCGACGTGCTCGCGCTGGCGCGCCCCGGTGCCACGCTGCTGCTCAACAGCCCCTTCGGTCCCGACGAGGTCTGGGAGCGCATCCCCAAGGAGACGCAGCAGCAGATCATCGACAAGAAGATCGCGCTGTGGGTCGTCGACGCGGCCACGGTCGCCGAGGAGGCGCAGCTTGGCCGCCGCATCAACACCGTGATGCAGACCTGCTTCTTCAAGCTGTCCGAGATCCTGCCCGTCGACGACGCCATCGGCCGCATCAAGTCGGCGATCGAAAAGACCTACAAGAAGCGCGGCGAGGCGGTGCTGGCGCGCAACTACGCCGCCGTCGACGGCGCGCTGCGCGGGCTGAGCCGCATCGAGGTGCCGCGCGAGGCGACGAGCAAGCGCTATCGCGCCTCGGGTGTCTCGGCGCTCGGCTCAGCGGGCGGCGCCGAAGCGACCGACTTCGTGCAGAAGGTCACCTCGATGATCATCGAGGGGCGCGGCGACCTGCTGCCGGTCAGCGCGATGCCCGTCGACGGCACGTTCCCGACCGGCACGGCGCGCTTCGAAAAGCGCAGCATCGCGCGCGAGATCCCGATCTGGAACGAGTCGATCTGCATCGACTGCGGTCTCTGCGCCGCCGTCTGTCCGCACACGGCGATCCGCGTCAAGGCCTACCAGCCTCAGAGCCGTGCCGGCGCGCCCGAGGGCTTCAAGCACAAGGTCTGGAAGTCGAAGGACCTGCCGGCGGGGACGGAGCTCACCGTGCAGGTGGCGCCCGACGACTGCACTGGCTGCGGCGTGTGCGTCGAGGTCTGCCCAGCGCGCGACAAGTCGGAGGCCAAGCGCAAGGCGATCAACATGGAGGCCAAGCTGCCGCACCTCGATGTCGAGCGCTCGAGCTTCGACTTTTTCCTCGGCATCCCGCAGTGGGATCGCTCCGATGTCGACAAGCTCACCGTCAAGACGTCACAGCTGCTCGAGCCGCTGTTCGAGTTCTCCGGCGCCTGCGCCGGCTGCGGCGAGACGCCGTACCTCAAGACGCTGACGCAGCTGTTCGGCGACCGCATGGTCGTCGCCAACGCCACCGGTTGCTCGTCGATCTACGGCGGCAACCTGCCCACCACGCCCTGGTCGGTCAACGCCGACGGACGCGGGCCGGCATGGAACAACTCGCTGTTCGAGGACAACGCCGAGTTCGGCCTCGGCATGCGCCTGGCGCTCGACCACAAGCGCGACACCGCGGCGGCGCTGCTGCGCTCCTTGAGCGCCAAAGTCGGTGACACGATCGTCTCGGAGCTGATCGACGCGGTGCAAAACGACGAGCGCTCGATCGCCGAGCAGCGCGCGCGCGTCGCGGCGCTCGAATCCAAGCTCGCGCCGCTGGTCGCGCAGGGCGACGCGCAAGCGAGCCTGCTGCTGCCGCTGGCCGCCTCGCTGGTCAGGCGCAGCGTGTGGATCATCGGCGGCGACGGCTGGGCCTACGACATCGGCTTCGGTGGTCTCGACCACGTGCTCGCCTCGGGGCGCGACGTCAACATCCTAGTGCTCGACACCGAGGTCTACTCGAACACCGGCGGTCAGGCCTCGAAGGCCACGCCGCGCGCCGCCGTCGCCAAGTTCGCCGCCAAGGGTAAGCCGATCGGCAAAAAAGACCTGGGCATGATCGCGATGGCCTACGGCAACGTTTACGTCGCGCAGGTGGCCCTCGGCGCGCAGCCCAAGCAGACCATCCGCGCGTTCATGGAGGCCGAGGCGTATCCGGGCACGTCGCTGATCATCGCCTACAGCACCTGCATCGCCCATGGCATCGACATGCAGCGCTCCATGGGGCACCAGAAGGACGCCGTACAGAGCGGCTACTGGCCGATCTATCGCTTCGTGCCGGACCTCGAAGGCGAGGGCACGCCATTCCACCTCGACTGCAAGAAGCCGAAGCTCAAGTTCGCTGACTTCGCGCGCGACGAGGCGCGCTTCGCGATGCTGCAGCGCTCGCGCCCGCAAGAGGCGCGCGAGCTGTTCGAGCTGGCGCAGAAAGACATCGACGAGCGCTGGCACTACTACGAGCAGATGGCTGGCGTCGAGCGCGGCGTGCCGCACCTCGACAGCACGACCGAAAAGCAAGCCGACGCCGCGGCGGCGGAGGGACAGTCATGAAGGTTGATCTGACCACTCGTTACCTGGGCCTCGAGCTGCGCAACCCACTGGTGGCCTCGTCGTCGCCGCTGACCGGCGTGGTGGACGCCATGCGCGAGCTGGAGGACGCGGGCATCGCCGCCGTCGTGCTGCCGTCGCTGTTCGAGGAGCAGATCGAGCACGACGAGATGGAGATGGCGCGCCTCGCCGAGTTCGGTGCGGAGGGCTTCGCCGAGGCGCTCGACTACTTCCCCGAGCTCGAGACCTACAACACCGGCCCCGACGTCTATCTCGAGCACATCGCGTCGGCCAAGGACGCGCTGAGCATCCCGGTCATCGCCAGCCTCAATGGCGTGACCGTCGGCGGCTGGGCTCGCTACGCCAAGCTCTGCGAGCAGGCTGGCGCCGACGCGCTCGAGCTCAACGTCTACGACGTTCCGATGGACGTCGACATCAGCGGCGCCGAGGTCGAGCAGCGCATCATCGACGTGGTGCGCACCGTCGGCGAGGGGCTTTCGATCCCGCTGACGGTCAAGCTCTCGCCGTTCTTCAGCTCGCTGCCGAACATGGCCAAGCGGCTGGCCGAGGCGGGCGCCAAGGGGCTGTCGCTGTTCAACCGCTTCATGCAGCCCGACATCGATCTCGACAAGCTCGAGGTGCGTCCGAGCGTCGAGCTGAGCACCTCGTCGGAGCTGCGGCTGCCGACGCGCTGGATCGCGATCCTGCGCGGGCGCGTCGATCTGTCGCTGGCGGCGACCACCGGCGTGCACATGGCTGAAGACGCGCTCAAGCTGCTGTTCGCCGGCGCCGACGTGACGATGATGGCCTCGGCGCTGCTGCGCCACGGCGCGAGCTATCCGCGGCGCGTGCTCGAAGAGCTGCGCTCGTGGCTCATCGAGCGCGAGTACGAGTCGGTCGAGCAGCTCAAGGGCAGCATGAGCCTGCAGCGCGCGCCCGATCCGTCGCAGTTTGGTCGTGGCCAGTACATGCGCACGCTGGTGTCGTACTCGACGCTCGAGTTGTAGGCGATCGAGGCGCAGGCAGTCGAACGGAGGGCCTCAGGCCTCAGGCCTCAGGCTTCAGGATCGACGCGCCAGCGCCTTGCACGCTTCGCCGAACGGCCGGGGCTCGCGCCGGTCGCGCCCCATCCTCGTCGAATGTGCAGGGCTCTACCCGAGGCCCGAGGCCCGAGGCCCGAGGCCTTAGCCGGCGTCGCCGGCGATCGCCTGTCGCACCACGCGCAGCAGCGCGTCGCTGCGATACGGCTTGTTGAGCACGGTGATGTGATCTGGGAAGGCGCCCGCGAGGCGCGACGGATCGCTGTAGCCGCTGGTCAGCACCACAGGCAGGTCGGGGTAGGTGGCGAGGATCTGCGTGCGCGTGTCGGGGCCGCTCAGGCCTGGCATCACCACGTCGAGGATCGCGAGGGCCACGCGGTCGCCGTGCTGATCGAGCAGCTCGAGCGCCTCGTGGCCGTCGGCGGCGGCGAGCACGGCGTAGCCGGCGCGCTCGAGCAGGTGGATCACCACGGAGCGCACCTGCGCGTCGTCCTCGGCGACGAGGATCACCTGGCGCTCGGTGCTCGCCGCGCGCGCCCCGTCGGCCTTGCTCTGCTGCGCGCTCTCGAGCACGGGCAGGTAGACCTCGACGGTGGTGCCTTCGTCCGGCGCGCTGGAGAGCCGCACGAGACCTTCGTGCTTGCGCACCACGCCGTAAACGGTGGCCAGGCCGAGCCCAGTTCCCTGGCCGGTGGGCTTGGTCGTGAAGAACGGCTCGAAGGCGTGCGCGCGCACCTCGTCGCTCATGCCGGCGCCGGTGTCGATCACCGACAGCTGCGCGTAACGTCCAGGCCGCGCCCAGGGCTGGCCCTCGACCAGCGGACCGTCGAGGATCGTCTCGCGTGTCTCGATGCGGATGTGGCCGCCGCGCGGCATGGCGTCGCGCGCGTTGACGCAGAGGTTGACGACGATCTGCTCGATCTGAGTCTTGTCGCCGCAGACCGTGCCGATGTCGCCGCAGTCGAGGTGGATCTCGATGTTCTCGGGGATCAGGCGTTTGAGCAGGCGCGATAGATCGCGCAGCAGATCGTTGAGGCACAGCGGCCGCGGGTCGTGCGGCTGCTGGCGGCTGAAGGCGAGCAGTTGCGTGGTCAGCGCTTCGGCGCGCTCGGCGGCGCGCTGGATCTCGGCCAGGTAGGTGCGCGCGCGCGGATCGCTGCGCGGCAGCAGCTCGTCGAGAAACTCGGCGTTGACCGACAGCGCCAGCATCAGGTTGTTGAAGTCGTGGGCCACACCCCCGGCGAGGTGTCCGACGACCTCCATCTTCTGCGTCTGCTGCAGCTGCTCGGCGATGAGGCGTTGCTCGGTGACGTCGCGGCCGACGGCGTGCACGTGCTCGGTCTGATCGTCGACGACGGCGCGCCACTCGATGGTTCGGTAGTCGCCATCCTTGCTGCGCCAGCGGTTCTGGAAGTCGATGACGCGCTCGCCGCGCGCCAGACGCGCGTGCTGCTCTCGTGTGGCCGCCATGTCGTCGGGGTGGATCAGATCGAGCAGCGACTGCGCCGAGATCTCGGCGGTGCTCCAGCCGAGGATCCGCGTTGCCGCCGCGTTGACGCGGCGCGCGTGGTTATCGGGTCCGATGACGATCAGGATATCCACCGAGAGGTCGAAGAAGCGATCGCGGTCGACCTGAGCGGCGCGACGCTCGGTGACGTCGGTGGCGATCACGACGAGGCCCTCGACCTTGCCGCCGCGTCGTACGGCGCTGACGCGCGCCTCCCAGATATACGTCACGCCGGCGTCGTCGACGTAGGGCGTCTCGTAGTAGTCCGGCTCGCCGCTGGCGATGACGCGCTCGTAGCAGGCGCGCGCCACGGCGGCGGCCTCGGGCGATGCGTAGTCGTAGACCGACGTGCCGAGCACGCCGGCAACGGTCAAGCCGGGTGCGGTGCGGTTGATGAAGCGGATGTTGCCCTCGAGGTCGAGGAGCATGATCGAATCGGGCGAGCTCTCGGCGATCGATCGCAGCAGGGGATCTGCGATCTCGACGACTCCGTGCTCTCCCTCACTGCGCGCCCGATTCCCCATCAGGGCATGGAGTCTAGCTCAGCTTGCTACTTGGCGGGGACGGGGACGGCTTCTTTCCAGATCAGCAGGCCGTCGGAGTTTTTGAAGCCCGTGGGCGAGGCGCGGTCGAAGGTGCCGGTGACGTAGTACTGCGTGCCGACCTCGAACTTGAGCTTGCGCTTGGTCTTGGGATCCTTCTCCGGATAGTCGACGACCATCATGGCCTTCTCTTTGGGGCCGTTGGCGCGGTCGGAGATGTAGAAGTGCGGCTTGTTGCAGGCCGGGCAGGTGCTGCCTTTGGGGCACTTGGGGCAGGTATAGACGTCGATGATGAAGCCCTTGACGCGCACCTCGGTGCTCATCGTCTTCTTCTTGAGCGCGCGCACGCCGTAGATCGAGTAGGACTCGTCGGGGTACTTTTCCGGCGGGTGCGGCTTCTTGAAGGAAGGCGGGGGTGGTAGCTTCACCTGGACGGCCGGAAGCTGCGCTTGTTTGGACTTGGCGCCGATGCGCGCGCCACCGCTTCCTCCCCCTTTGTCGCATCCGACGAGACAGAGGGTCGCCACCAACGAAAGGGCGGGGAGCGACAAAGCGAGCGTCTTCATCGTATCGAGCCTTTCTTCAATCACTGAAGCGGGTTATCACGCTGCAGGAAATGGCGCAAGCATATCACCTGGCCAGCGCCTTGGCTGTTTTGCTCGTCGTCGCCCTCGGCGCGGGGTGTGCGTCGGGCAAAGGTGCGTCCGGGCGCGGCGCAGGCAGCGGCTCCGCGGCGGGTAGCGCGGCACGTTCGGCTGCGGCGGCCGGCGGCTCGGGCGCGAGCGCCGTGCGCGGCGGAGGCGCGCTGCCGAGGCGCGACAAGGCCGCGGAGACGAAGAAGACGGCGGCGGCGGCGGCCGCGGCGGGGGCACGCGGGACGCTCGTCGTCCAGATCGATGCCATGCCCAAGCACCTGAGCGCGATCCTCGGCAGCGCTGATGTCTGGGGCTACCGCATCTCGATGCACAACATCTACGAGCCGCTCGTGCGGCGCCTGCACGACGGCAGCTATCGCGTGTTTCTGGCGGCGGACATGAAGATCGAGCGCGGCGGCAAGCGCTACCGCTTCGTGCTGCGATCGGGGGTCCGGTTTCACGATGGCCGGCCGCTGACCGCGGCTGACGTGCGCTACACACTCGACAAGCTGAGATCGCGGCGCTCGCCCAACCGCATGCTGCGCGCCACCATGGGCCAGATCGTCGACGTGCGCGATCCCAACCCGCTGACGGTGGTGGTCGACCTGGCGCGGCCGAACTACCTGCTGCCGGCCGCGCTCACGCAGGTGCCGATCATGCCGGCGCACTACCACAAGCGCTGGGGCATCTATAACGCCAAGGTCACGCGCAAGCCGGTGGGTACCGGCCCGTTCATGCTCGACGGCGAGATGGGCCGCGACCGGCTCAAGCTGGTGCGCAACGACAGCTACTGGGGCCGGCGCGCGTCGCTGGCGGAGGTACACTTTCGCGTCATCAGCGAGCCATCCAAGGCGCTGACCGCGTTGCGCAATGGCGAAGTGGACATCGTGCCGAACCTCTACCCGCACTACTACCCGCACGAGATCGGCCGCGAGCTGGCGTCGCGCGCGCTGCAGGTGCGCAAGCTGTATCCGCACCGCATGCGCGTCTTGTGGTTCAACACCAAGCACCCGACGCTGCGCGATCGTCGCGTTCGCCTGGCGCTGGTCCGGCTGGTGGACCGCCAGCAGGCGCTGCGCAAGGCGCGCGGCAAGCTCGGGCAGCTGCTCAGCGCGCCGATCTGGCCGCTGTCGCGCTGGTACAACCGAACGCTGCACGCGCGCGCCTACAGCGAGAAGGCGGCAGGGCGCCTCTTCGACCTCGCGGGCTACACGCTGGGCAAGCGCAGTGGCAAGCGCGCCAAGGTCGGTCACCTGCTCGAGCTGGAGCTGATGCGCGCGCGCAAGGCGCGGACGCGGGTCGCGCTGCGCGACGCGGCCAAGAAGCAGGGCGTCAAGATCTCGATCAAGCTGGCAGACTTCGGCTACTTGAGCTCTCGGCTGCGGCATCATCGCTTCCAGTTGGCGCTTTCGGGGCTGTCTTTGCGCCCCGAGATCGACCTGCGGCCGCTCCTTCACTCCAAGGGGCAGCTCAACTACGGGGGCTATGACAACGCGCTGGTCGATACGTTGCTCGATACGCTGAGAAAGACGCCGTCGTCCGACGCGCGGGTGCGCCTGGCGCGGCGGCTGCACCGCGCGCTCTACGACGATCCACCGCTGGCGGTGATCTACGCGCCGATCGAGGTGTTGCTCGCCAACGCGCGCGTCAAAGGGCTCGCCGATGAAGGCACTTGGCCGCGGCTCGCCGAGCTGAGCACGCCGGAGCCGATCCGGCCGGTGCGGGCCAAAGCCGCGGCGCCGTCGATGGGCGCGAGCTCGGGCTCGGGCGTGGCGGCGAGCGAGAGGCGCGACCAGCGCGAGAAACGCAAGAAGCGCGAGAAGAGCAAGAAGAGCAAGAAGAGCAAGAAGAGCAAGAAGAGCAAGAGATGAAGGCGAAGGCGCACAGGCGCAGCGGCGCGCGCGGCGCGGTGGTGTGGGCGGTGGTGCTGCTCGCGCTGGCTGTCGCGGGGTGTAAGCAGAGCTCGAGCGGCGGGTCGAGCAGCAGCGGCAGCGGGAGCGGCAGCGGCGCTGGCAGCGGCGGCGTGGCGGGCAAGGCGCCGGCCGCGCGCGAGCGGCTGGTGGTGCATCTCGAGGTCGAGCCGGCGCACCTGGTCTACATGCTCAAGCCCGACGCCTGGGCCTATCGCATGACGGCACACAACCTCTTCGAAGGCCTCGTGCGCATCGACCCGCGCAGCAAGGCCTTCGTGCCCGAGCTGGCGGAGAGCTACAGCGCGTCGAAGGACGGCAAGCGCTACACGTTCAAGCTGCGCCGCGGCGTGAAGTGGCACGACGGCCGCGCCCTGACCCTGCACGACGTGAAGTTCACGTTCGACCGCATCTTCGACCCCAAGGTCAGCGCGGCCTCGACGCGCGCGTCGCTTTCGGGCTTCGTCGACAAGGTCGAGGTCTCGGGCGCCGACACGGTCGTGATCTCGCTCAAACAGCGCTCCTTCTACTTCTTGCAGGCGCTGGCTTCGGTGATGATCCTGCCGCAGCACCTGATGAAGAGCGGCGACCTCAATCGCCATCCGCTGCTGCGTCGGCCCGTCGGCACGGGGCCCTACAAGTTCGACAGCTGGAAGAGCGGCCAGCGCATCCGATTGACACGCTTTGACGGCTACTGGGGCAAGAAGCCGGCGATCAAGGACATCGAATGGCGCATCGTGCGCAGCGGCGACGTGGCGCTCAAGCTCGCGCGCCGCGGCGAGCTTTCGTTTCTGCCGCGGCTGCAGCCGAATCTGATCGAGCGCACGTTGCGCGACGCGCAGCTGTCGAGTCGTTTCGCGCGTGTGCGCCACACCACACCGGGCACCGCCTACGCGCTGTTCAACTGCGCGCGGGCGCCGCTCGGTGACGCGCGGGTGCGGCGCGCGCTGGCACAGCTGCTCGACATGCAAACGATCATCGCCAAGCTGATGCGCAACTCCGTCGAGCGCGTGCCGTCGCTGTTCTGGAAGGGCGATCCGAACTTCGACGCGTCCATCGGGGCACCAAAGTTCGACCCCAAGGCGGCGCGCGCGCTGCTCGCCGAGGCGGGGCTGCGTGACCGCGACGGCGACGGGCTGCTCGAGGCGGCCAAGGGCAAAAAGCCGATCAAGCTGACCTTCCTGTTGCCGGCTTCGTCGAAGACCACCCGCCGTTGGCTGGCGGTCTATCGCGAGGCGCTGCGCAAGGTCGGCGTCACGCTCGAGATCACGCCGTTGGAGTGGGCGACGTTTCTCGCGCGTGTGCGCGAAGGGGCCTACGACATGGCGGCGCTCGGCATGCAGCTGGCGGGACCGCACACCGACCTCTACCTGCAGCTGCACTCGAGCCAGGCCAAGGACGGTCAGAACTACGGCCGCTTCAAGAACGCGCGCGTGGACAAGCTGCTGGTGGAGATGCGCCAGGCGCTCTCGCCCGAGCGGCGCAAGGCGCTGGCGCTCGAGCTGCAGAAGCTGCTCGCGCGCGAGATGCCGGTGATCCCGCTCTTCTCGCTGAGCGAGACGGGCCTGGTGGCCAAGTACGTCAAGGGCGTCTACGCCAGCGACGTCTGGTATCAGCTGCGCGACTGGTCGCTGTGAAGCTGTCGGCCGTGAGGCTTCCGCCGGTCGCGCGTTTCATCGGGCGGCGAGCGCTGCTCGCGGTGCCGACGCTCTTCGGCGTGGCGGTGGTGACCTTCGCGCTGGTGCACTTGGCGCCGGGCGATCCGGCCGAGGCACAGGGCGGCCACGGACGCACGCCGCTCAGCAAGCGCGACATCGAGGCCCAACGGCGCATCTACTTTCTCGATCTGCCGCTGTTTTGGAACGGTGATCCGCGCGGCGTCGAGGCGCTCGAGCAGAAGCTGCTCGCGGCGCTCGGGCAGGGCGCAAAAGGGGGCGGAGATCAGCGCGAGCAGCTGCTCAAGCAATGCGGCACGCTGTGTTTGCCGGCGCTGGCGCGGGCGCAGAAGGCTGGCAAAGCCGGAGCGGCCAAGGCGATCGACGCGATCCGCGCGGCGCACGAATCGCTCGGTCCGCCGGCGCCGGCGACGCGCGCGAAGTGGCTCGCGGCGGTGCTGCCGCTGCTGGCGCCGCAGGCGCTGGCCAAGCTGACAGCGCGGGCCGCGGCGGCGAGCGGTTCGGACGAGGCGCCGTTCAAGCAGCTGACCGCGCGAGGCAAGGCGGCGCTGCCGGGCCTGATGGAGATCGTGCTCGACACGAACGCGTCGCGGGCGCTGCGCAAGCACGCCTGCGCGGCGGCGAGTGACGTGGCCGACTTCGACGGGCGGCTCGACCAGGGCAACAAAGACCACGAGGTCTTCACCGCGTGGCGCGCCTTCTGGTATCGCGAGCGCCGCGACCACGTACGTTTCAGCGGCAGCGAGCGCTTCTTTGGTCACGTGACGCAGACGCAGTTCGGGCGCTGGATCGGGCGGCTGCTCTCGCTGCAGCTCGGCGTGTCGCTGCGCGACGGGCGTCCGGTGACGCGCAAGATCGCCGAGGCGCTGCCGGTGACGCTGCTGCTCGGCGGCTTGGCGCTGCTGCTCGCATTTGCGCTCGGCATCCCGTTGGGCGTGTGGTCAGCGCGTCGGCGCGGGCGGCCGCTCGAGCGCGCGGCGTCGGTGACGATGTTCACGCTCTTTTCGCTGCCGTCGTTCTGGGTGGCGATGATGCTGATCCTGCTGTTCGGCGGGGTGGGTTACCTCGACTGGTTTCCGATCTACGGGCTCGCGAGCGCGCAGCACGAAAACGCCAGCGGCATGACGTGGCTGTTCGATCGGCTGCACCACATCGTGCTGCCGGTGCTGTGTCTGACGTACTTGCCGGCGACGTTGGTGGCGCAGCACCAGCGCGAGGCGATGCTCGGCGTGCTCGGCCAAGACTACATGCGCACGGCGCGCGCCAAGGGGCTCTCCGAGCGCGCCGTGCTGTGGCGGCACGGCCTGCCCAACGGGCTGTTGCCGACGATCACCCTGCTAGGGCTGTATGTCCCGTACGTGATCGGCGGCAGCGTGATCGTGGAAAGGATCTTCAATCTGCCCGGCATGGGGCTGCTCGCCTTCGAGGCGTTTCAGAGTCGCGACTACCCCGTGATCATGGCTGTGACGCTGTTCTCGGCGCTGGTGACCATCGCGGGGCTGCTTCTGTCGGACGTGCTCTACGGCGTGGTCGATCCGCGCATTCGCGTCGGCGCTGTGCTCGACGCGCGTGACTCCGGCGCAGCGGGAGGCGCATCGTGAGGCGCGTGCTGCGCGTGCTGCGCGTGTTGTGGTCGAGGCGTGGAACGCGCGTGGCGCTGATCGTGTCGGCGCTGCTGCTCGTCTGCGGGCTGGGCGCCGAGTTTCTCGCCTCGGACCTGCCGATCGCGGTCAAGTTTCGCGGCGAGGTCTATCTGCTGCCCAACATCGCGCGCCCGGCCGCGCTGCGCGCGTTCGACAACAACACGCTGTCGAGCCATCAAGACGTGGCCTGGATCGTGAGGCCGCTGTGTCGCTGGGGCCCGAGCCAGACCGACCTGGCCAAGGCGCCGCCGGCCAAGCCGGGTGGCACGCACTGGCTCGGCACCGACGATCGCGGGCGCGACGTCTTCGCGCGTGTCGTGCACGGCACGCGGGCGGCGCTGGTGGTTGGCGTCGGCTCGGTCGTGCTCGCGACGGCAATCGGCGTGCTGCTGGGACTGCTCGGCGGCTACTTCGGCGGGCGTGTCGACTTCGTCGTCGGCCGTCTGACGGAGCTCGGGCTCGCCTTCCCGAGCTTCTTTCTGATCCTGGCCGCGGTGGCGATGCTTGGCGGCGTCTCGCTGACCGCCATCGTGCTCGTCTTCGGGCTCACACGCTGGATGAGCATCGCCCGGCTCGTGCGCGCCGAGGTGCTGCACCTGCGCGAGCTCGATTTCATCTTGGCTGTGCGCGCGTTGGGCGCCTCCACGCCGCGCGTGATCTTCGTACACCTGCTGCCGGCGACCCTGCGCCCCGCGATCGTCTCGGCGACCCTCGGCGTGAGCGTCGCGATCCTCACCGAGGGCGGTCTCAGCTTTCTCGGTTTCGGTGTGCCGCCGCCGATGGCGAGCTGGGGCGAGATCCTAGGCCAGGCCTACGACCACCAGGGCGCCTGGTGGTTGATCCTCTTTCCGGGGCTGGCGCTGACCGTGACAGTGCTCGCGATCAACGCCATCGGCGAGGGGCTGCGGCCGGCGCTGGATCCGCGCACGCGCTAGTGCGTTGGAGTCACACCCGCTGAGGCGCGAGGGCGACAGCGGATAGCCGTGGCTGCTGTTTCCGCTGCCGCGGCCGCTGGTATCGCGCTTGCTTCGATCGGCTTGATGGCCGCACGTGTGTCTGTCTTCGTCGTCGCGCTGAGCGTGCTTTGCGTCACGACGGCGCACGCCGAGCGCGCGACGCTGACCGTGCGCTCCACGGGGCGCGCGGTGACGGTGTCGTTTCGAGTCGGCAAGCAGCGCGTGCGCTGCGTCACGCCGTGCCGGCTGAACGTCCCCGTGGGCAGCTACCGCGCGCGCGTCGACGGGCTCGATCGTACGCTCGATGTCGGGCCGGCCGGCAGCGACTACACCGTGCGGCCAACGCTGATGGGCCGTCGCGTGGTGGGGTTGACCTTGCTGTCTCTGGGCAGCTTGGCGGTGGGCATCCCGGCGTGCTGGCAGTGCGAGATCGATGGCAAGGCGCGCCTGATCTCGGTGCTGGTGGGGCTCGGCCTGCTCGGCTTGTCGATACCAGCGCTGACATCGAGCAGCGCGAAGCTGCTCGACAGTCCCGATGACCCGGCGGGCAAGGCGCGCGAGGGACCAGGCCATGGCCGCCGGCTAGAGCTCGAAGCGGGAACGGCGCTGATGCTCGGTTCGAGCGACCGAGGGGCAGGGCGCTGGCGCATCACCGCGGGCGCGTCGTACTACCCAGCACCGTGGGTCTCGCTGGGCCCGCGCTGGCGCATGGGCGGCAACGAAGCGCTCGACGACGGCCACCAGCTCCTCTTCGGCGCGCGCGCGCACGTCCGTGTGCCGCTCGCCTACTTCTTCGTCGGTGCGAGCGTGGGCTACGGGTTTCACGGCGCGACGAGCGCTGCAGGGCAAGCCGGCAGCGACCACGGCCTGCTCGCCGAAGCCGAGGCCGGCCTGCGCCTCGCGCTGTCGCGGTGGGTCGGGGTATCGGCCTCGATGGCCTATCAGCTGCGCGTGTCGGTGGGCGACATCGGCGACGGCTTCACGCACCGCCCGCTGGCGCAGGTGTCGACGGCGCTGACGTTCTAGCGCGTTGCGTGTTCTACGGCACTGAACGCCGGCCGCGGACGGGGGACGGGGGGCGGAGCGGGCGCAGCGCGAGCGTCGGAGGACGCCTCGTGCGTTGGTGGTTCGGGCGCGTTCGGGCGCGGCTGGGCTATTGACGGGATGGGAGGCTGGCGGCCTGCGGGCG
>JAGQIK010000155.1 GCA_020431405.1 Myxococcales bacterium
CTGCTCGCCAGCGGTGACCCGGACGCCAACTTCCGCACGCGCCCGATCTACACCGGCTACCCCTCGAGCGGCACGTCCAGCGGCTCGCCGATCCCGATCTTCAACGTCGACGGCTCGGTCAACCTGACCGCCGTGAAGGCCGCCGTCGCGGCCGCTGGCGGCAGCTTGCCGGGCACCGACGCCACGCAGACGCGCATGCTCGAGTGGCTCGCCGGCAAAGGTCGCAGCTGGCGGCTCGGTCCGATCATGGGCTCGACGCCAGCCACCGTCAGCGCGCAGCCGCCCGCGTACTCGGGCCTGTCGGTGCCCAAGCGCGAAGAGCTGGTCTACGTCACGACCCACGACGGCCTGCTGCACGCGTTCCGCTCCAAGACCGGCGTCGAGATGTTCGCCTACGTGCCGCCCAACCTGCTGCCGCGCATCTACCAGATGTGGGCGGCCAACAGCACAGAGCAGCGCCAAGACGAGGACCCCAACAACTTCACCTGGATCCTCGGCAGCAGCCCGCGCGTGCAGGACGTACCCAAGTGCACGACCAGCGGCTGCACCTGGCAAACGCATCTCGCGGTGACCATGGGCGCGGCGGCCAACCGCTTCGTGGTGCTCGACGTGACCAACCCCGTCGACTGCAGCAGCGGCACCTGCACGCTCAACGGCGCCAACTTCTTCAAGGTGGTGGCGCACTCCAACACGTCGAATGCGCTCGACAGCAAGATGGGCGGCACCTGGTCGCTGCCTTCGTACTTCTACACCGGGACGGGCACCACGCAGAAGGCGCACATGGCGCTTGGCAGCGGCTATCCGGTGTCGAGCTCGCCGCCTGCAGGCCAGGGCCAATACTACTTCCACTTCGGCGACGTGTTCTCGGCCAGCGTGCCGTATGCCGCGTTCGATACGCCGGTGCAGCACACCAACCCGGGCGCGCTGGTCGATTACGCGGTGATCGCCGGCACGGCAGCCGCCGTCGACGGCAACAACATCGGCGACGCGACCTACCAGGCTGACCTCGGCGGCAGCGTGGTGCGCTATCCGCTGGGCGGCGCGTCGGGCAAGACGACGATCATCTCGGCCGGCGTGTCGCACCCGTTCTACTACGGCCCCGCGGTGCTCAAGACGTCGTCGGCGACGTATCTCGCCGCCGTGTCGGGCTCGGCCGCCGAGCGCAACGAGGCCAGCGGCGTCGAGTCCAAGATCTTCGTCATGAAGGACAACTCGTCGCTGCTGTCGCTCGCGGTGGGCGATCTGTGCACGCAGTTCTCCGGCGTGACGACCAACTGCCCGAGCACGCGCGCGCGCCCGGTGGGCTCGCCGCTGCTGCTGGAAAACAAGCCCGATTCATCGACCACGCGGATCGAAGCGATTATCCTGGTCTACGATCCGCCGCCCGAGACCGAACCATGTCAGTCCGGCTACTCCTACACGATCCGTCTTCAGATCGACAAGACGTCGGGCGGCTCGACGAGCAACAAGCTGCTCTCGGTGCGCAAGGACGAGGGTCGAGCCGGCGGGCTGAGCATCGTCGGCGGCGGCTCCAACATCGCCATCGCGTTGTCGGGCAAAGGAAACGACAAGCCGACCATCGTGAAGGTCGTCGACACGGCGCTCACCTCGCCGCCGACCAGCTCGCCGAAGGTCCTGACGGAGTCGTGGCGAGAGGTCCGCTGAGCGCCCGCGCGCGGCGCGCGAGGCCGCGGCGCGCGAGGCCGCTGCGCGGCGACGAGCAGGGCTCGGTGCTCGTGCTCGTGCTGCTGGTCGGGCTGCTGTTGCTCGGGCTCGGCATGTCGGTGATGTGGGTCTCCAACACCGGCACCGACGTGACGTCCAACATCCGCCGCCGCCAAGAGGCGATCCGCGCCGCCGAGGCGGGCATCGCGCGCGCGCGCGCCGTGCTCTCGGCCGCGTCGAGCTGGACGAGCCTGCTCGGCACGGCGAGCGGCGGCGCCTGCTCGGCGACCAAGGACGAGCCCAACGGCCGCGGCAACATCCTGTGCGACGGGAGCACCGCGCTCGAGAGCGTCAAGGTCATCGAGACCGAGGCGGTCAGCGCTACGGGCGCGGGCCTGGCGGGCATTCGCTACACCGTCTATATCCGCAACGACCCGGCCGAGGTCGCAGCCGGCTCGAAGTTCACCGACAACGACCGCCGCGTGGTCGTGCGCGCCGAGGGCGTTGGCCGCAGCGGGCAAGGCGCCGTGGCGCTCGAGGCGACGCTGGTCGCGGGCGCGTCGACGTCGGGCAACGGCGGTACGTACTCGCAGGCCGGGCAGAACGCCGCCGGCTCCAACAGCGGCAAGACGGCCATCGGCGACTGATGAGCGGCGCGAGCGACCGCGACGAGCGCGGGTTTACGCTGGTGGAGATGCTGGTGGTGGTCGGCATCATCGCCGTGCTCGCCGCCGTCGCGCTGCCGCTGCTCGGGCGAGACTCCACCAGCGCCGCGTTCGAGGCGCAGGTGCGCAGGATCGCCGACAACCTGCGGCGCATGCGCGTGGCGGCGATCTCCACGCGCGAAGACCGCGCGCTGACGGTCATCGACGCGCAGACCTACGAGCTGCAGCGCGTGGTCGACTGGAACGGCAGCAAGGTGGCGAGCCGCATCCAGCGCGTGCGGCTGCCCGCGCAGGTGGTGATCCAAGGGGTGGCGACCTGTGCCGCGGCGCCCGGCGTGACCGGATGCTCGGCACCGACGTCCGTCGCCTCGGCGCGCATCATGTTCTCCTCGGTCTCCGACGTCTCCACCTCGACGGGCACGCTCGACGCCACACCGCGGCCGGGCACGATCTTTCTGCGCAGCGCCGACGGCAAGCTCAAGGCGCGCGTGATCGTCTATCAAGCCACCGGCTACAGCCGGCAGTACGAGGGCTGGTAGTGCGCGCGCGGGGCTCGCGGCGCGCGGGCGAGCAGGGCGGCTTCACCATCATGGAGCTGCTCGTCAGCATGCTGTTGATGAGCATCGTCATCGTCGGCTTGACGGGGCTTCAGCTGCAGGCGATCCGCCAGGCGACGCGAACGCGGCGCGCCAACGAGGCGACGCAGCTCGCCAGCTCGCGCGCCGAGCACTACCGCACGGTCGGCTACGACACCATCGTCAGCACCATCGGCGCCTGGCCGGTGGCGAAGAATCACCTCGGCACCGAGATGCGCAACGTAGGTGTCGACGGCGTCTCCAAGGGCCCCTACACCGTGCAAGAGCTGATCGAGGTGCTGACCAACCGCAAGATCATCACCGTGCGCGTGACGTGGCTCAGCGCCGACAGCCAGCGCCGCCTGCTCAGCGCGACGATGACGACGCACCGCGCACCATGATGACGACGACGAGCAAGCACGATAGAGCGCGTGCACGAACGCGCGGCGAGCAGGGCGTCACGCTCGTCGAGCTGATGGTCGCCATCTTGCTGGCGGCGATCCTCTCGGCCGGCTTGTTCTACTTCATGTCGGCGCAGAGCGCGGTCTACCAGGGGCAGATGAAGCAGAGCCGCGCGCAGCTCAATCTGGCCACCACGCTCGAGTTTCTGCAGCGCGAGATCCGCCACGCCGGCTACGGCCTGGGTTGCGCGCAGCCGGTGGTCAAAGCGGGCGCGCAGCCGCTCTCGGCGCTCACGGTCTACAACAACTGCAACCTGCTGACGACCAACCCGAGCGCCTGCCCGACCGCGGGCGACAAGGCCGACTCGTTTTCTGTCACGCATGCCGACGTGACCGCGGGCGCTAGCACGGTGACGGCGCTCGCGCTGGCGCAGGCCATGAGCAGCCCCACCGACGAGCTGCTGGTGGCGCAGAAGGGCAGCCTGCAAGCCTGCGATCGCATCAGCCTGTGGAGCCCCGACAGCAACGCCTGCGTGCTGCTCGTCGCGACCGCGCTGACGCAGCTGACCACCGGCGCGCAGAGCGGCAAGTGGAAGCTCGATCACGGCGCGGGCTGCTCCGGCTCGGGCGACGCCTACAACAACCCAGCGTGGCCGAGCGGCGGCTTTGGCACCGGCGCCATCGTCTCGCGCATCGCGCCGAGCACCGTGGCGCGTCACTTCGCCGTCGATACGAGCGTCACGCCGCCGCGGCTGGTCACGTGGACGACCAACAACGCCAACCCGAGCGCCGATCGCGGCTCGGGTTTCGAGGTGGTCGCCGACGACATCGAGGACATGCAGATCGCGTGGGCCTGTGACGCCAACGGCGACGGCGTGATCAGCGAGGGCGCGTCGGACACCGACAAGCGCAGCGACGAGTGGGCCGCCAATGTTGCCGGCGACAGCGCGCCGTCGTGCGGCATCCACCCGGTCAGCAGCGTGCGCGTCACGCTGGTCGCGCGCTCGGCGAGCCCCGACCCGCAGTTCAACGGCGGCCGGCGTCCCGCGGCGGAAGACCGCCCCGGAGCCGCCGACAAGACGGCCTATCCCAACATCGTCGGCACGTATACGCGCGCGGTGATCGTCTCCACCGTGCAGCCGCGCAACGTGCGCTGAGGGGCAAACTTGGGATGCCGCTGACAAAGGCACTAGACTGGCGACGCGCGTGAGCAAAGACGACGACATACCAAAGCTCGAAGAGCTGTCCGAGAGCGTCGTCGCGCGGGGCGACGAAAAGGAGCTCGCCTCCGAGGCCGCGCCCACGAGCCTCTTCGGCGCCGTGGGCGCCGCTGGCGACGCCGAAGGTGCCGAGGGCGCCACCAATCCCTATCAACCCTCGATCTCCAAGCTCGTCGCGCGGCTCGAGGAGGTCGATGTCGCGCCGCCCGCCAACGACGAGGTGCGCGCGCTGCGCTCGGCGTTTGGCGACTTGCAGCGCGCACACGCCGAGCTCGATCTCTACAAGGCGCTCGGCAACCCCAAGCGCAAGGCGGCGATGGAGGCGGCGCGCACCGCCTGCCGTGCGGCCGACGAGCAGCTCAAGGCCACCGCGCTCGAGCGCGACGACGTCGACGTCGTCAAGGAACGCGACGTGCTGCTCGCGGAGTATCGCGAGACGCGCAAGCTCTTGCAGTCGCTGCCGCCCGAGCCGGAGCCCAAGCCCGAGCCCAAGCCCAAGCCCAAGCCCGAGCCCGAGGCCGAAGCGAAGAGCGCCAAGGCGTCCAAGCCCGCCAAGCCATCAAAGGCGACAGCCGCCGGCGACGACGCGCCGAAAAAGGGCAAGGCGGAGGGGCGCGAGGGGCACGAGGCATCGTCGCGCACGCGCGCACCGTCGCCGCGCGAGCGTGCCCAGGCGCGCGGCTCGCGACGCACCCAGGTGCTGCTCGCCGCGCTCGGCGTGATGGTCGCCGCGCGCGTTGGCCTCTACCTCTACGAGGAGTCGGCGCGCCCCAAGCTCGCGCCGGTGCAGCACCAAGCCGGCGCGCGCCACGCGTGCGCCAGCGCGCCCGGCAACGGGCTCGATCGCCAGAGCCGCCAGCAGGGCAAGCCGGTGGTCGACTGGGTGTGCATCGAGCTCGGCCGCGACGGCGCGCTGCACGCGTTCAGCACGGCGACCGATCCAAACGGCGACGCGGTCTCGATCAAGTACGCCTGGTATGACCGCGGGCTGCTGCTGATGGCGGGCAAGCCCGTGCTGCCGGCGCGCCTCTTGGCGGCCGGACACAAGTACGAGGTCGAAGCCAAGCCCTTCGACGGCAAGCAGATCGGCATCGGCCTGCGCTCGGGCCTTCTGCTCGTGCACGACACGCCGAGCTCGCGCAACGCCGGCGGCGCTGGCGCCACGCGTAAGAAGGCCAAGCCGTGAAGCGCAGCGAGCTCTTGATACTCGTCGCCATGTTGGCGGTGGCGGCCTCGTACGCCGTCCCGCGCTATCTGCAGTACCAGCGCCGCGGCGCGCTCGTCGAGGCCACGGCGAACCTCGATCGCATCGCCCGCGGTGCGCAGACGTACTTTGCCAGCTCGGCCAAGGTCGCCAAAGAGGCGCCGCAGCTGCCGCCCAGCGCGGCGAGCTGGGCGCCGGCGCCGCCGCTTCACGAGCGCTGCGCCAAAGGCAAAGCGCGCTACGACGCCGACGCCAACAAGGCCTTCGACGAGGGGCCCTGGAAGCAGCTCGGTTTCACGCCCAAGGCGCCGCTCGCGCTGCGCTATCACTGGCTCGTGCGCCGTCAGGCGACCACGCTCTCGCCGGCCGAGGCGGCCGCCTACGCGCTCGGCGATCTCGGCTGCGACGGCCAGCTCTCGCGCTGGCGCGTGGTGCTGCGCAGCGAAGGCGGCCGGCTGCGCAAGCGCGGCCCCGAGCTGGTGGCCGGCGCGCGCTGAATCGCTGACGGCGCGCTGACGGCTACGGCGCCGTGTCGCTGCAGCAGCGGAAGCCGAGGTTGTTGTACTGGTAGGTCGTCTCGCCGGCGACGAAGGCGAGGTCGCAGCGCAACCCGGGCGCGATGTTGTCGTAGGCGCCGCCGCGGATGCGATAGGCCAGAGGCGAGGCTTGCACCTGCGTCGACGTCCACTCCATCAGGTTGCCGCTCATGTCGAACACGCCGTCGGGGCTAACGCACTGCGTGCGGCTGCCGGTGGCGATGGCGCTGTCTTGGTTGCCCGGTTGGCTGCTGTCGGTGTCGTAGTCCTTGCCGTTGCACGTCTGCGCCGAGTAGGTGTCGCCGTACGGGTAGTAGCAGCCGTCGTTGGGCGTGGTGTTGCACGTCGTGTCGCTGGTCGGCGCGCCCGAGCAGGCGAGGAACCACTCGGTCTCGGTGCATAGCCGCTTGCCCGAGGCGGCGCAGGCGGCGGCCGCCTGAGCGTAGGTGAGGTTGGCCCACGGCATGACCTGTGGCTTGGAGCAGCTGCGCGAGGTGTTGACGCCCACCGCGCTGGCGCTGGCGTCAGGGCGCGAGCCTTCGTAGCGATAGATCCAGAAGTCGTAAGACTGGCCGTTGTAGCTGCGCTGGATGCGCACCATGTCGTCGACCACGCCGAGGCCTGCCGCGTCGTTGGTCTCCTCGTCGACCAGCCCGTCGCAGTCGTCATCGAGGCCGTTGCATAGCTCGTTGCCGGGCGCGATGCCCGGCGTGGTGATGTTGCAGACGGTGGCTGTCTGCGCCGCGTTGCAGACGTAGACACCCGAGCCCTGGCAGACGCCGAGCTTGCCCGCCTCGAAGCAGGCCTGGCCCTTGTTGGAGAACGGCTCGTCGGCGAGGCCGTCGCAGTCGTTGTCCTGGCCGTCGCAGCGCGTCTCCTCGGTGGCGACTTCGCCGGGACAGACGCCCGCGGCCGTGTCGCAGGTCGTCAGCGTGCAGTCGGCGTTGGACGTGCACGTCTTGAGCTGCACGTTGGACGAGTAGTTGCAGACCCAGCCGCGCGCCCCCTGACAGGTCGCCGTGGCGCCGCTGCAGGCGCCCACCTGCACGCAGGGGTTGCCGCCGAGCGGCGCCATGCTCGGGTCGGCGCCGTCGACGAGGCCGTTGCAGTTGTTGTCGATGCCGTCGCAGATCTCGACGCCTGTCGGCGTGCACTGATACTCGCAGCCGTTGGCGGGGTTGTTGTCGAGGTCGACCCAGCCCTGCGCGCAGACGGCGATGCCGCAGACGCCGTTTACGCAGTTGGCGATGGCGTTGGGCACCGAGCACTGCGTGCAATTCGGGCCGCAGGTGCGCGGGTCGTTGAGCTTGTCGAAGCCGTTGTCGACGGTGCCGTCGCAGTCGTTGTCGAGGTTGTCGCACTGCTCGGGCGCAGGTCCCGTCTGGTTCTGGCAGACCGGGCTGCCGCCAATGCATGCGGTCTGTCCGGCGACGCACTGGCCGGTGCTGCTGCCGCACGAGGTCGACACGTAGTCCTCGTCGATCTGTCCGTCGCAGTCGTTGTCCGTGCCGTCGCAGCTCGTGTCGCTCGACGTCGGTGGCCACACCGGGCACTGGTACTCGCAGCCGTTGGCGTTGACCGTGTCGAGGTTGCGGTAGCCCGGGTTGCACTGGCTGAGCAGACACTGGCCCCCCACGCAGGCCGCCGAGGCGTTGTTGAAGGTGCAGACGTTGCCGCAGGTGCCGCAGTTGTTGGTGTCGCCGTTGAGGTTGAAGCCGTCGTCGATCTGCCCGTTGCAGTCGTTGTCGACGTTGTCGCAGATCTCGACGCCGCCGTTGGTCGGCACGCAGAAGTATTCGCAGCCGTCGGCGGGGTTGTTGTTGCGGTCGTAGTAGTTGGTGTTGCACTGCCCCATGGTGCACTGGCCGTTCTGGCAGCTCGCCTGCGCGTTGGGGTAGCTGCAGCGCCGGTTGCACTGGCCGCAGTGGTTGATGTCGGTCTGCAGGTTGAAGTCTTCGTCGATCTGGTTGTCGCAGTCGTCGTCCTGGCCGTTGCACTTTTCGGTGGAGAGCGGGAAGACCTGGCAGGTGTGCTCGCAGCCGTCCGCCGGGTTGTTGTTGAGGTCGCGGAAGCCGTCCTTGCAGCTGGCGAGCTGGCACTGGCCTGCGACGCAGGCGGCGTTGCCGTTGGCGAAGGTGCAGACGTTGCCGCACTGACCGCAGTGCTGGACGTTGGTCTGCAGCGAGAAGCCGTTGTCGACGGTGCCGTCGCAGTCGTTGTCGAGCCCGTCGCACAGCTCGGGCGTCGAGCTCTTGTTGGCCACGCAGCGGATGGCGCCGTTTTCGCAGCGCGTGGTGCCGGCTTTGCACTCGCCGAGCTGACCGGTGTCGCAGGCGAGGCCGGCGCCGGGCAGCCCTTCGTCGATCTGGCCGTCGCAGTCGTCGTCGCGCCCGTTGCAGGTCTCGGCCTGCGGCGGCCACACCGGGCACTTGTACTCGCAGCCGTCCTTGGGGTCGTTGTTGAGGTCGACGTAGCCGCGATCGCACTGCCCCATCTGGCACTGGCCGCGGTCGCACTTCGGCGTGGCCTTGTTGTAGAGGCAGCGGTTGCCGCACTGGCCGCAGTTGTTGATGTCGGTGGTGAGGTCGAAGTCTTCATCGACCTGGCCGTCGCAGTCGTTGTCGACGCCGTCGCAGGCGCATCCCGGCGACGACGGCGGGCACGTCTCGACGCCGCCGTTGGTCTTGAGACACTGATACTCGCAGCCGTCGCCGTCCTGCTTGTTGAGGTCGTAGTAGCCGGGCGCGCAGCGGTCGATGAGACACTTGTTGTTTTCGCAGCGCGCGAAGGCGTTGAGGAAGGCGCAGGCGTTGCCGCAGATGCCGCAGTTCTTGTCGTCCACCGCGAGCTTGGCCGGGTCGACGTCGTCGACCTTGCCGTTGCAGTCGTTGTCCTTGCCGTCGCAGACCTCTTCGCTCGGCACGCAGGCGTCGACGCCGGCGCCGTCACCGTCTGCGCCCGCGCCGTCGCCGTCGCCGCCGCTGCGGCCATCGGTGAGGCCGCCGTCGCCGTCGGTGAGGCTGCCGTCGCCGCGGCTGCCGTAGGTCGTGATATCGAGCGCGTCCGTCTGACAGCCGCCGAGCGCGACCAACGCGGCGAAAAGAACGCCAAGCGGGACGCGGCTCATGCGTCACCCCGCGGGAGACAACGGCGGCGCCGCCGCCGACGACGGTCGATCCCCAAGAGCCCCAGCAGCAGCAACGCCAGCAGCGCGCCGTCGGCGTGGATCTCGCCGCCGGTGCTGCAGCGGCAGCCGCCCGCGCCGGTGGCGAAGAGGCTCTTGGTGCTCGGCAGCACGGCGCCGGGGATCGGCTCGCACGTCGCCTTGCCCGAGGGGCTCAGCACGCAGCGCAGGTAGTCCGGGCAGTGCGTCGTCGCGCACGGGTCGTCGCCGCAGATGCCGTCGCGGCATGTCTGGCCAGGCGGGCAGTTGACCGCGCGGCAGGGATCCGGCTCGCAGCTGGTGGCGCCGTTTTTCACCACGCAGCGGAAGTTCTCCTCGCACTTGACGCCGTCGCAGGGATCGTCGGAGCACTTGCCCTGCACGCACGCCTTGCCGGCCTCGCACTTGACGTTGAGGCAGCTCTCGTAGCACTTGCCCTCGGAGCACTGCTGGTTGGGGCCGCACTTGTCAGGCGGGCAGGGGTTTTCCTGGCACTTGTAGGCCACGCAGACGTTGGTCTTGTCGGGGCAGCCCTTGCTCAGGCACGAGTCGTCGACGCAGCGGCCACTGGTCGGCTCGCACTTTTCATGCGCGTCGCAGTTGGACCCGTCGCACTTGGAGACACACTTGCCGTCGATGCAGCGCGCGGTGTTGTCACAGGTGACGCTGAAGCAGGCGTCCGGCACGCAGTAGCCGTCCTTGCACTTGGTGCCGCCCGGACAGGCGAACTCGCCGCTGCCGCAGGGCACCACGCACTGGCCCTCGAGACACGACGACTGACCGGGACACTCGGCGTTGTTGTCGGCCTGGCCGTCGCAGTCGTCGTCCTTGCCGTTGCAGATCTCCTTCTGCGGTCCGATCTGGCCGATGCAGATCATCTTGCCGCCGACGCACTTGGTCGCGCCGGCCTTGCACTGGCCGGTGGTGGTCTGGCCGCACGGCTGGCCCTCGCCCGGCACGTTGTCGTCGATGGCGCCGTTGCAGTCGTTGTCGAGGCCGTCGCAGATCTCGGGCTGCGGCGTGGTGCCGCCTTTGCACAGCAGCTTGCCCGCTTCGCAGGCGTAGTTGCCGCCCTTGCACTCGCCGACGTTCTTGCTGCAGGTCTGGCCTTGCTCGGGGTACGTCTCGTCGGTCTGGCCGTCGCAGTTGTTGTCCTTGCCATCGCAGACCTCGGGCGCCGGCCCGACGCTGCCCTGACAGACGAGCGCGTAGCCCGAGCCGGGCACGTTGACGCAGGCCAGCGTGCCCTTCTTGCACTCGCCGACATCGCTGCCGCAGGTGTTGCCGACGTTGGCGATGCCGTTGTCGACCTGCCCGTCGCAGTCGTTGTCCTTGCCGTCGCAGATCTCGGGCTGCGGCCCGACGCCGCCGGTGCACACACGCTGTCCGGCCACGCACTGCGTGACGCCTTGCTTGCACTCGCCGACGGCCGATCCGCAGGCCGTGCCGACGTCGGTGGGGTTGTCGTCGACGAGGCCGTTGCAGTCGTTGTCGATGCCGTCGCAGACCTCGGCGCTCGGGCCGATGGCGCCCTGACAGACGGTCTGGCCGTTGACGCAGGCGGTGCTGCCGGCGCGACAGGCGCCGACGTTGCTGCCGCAGGGCACCGACGGGATGCCGTTGTCCACCTGGCCATCGCAGTTGTTGTCGAGCCCGTCGCAGACCTCGGTCTGCGGCTGCACGGCGCCGAGGCACACCGTCTGGCCGCCGACGCAGGCGTTGGTGCCGGGGCGGCAGATGCCGGTGCTCGAGCCGCAGGGCTGGCCGAGGCCGGGGATGTTGTTGTCTACGGTGCCGTCGCAGTCGTTGTCGCGGTTGTCGCAGGTCTCGTTGGTCGGCCCGGTCTGGCCCTGACAGACCAGCGCGCCGCTGACGCAGGCGAAGGTGCCGCGGCGGCACTCGCCGATGGCCACGCCGCAGGCGTCGCCCACCTGCAGCGCGTTGTTGTCGACCTGGCCGTCGCAGTCGTTATCGATGCCGTCGCAGATCTCCGCCGGGCGCGCCGGACACTGCGAGCAGGTCGTGTAGGTCTGACAGGTCGCGTAGTTGGTGCACGTGTTGAGCACGCCCTCGTCGACCTGGCCGTCGCAGTTGTCGTCGAGGCCGTTGCAGACCTCGGGCGTCGGTCCGACGAAGTTGAGACACTGACCCCACGCGCCGGCGATGCAGGTCTGCGTGCCCACCTGGCAGACACCCTGACAGACACCCGTGGTGACGTTGCAGCCCGACGCCGCCGGGTAGCAGCTGCGCGAGAAGAGGTCGACGATGGTGTCGCAGTTGTTGTCGCGGTTGTCGCAGACCTCGGTGCCGGGGCCAGTAGCGCCGTTGCAGACCACCTGGCCGTTGACGCAGGCGGTGGTGCCTTGCGTGCACTCGCCGACGTTGGAGCCGCACGGCACGCTGACGTAGCCCTCGTCGATCTGTCCGTTGCAGTTGTCGTCGCGGCCGTTGCAGACCTCGGCCTGCGGCACGCACGGCGTGCAGCCTTCGTCGACCTGGCCGTCGCAGTCGTCGTCGAGCCCGTTGCCGCAGATCTCGCCGCCCGGGTTGGGCGGTCCCGGCGTGACGTTGCACTCCGAGCCCGAGCCGTCGGCCTTGCAGACGTAGCTGGCAGTGCGCTGGCAGATGCCGAGGCCCACGGTGCAGGTCTGCGGCGCGCGCTGATTGATGCACGCCGGGTTGGTCACGCCGACCTCGGGGAAGTTCTCGTCGCACAGGCCGTCGCAGTCGTCGTCGGCGTTGTTGCAGCGCTCGCTGAGCAGGCTCTCGCTGATGACCTTCGAGACCTCGAGCGCGAGCGTCGTCTCGTTGTCGACGAGCAGCGCCTGCGTGGTGCCGCCCGAGGCGGCGATGCTGTTGAGCTGCGTGACGATGTTGGTGTCGCTGGTGGCGAAGCCGATCACCGAGACGCGGATGTTGTCGGCGCGCAGCGTGGCGGCGACGTTGGCCGGGTTTCCGCCGCAGGTCTCGAGGCCGTCGGTCACCAAGATCACGCGATACGGGCGGCAGGGCCCCTGCGGGTCGCTGGTGCGCACGCGCTGGATGTACTGGTGCGCCGACGTCAGGCTGCCGGCGAGCGGCGTGGTGCCGGTGCCGCGAAGCTCGAGGTCGAGCCCCGGCGGGGGTGTGCCCGAGTAGTTCGAGCTGCCGTCGATGTACTGCAGCAGGTCGGCGGCGTTGTTGCCGGAAAAGCCCACCAGCAGATCGCCGGCCGAGAAGCCGCCCGAGCAGGGCGAGGCGCCGGCGCCCTGCCAGCCGCCCGACTGCAGGCTGGCGTTGTCCGTCGGGCAAGCGAAGGGCATCGCGCGCTGGTGAAAGCGCATCAGCGCGTACTCGACGCTGCCGTAGGAGCCGACGACGCTGGTGATGCCGCGCTTGACCTTGTCGATGCGGCTGTCGTCGGCGACGCCGTTGCCGCAGCCCGACCCGTTGCAGGTCGCGCACGAGACGTCGGCGCCCTGGCAGCTCTGCGTGCCGTCGCCGCCGGTGAACGTGTTGTTGCAGGTGTTCCAGTTCATCGAGCCGCTGGTGTCGAAGACGATCAGCAGGCGCGGCTTGATCTCGCCGCCGCTCGGCGGGTCGTCGACCTCGTTGTTGTCGTTGGCCGAGTGACAGCCCGGATCGCCCGTGCCGTCAGCTTTGAAGTCGATGCGGCCGTCGCCGTCATTGTCGATGCCGTCGTTGCAGGCGGCCAGCGACTCGCTGACCTCGGTGGCATCGTTGGCGCTGGTGCAGCCAGTGTCGTTGGGGAAGTCGACGCGGCCGTCGCCGTCGTTGTCGATGCCGTCGGAGCACTCGGGCGCGCCGCCTTCGGAGGTGTCGAAAGGCGACGAGCAGCCGGGGTCCTGCGCGTCGATGAGCCCGTCGTTGTCGTTGTCCACGCCGTCGGAGCACTCTGGCGTGGGCGGATCATCCTCGGTGCTGTCGGTGGGCGACGAGCAGCCGGGGTCGGCGGGAAAGTCGATCAGGCCGTCGTTGTCGTTGTCGATGCCGTCGGAGCACTTGGGCAGCGTGAGCACCGTGACCGGGCTCGATGGCAAGCTGACCAGTTTGCCCGGCGCCGTGGCGGTGGCGGTCACGATCTGGCCGCCGTAGAGCGGCGGGAAGCCGCAGATCTGCCAGGCGCCGCCCGACGACGTCGTCGTGCCGCGCGCGATGCCGTTGATGTAGAGCGTGATCGTCGTGCCGTTGGCCTCGCTGGTGGTGCCGCTGATGCAGGTGTCGGTGTCGACCACCGGCGCGGTGATCACCGGCGCCGCCGAGCGAGACGCGCCGACGGCGATGGGCCCGAGCTTGCACTCGGTGTCGTTGAAGGGGCCGTTGCTGTTGAGCCACGCCTCGGCGCACGCGGTGTAGAGGCCGGGCGTGCTGCTGGCCTGCACGTTGAAGGTCAGCGTCACCGTCGCGCCCGACGCGATGGCGAGCACGCCGGAGGTCCAGATGTATCGCTGGCCGCTGGCAGTCGGGTTGCTCACCGGCGTGCCGTTGATCTGGCTGCTGCCGGGCACCACCGAAAAGCCCGCGGGCAGCGTCACGCCGTAGAGGCAGCCGGCGGTGTTGTTGCAGCCGCTGTTGGCCGCGGTGCCGGTGCCGTCGTTCTTGATCGTCACCTGGTAGGCGAACGTCCCGCCGGCGGCGACCTGGTTGGGCACCGCGACCATGTCGAAGTCGAGCAGCGCCACCTGGATGCGGTTGACGACGGCCTGCGTGGTGAAACCCGCCGGCAGCTGGTCGTAGACGATGCGCGCGGTGTTGAACGTCGAGCCCTGGCCCTGGCCCGAGATCGTCATCACCACGGTGTGCTCGAACTCGGCGCCCGGCGGCCACGAGCCGATGGTCGGCCAGGTGATCACGCCGCCCGAGACGGTGGGGCTGCCGGTGGCCGAGACCAGCGTGAGGTCCGACGCGATGTACGTGTCGGTGACGACGACGTTGGTGCGCGTGTTCGTCGAGAGGTTCTTGCCCTTGATCTTGTAGGTCACCGTGTCGCCCGAGGTGGCGAGCACCTTGTCGACGCTCTTTTCGAACTGCAGATTGAGCAGCACGCAGTTGACCGAAGGCAGCGCGTAGGCCCAGGTGTTGTCGGGCTTGTCGCTGGTGCCGGCGCCGCCGAAGACCTCGCCGCAGTTGGCGTCGAGGCCGACACCGGGATCGAGCGGCGAGCCGGTGACGCGCAGCGAGACCTCGACGAAGTACTGCTGGCCGACGCGCAGCTGCCCGAGGGCGAAGCGCACGGCGTTGGCCGTCGAAGGCAACGGGTTGGCCGTCGAGAGGTTGTAGCCGGCGCTGGTGGGCGTGCCGACGCGCGCGAAGCTGCCGGCGCTGGTGGCCGCCGCGCCGCTGCCGATCTCGGAGCCGGGGTAGGCGACACGCACCCACGGGCCCGTCGTGCCGTTGGGGACGATGGTGCCGGGCGACGTCTGCGTCGCCTCGTACTGGTAGTAGCTAGACGGTCCGGCGACGGCCGAGCCGTAGAGGAACGGCGTGTTGCCCTTGCCGAACTTGTTGATGTCGCCTCCGGGAGGCGCCCCGAGCGCGCCCTGGGTGCCGTAGGCCATCGTCTGCACCCAGTCCCAGTTGTTGTGGATGTAGTAGGGGCCGCCCGGGATGCCGAGCAGCTCGTCGAACTCGTTGGCGCGCGAGGGGGCCGGCAGCAGCTGCACGCCGTTGCTCACCGTCGGCAGCGCGTTGCTCGGCACGCGCGCCGTCAGCGCGCTGCTCGAGTAGAAGATGCCGGTGTCGGCGAAGACGCCGGCCATCGAGCCCTCGCTGAGGCTGAACGCCGAGTAGTTGGTCGCCTTGAGGCCCCAGCCGTCCGGCGCCATCCCGGCGCGGCGCGGCTCGATGGTGTTGCCGTCCTTGTCGACGATGCGCAGGCCCACCACCTCGGTGTTGGGCGGGATGTACTCGGTGATGTAGCCGTTGAGGCCGCGGATGGAGTTATTGCTGACCGCGGTGAACTGCAGGATGAAGGTCAGCACGTCGCCCACCGCGTAGCGGACGTCGGTGCTCGACCCTCCCGTGGACGTGCCTCGCTCGGGATCGATCAGCGCGATCGTCGAGGGCGCGATGCGCTTCGCCGTCAGGATCTGAGCGACTGATTGAGCACCCGCGGGCCGGGGGGAAAACAGAATAATAACAAGAGCTATCGCGCTCGTTGAGACACCGCGCCATCCGCTTTGCACGCACCTCTCCTGTCCGTCTTTCTGAGTGCGAATCTATGAAACGCAGGATACATAAATCGCGTTGAAAAATTCGCGGCGCGCGGATGGAGAGGAGCTGGCTGGCCGGCGCTTGACAGCGTGGCGCGCGACATTACGTCGAAGGCTGTAAGCGATAGACACGAGGCTCCCGACGGCCGAGACGTCGCTGGAAGCCCCCGAAACCAACACCACAGATGATGTGCGGAGGTGCGCCATGTTGACGCGATGGAGCGATTTTGATCGGACCTTCGCCGCCCTCGACGACTTTCGGCGGCGCATGGATCGGCTGTTCTACGACTACGGCAGCTTCAGGGAGGGCGATCGCCATCCAGCCGAGCAGGCCTTCGGCCAGGGCAGCTGGCCGATGATGACCCTCCACGACGAGGGCGATCACCTCTACCTCTTCGCCGAGGTGCCCGGCCTGCCCGCTGACGCCCTCGAGCTCTCGCTCAACAACAATGTGCTGACCCTCGCTGGCGAGCGCAAAGTGATGCCGCCCGAGGGCTACTCGGCGCACCGCCGCGAGCGCGCCGGCTTCAAGTTCAATCGCAGCATCTCGCTGCCCTGCGCCGTCGATCCCGAGAAGGTCAGCGCGACGCTGACCAACGGCATCCTCAACGTGACGCTGGACAAGGCCGCCGAGGCCAAGCCGCGTCAGATCACCGTCAAGAGCAAGTAGGGGAGGAGCACCATGAGCACCGAGCTTACCGATCGCAACGCAGTGCAGCCCGAGGCGGTGCAGCAGGAGCGGTGGCTCCGTCCGGCCTGCGATGTCTACGAGAACGAAAACGAGTGGCTGATCAGCGCCGACGTGCCGGGTGTGGTCGACAGCGCGCTGACGCTGCACCTGCACGGCACCGAGCTGGTCATCGAGGGTCGCCGCGGCGAAGAAGGCTCGTCGTACGCCGGCTACCGTCGTCTCTTCACGCTGCCGCACGGCATCGACGCCAACAAGGCCAGCGCGGAGCTGCGCGACGGCGTCGCTTGGGTTCACTTGCCCAAGTCAGATTCGCTCAAGCCGCGGCGCATCGCGATCAAGACGGCCTGACGCCGCCACCGCACGCGCTGAGGTGCGGCGGCCTCGCTAGTTACCCGCAGGGAACAGCGCGACACGCGCCAGACCGCGTGATCTGGTGCGCGTCGCGCGGCACGGCGCTTGCGATACGTCCTCCTCGCACACCCATCGTGCGAGGAGGACCCATGAAGCCGCGCCACA
>JAGQIK010000015.1 GCA_020431405.1 Myxococcales bacterium
GGCGTGCTCTACGATCCGGCCGGCATCGATCGCGAGGAGCTCTTGCGCCTCGCCAAGGCGCGCCAGATGGTCGAGCACTTCGCGCGCGACAGGCTCGGCGCCGAAGGCTTCTTCGTGCACATCGACGATCGCGACGTCAAGCTGCCCGACGGCAGCAGCATCGAGAGCGGCCTTTCGTTTCGCAACAACTTCCACCTCGACGCGCGCTCGAGCGCCGACCTCTTCGTGCCGTGCGGCGGCCGCCCCGACGCCGTGCACATCAACAACGTCAAGTCGCTCTTTCACGACGACGGCTCGGCGCGCTTCAAGATCGTCGTCGAGGGCGCCAACCTGTTCTTCACGCAGGCAGCGCGTCGTCAGCTCGAAAGCGCCGGCGTGGTGCTCTACAAGGACGCCTCGGCGAACAAAGGCGGCGTGACGTCGTCATCGCTCGAGGTGCTCGCCTCGCTGGCGCTCTCCGACGAGGAGCACGACGCCAACATGTGCGTCAAACACGAGCAGCGGCCCGACTTCTACGCGCGCTACGTCGACGCCACCGTGACGCGCATCGTCGACAACGCGCGCGCCGAGCTCGACTGCATCTGGCGCGAGCACGAGCGCACCGGGCGCGCGCGCTGCGAGCTCACCGACGCGGTGAGCGTCAAGATCAACGCCATCAACGACCAGATCCAGGCCTCGTCGCTGTGGCAGAACAACAAGCTGCTGTCACACGTGCTGCGCGAGGCTGTACCCGACGTGCTGCTCGAGCTGGTCGGGCTCGACACGCTGCTCAAGCGCGTGCCGCGCAGCTACCTCAAGGCGATCTTCGGCGCGCACCTGGCCAGCCGCTACGTCTACAGCCACGGTCTCGCGGCGACGGAGGTCGAGTTCCTGACCTTCTTGCAGCCTTACCTCGCCGCCGGCGAGTAGCCCTTCTTCTCGCTGCTCGCCAGCGCCTTGTCATAGGCCTTGCGCGCTTTGACCGCGTCGTCGAAGCGCTTGATGCTGACCTTGCCGGGCTTGCCGACCTTGCCGCTGCGCGTGGCGAGCATCATCGCCGCCTCGTCGAAGCGCACCTCCCAGCGCCTGTCATCGAGCGCGTAGAGCGCGTGCGGCTGCGCGGCGTCGTAGCGCTGGCCGTGCCACAAAAGCCGCAGCGTGGGCGCGCGCGCGACGAGCGCCTCGCAGAAGTCGCTCAGCAGGCCGGTGGCGAGCATCCAGCCGAAGGCCTTCTCCCACCACATGTCGTTGGGCGCGTAGCCGGCCTTGGTGAAGACGCGATCGTCGGAGCGCTCGGCGTCGGCCATCAGCGTGTCGAGCTCGCCGTCGGCGAGGGTCACGGCGTAGAGCGCGCCGTAGAGCGCGGCAGCCTGCGCACGCGAGGCTTCAGGGAGCTTCGAGAGCCAGCGCTCGCCGTGAGCGCGGGCGCGCGCGCGCTGCTCGAGCACGCCGCGTGGCGAGAGCAGCTCGCCGCTGCGTGCACCACAGCGCCAGCGCGCACCGCCGTGTTGGCGCCATAGCGTGACCAGCGGTTCTGGCAGCGGCCGCGCGAGGGTCGCGGCGAGCGCGTCGATGTCGGCCTGCACGGCCGGCGGCAGGAGCTCGACCTCGAGCTCGCGCGCGCCGTCGTCGCCGACAAACAGCGCGTCGAGCCCGTGCGCTTCGAGATAACGCGCGATGTCGCTCAGCGCGGCGAGGTGCCAGGCGGCGCTGCGCGCGTCCTGGCGAATGCGCTTTTGCATCCAGGCGACGAGGTCGAGATCCTCGGCGCGCCGCAGACGGTCCATCCACTCGATGCAGCTGACGTAGCCGCCGGCGCGCAAGCAGGCCGACTCCATCGCGTCCACCTCGGCCTGCGCGGCGGCGTCGCTGCCGAGGTCTTTGCGACCCCAGCTCAGCGCGCCGTCGAGCACGGCCTCGAGCTGGCGCCCGTCGCTGTTGTAGCTGCCGTCGGCGTTGGGCGTGTAGAAGGTGCGCACCACGGCGCCGCAGCCGGGCACGTAGAACGCGCCGGTCTCGCGGTAGCCGCGCGGGATGCTGGCACGCGCGCTGTCGACGATCGCCGCCGCCTGCTCGGCATCGCGCGCTTCGACGCAGATCATGTCGAAGCCGCCGTTGTTCGCCCCCTGGCGCAGCACGAGGCGCTTGTCGTAGCGCGTCCACTCGATGAAGTCGGCGCCGCGCTTGCTCCACAGCATCAAGCGCTCGTCGGGACGCTCGATGCCGGCGAAGAACGCCTTGCCCGCCGCCTTGCCCATCTTGACGTCGTCGACAAAACGAAACGGCGGCTCGACTACCTCGAAGCCGTCGAAGTAGTGCGCGCGGCCGTCGCTGTCGCGAAACCAGATCGTCTTGGCTAGCTTTTCGGAAAAGAGCCGCCGGCCGACGGTCACGCCGGCGAGGGTGCCGAGCTCCTCGTCGCTGATGCGGGCGCGCGGCTTTCCTTTGCCGCGGCGCGCGGCCGCTCGCTCGCGCGCGCTGGCGGCCGCCGCGTCGGCCTCGCCGCTGAGCACCCGCGCGAGCTGCGCGCGCAGCTCGGCGTTGTCCTCGGCGCCGGCGGGATCGAACGGATCGACGAAGTCGTTGCCGCGATCGACGCTGTGATAGGGGCTGTAGGGCGCCTCGCTGATACGCCCTGCCGCCGCGCAGCAGGCGCGCACAGCGTCGTGCGCCTTGGCTTCGAGCGCGGCACGCGCCGCCTCGAGCAGCACGTACTTGAAACGCGCGCGCGCTGGCGCGGCGTCGGGCAGCGGCCAGCTGGCGACCACCTCGCCGAGGTGGGCGAGCGGCGGCGCCTGCTTGATGAAGTGCGCGAGCGCCGCGGCGTAGGCGGCCGCCGCGTCGGCGTCGGGTCGCGCCGCGAGCAGCGCCATCACGCGCTGGTGCGTCTCGGCGGGGTCGCCGAGCTCGGAGATGGCGTTGCCGAGCCGCCAGTAGCTGGCGCGCTCGCTGTAGAGGCGCTCGAGGATCGCGTCGCGCGCCTTGTCGCGGCCCGGGTGCTCGCTGGCGCCGCGCGCCATGCCGCGCAGCGCGGCGTAGAGGTTGGCCACGATGTCTTCGGCGAGCTTGTCGCGCTCGCCGCGCGCCTTGGCCTCGGCGTTGCTGGCGCCGAAACGGGCCAGCGCGTCGATGCAGACCTCGGCGGCGCCGGGGTGGTTGAAGCGATAGAGCTGGTGACCGGCGCCGTTGGCGACGTGCGTATTTTCGTGCTGGCGCAGATCGATCAGCAACCGCGCGCCCTGCTGCGCCTGCGCGTCGTCGATGCGATCGACGAGGTAGGCACCCTCTTTGTTGAACGGGTTGAAGAGCGTGTTGACCAGCGTCTCGGGCAGCTTGCGGCCGGGGCCGCGCGCCAGCGCGAGCAGCCGCGCGTAGACGCGCTCGGCGGCGGCGTGTGGCGAGACGAGCGCGATCACCGACTCGAGCAGCTTGCCCAGCATGTAGCTGGCGCCGAAGTCGTCCTCGTCGATGCCCTGTGTCGCGCGCTCGAGCACGCGAAAGAGCACGTCGAGCAGCGGATGGTCGGGCGCGTCGATGGCGGCGCCCACACGCTCGAGCAGCTGCTTCTGCGCGGCGTGCTTGGCGCCGAGCAGCCCGCGCGCGAGCAGCGACGCGCGCTCGTCGCTGTCAACGTCGCCGTCGTCGTCGCGTGCGGCGAGCAGCGCGTCGAAGGCCCACAGCACGGGCGCCGCTGACTCGAACAGATCGACGCGCATCAGCACGCGGCGCGCCACCACGTCGCGCAGCGCTGCCGAGTCGATGCCCGCGACGATCTCGTCGAGCTGGTCGGGCGTCTCGAGCAGCGCGCCGAGCGGCGCCATACTCGCCTCGGCCAGCGCCACGCGCTCGGCGAGCGACACGGCGTTGCCAAAACGCGCGTGCTTGCCGAGCAGCTGCGCGCGCTGACAGATCTTGAGCACGCGGCGGTGGTAGCTGTCGAAGGCGTAGAGGCGCTCGGCGAGCGCGCTCATCGCCTCGCCGTCGCGCACCAGCGTGTGGATCGGCCACAGCACCTCGAGGGCCTGCATCGGATCGGCGATGGTCGCCGCGTCGGCGGCCGCCTTGGCGACCACGTCGGCGTAGGCGCTGTAGTCGGCGCCGTCGACGGCGTCGAGCTTGGCCCGCAAGAGCGCCACGGCGGGGGCGCCATCGTGCAGGCCGCCGAGCGCAGAGAGCGTCTCGCGCACGCGCGGGGCGAGCGCCTTTTCGCCTTCGTCGAGGGCGCGTGCGATCGGCAGCGCCTTGGAAAAGCCCGCCTCGCGCGGGTCCATGCGCAACGACAAGAGATAGTCGTCGAGGGCGGCGGACTGATCGCCTGCCTTGGCGGCGGCGTTGGCGCGCACGAGCGCGAGCAGGCCGCGGCGCGCGCGAAAGTCGGGCACCACGTCGAGCGCGCCGTCGACACCGAGTGACGAGAGCGCGGAGACGAAGGCCGACAGCAGCTCGGGCCAGCGCGCGCGCGTTGGCTCGATGGCCTCGAGCACGGCGGCGAGCCGCTCGGGCTCGCAGCGCACGGCGGCATGCAGCAGCCAGTAGATCGCGAGGTGCGGGTCATCGGCGAGGTGCGAGCGCTCGCCGCGAAACGCCGCCGCGAGCGCCTCGTCGTCGGGGAAGGCTTGCTCGTAGAGTCCAAGGCCGGTGCCCACCAGCTCGCGCACCGACTGTATCGGCTTGCCGTCGCGCGTCAGCGGCTGCGCCAGCGTCCAGACCAGCCACTGGTAGCGCTCGGCGAGCGTGTGGGTGGGCACGACGCGATCGCCGAGGCGCAGCGCATCCGGACGGTAGCCCGCCTTGATCGCGTCGCTGTCGACGTCACCGTCACCGTCGCTGTCGTCGCCGTCTCCGTCGTCGTCGTCTGCGTCGCCGCTCGCTGCGGCCGCTTCGGCCTGCGCGATCTCGCGCTGGCACTCGAGATAGTCCGCCACGCTGTCGAACTCGAGGTACAGCTCGCGTGTCTCGTGGTCCTGCCAGAAGACCTGTCCGGCGCCGCGCACGTCGGCGAGCGTGTAGTTGTCGCCGGTGTCGTCGAGGATCACGAACCCCGAGAGCGTCTTGTCGATGGCGCCGAAGTACGAGTAGTTGCGGCTCAGGTGCGCGTGCACGAGCGCGCCTTGTTGCAGCGTGAGGTTCTCGTCGCAGGCTTGGGCAAAGATCTCGTCGAGGGCCAGACCGTAAAAGCGGCTGGCCGCCTCGAGCGACGCGTCTCGCGTCATCTAGCGGCTCCTGGGGCTTTGACCACCGTACCATCGGGGGCGATGACGCGCTGGAAGTGCGGTGCGAGCAGCTGCGCCACTTCGACGAGCTTGGCCACGTCGACGCCGCTCTTGCGCTTGGAGTAGCGCATGGTCAGCTCGGGCAGATCGTCGCGTGGAAAGCCGCGCATGAAGATGGCGAAGTTGGCGTCGATGGGGCGCAGCTTGTCGCGATAGTAGGGCCAGTCCAGCGTGAGCTCGATGCGGCGCGTCTCGCCTTCGCGCGTGATGACGAAGCGAAGGTAGCAGGGGTGCGTCGGGCCGCCCCAGTTGGGCGAGTTGTAGTGGTCCTTGGGCGACGAGATGATCTCGAGGCGCCGAAGCCGCGCGAGCGTGTCGA
>JAGQIK010000156.1 GCA_020431405.1 Myxococcales bacterium
CGCTCGGCGTTGAGGGCGACGAGGCGGGTCAGCAGCGCCTCCTCCGCCTCGGCCTGCGCGGCCGGCTTCTCGGGCCAGGGCAGCGTGCCGCCCGGCTTGCCGACGAGCAGGGGCGCGAGGTCGGCCCAGCCGTAAGCCTGCAGCACGAGCGCGTCGAGCCGGTCGTGCAGTTCGGCGAGCACGCTGACGAGGCCATCGGCGTGCGTCACGCGCTCCTTCGCCGTCAACGCGCGGCCGAGGCGCAAGGCGTCGAGCACGTTGTACATGTCGGTCAGCGTGAGCGTGGCGTGCGCCGCCTGCTGGCGCTTGCGATGCGCGTCGAGTTCTTCGGCGAGGGCGGCGATCTGCGCGGCGAGTTCGGGTTGAACGGAAAGGTCCGGAAAGGGAAAAGGTTCGAAGCAGCGCGTCTTGTTGTATCGCGGGTCATTGCCCGCCCCGAGCCTGCCGCCGGTGCGCAGTGCCCATTGCACGTGCACTCGACTTGAAAGCACACCAAGGAGCAGCCCCTGATCGCTGGCGACGGTCAACAATGCCTGGTCGGCGAGCGTGCCAGCGTCAAGGAACTGAAACGCCCGATGCCTCGCGGTGATCGGCGTTGCAATGAATCGCGGCAGCCCGCCGAGTGCCGCGCGCATCGCGGGCTGGTTCTCACCGAACAGCCACCAGTTGGCCCGATAGGTCTCGCGCGGGTTGTGGTCGCGCTCCGGCTTGGCACGATTCAAGAGCCATTGATAGACCGCCGGGTAGCTGACGCGCAACTCGGTTTCGGTCAGTCCGAAGGTGTCCAGCGCGAGCACTTCACGCGGACGCTCGGTGAGGTCTCTGCCATTGCGGAGCGGCTTGAGAATGGAGGCAGCGGCGAGCGACGCGGCGTCAGTCTCGGATACGACGAATCCGTTCGCAAGCAGTTGGACGCCGCGGTTGCCAAGGCCACGGTTGGCTTGAAGCGCGACGACCGCAGCCACATTCGCACCAATCTTCAGATCCGAATGCACGACGCCTCGCGCGAACCTGAAGCTCACCTGCGCGCTGCCATCGCCCGCCGGCGTCTCGCGCACCACGCTCAGCAACTCGCCCACGCCCCCACCGGCGGCGCCGACCGTCATGCTGATGCGCACCGCCGCGCCGTCGGCGCTGTCCACCCATGGATGGTCCGCAATCGCATAAGCCAGATGGATTGCCTTCGCGCCCACCAACGCCGCCTGCACGACGCGGCGGTTGAAGGTCTGCGGCAGGCTGTTGGTCGTGATCAATCCGAACCGCCGTGCTTCGCCGGACGCGAGCTTCTGCGCGGCCGCGTGCCACCAGTGCATCACGAAGTCGGCGCTCTCGGGCACATCGCTCCAGGTGCTGCGCAGTGCATCGGCGTAGCCGTCGCCGAGCGCGCGGCGCACCGTGCTCGCGCCGATGAACGGCGGATTGCCGACGATGAAGTCCGACGCCGGCCAGACTGCCTTGCGCGGGTTCGTGTACTTCTCCAGCGGCACCTGGAACGCCTCGTCCGGCACCGGCTCGCCCGTCACCGCATGCGGCTTCATGTGCTTGCCGTCCCAGCGGGTGACGGGCCTGCCCTGCGCATCCAGCACGCAGTCGATGCGGTCGTAGGCGAGGACCGCATCGCGGCATTCGATGTTGCCGTAGTCGTGGATCACGGGCTCGGCGACGCTCGCGTTGCCGAGGGTGCGGATGTGCCATTGCAGGAAGCCGATCCACAGCACGAGCTCGGCGAGCGCGGCGGCGCGCGGGTTGATCTCGATGCCGAGGAGCTGTTGCAGGGTGACGGTCTCGCCCTGCAGGCCGAGCTTGCCCTGCGAATCTCCGAACGTGTCGAGCTGGTTGAACACTTCGCCTTCGAGGCGCTTCAGGTGTTCGAGCGTGACGTAGAGGAAGTTGCCGCTGCCGCAGGCCGGGTCGAGCACGCGCGTGGCGCACAGCTTGTGATGAAAGCGCCGCACCTCGGCGCGCGCTTCGTCCATCCTGCCCTCGCCGGCGAGCAGCAGCGCGGCGCCCTGGGCGTCGGCCCAATCGGCGCGCAGCGGCTGCACGACGGTCGGCAGCACGAGGCGCTCGACATACGCGCGCGGGGTGTAGTGCGCGCCGAGCGCGTGACGCTCTTCGGGCGCGAGCGCGCGTTCCAGCAAGGTGCCGAAGATCGCGGGCTCCACCTCGCGCCAGTTGGCGTTGGCCGCGCGCAGCAGGCCGTCGATCTGCGCGCGATCGAGCGGCAGCACGTAGCCGTCCGCCGCGGCGCCCTTGAAGAGCTTGCCGTTGAAGCGCAGCACGTCGCGCGCGAGCGCGGCGCTGAAGCCGCCACGGTCCATGTCGGCCCAGAGCGCGCGCAGCATGTTGTGAAGCGTCGCCGGGCTTTCGCGATGGTGTTCGAGCAGGTCCTTGAAGCTGCGCTCGGGCAGCAGCGCCACGTCCTCGGCGAACATGCTGAACAGGCAGCGCGTCAGGAAGGCGGCGACGGCCTGCGGCGCATGGCCGGCGGCTTCGAGCGAACTGGCGAGCGCTGCAAGCTCCGCCGCCACTTCGCGCGTGACCTTGGCGCTGGCGCGCGCCGGGTCGAGCGAGAGCGGGTCGAGCCAGAGCGCGCGCAGCCGATCGCGCACCGCTGGCTTTTGCAGGTCGGCGAGCGCGATGCGGTGCGAGCGCGGGTCAGGGAACGGTGTGTAGGTGGCGCCGCTGCGGCTGAACTCGGCGTAGACCTCGATCACGTGGCCGACATCGACGACGAGCAGGAACGGCGGCCGGCCCTCGGCGGCGGGCAGCGCGCGGGCATAGCCCTCGGCCTGCGCGCGGGCGCGCAGCATGGCATCGTCGAAGCCCTTGGTGTGGCCGGGTGCGCGCAGCTTCTTGGCCTCGAGCACGAAGGCGCCGCGCCGGTAGCAGTCGATGAAGCCGACGCTGGCGCTGCCGTCGCCGTGCGCGAACTGCACGCGGCGCTCGAAGACGTAGGCGTTGTCACGCGTGTCGTCACGCGCCGGGTCGGGCGTGGGGCAGCCGAGCAACGCGCAAAGCTCGCCGACGAAGAGCTGGTAGTTGGCGCGCTCGGAGCCACCTGCGACGCACCAGCGCTCGATGAAGGCGGCGATCTGCGCGGGCTCGGGCGGGGCGGCTGGGGTCACCGGCGGGATGATAGGGGCGGGCGATGCGGGTTCAGGTCTGGAGGCCGAGCACGCGCCACCAGTCGCGCGCCGCGTGCAGCACGCGCACGATCGAGACGCCGTCCTGCCGCGGGAGGTAGAAGATCAGGTGGGCATCGAATCCGGTCACGCGCCACTTGCGAAGCCCGGCCAGATCGGCATGTTCAAGCACGAGCGGCGCGCCGATCGAGGGCTCGGCGGCGAGCATGTCGAAGCTCGCTTCCGCCTGGGGCAGAAATCGCTCGGCGGTTGCGAGACCTGCACTGTCGGCGAGATGAACGAACTGCTCGACGAGGTCGCGACGCGCTGCGGCGCGCTGGCGAACCTTCGGCATCCGCGCGCCTAACGGCTTCGGGCCGCCAGGATTGCCATCGCGTCGGAGCGGATCGCGCGCCACTCGGCGGCGCTCACGTCTGCTTCGGGACCCTGCAGGCCCTCGAGCAGCTTCGCTTCCAACTGGGCCTGCACCTTGCGCTGTTCGTCGGCGCGTATCAGCTCGCGAACGTACTCACTCGCGCTGCTGTAGCGCCCTTGCGCAATCTGGCCGTCGACAAACTGCTTGAGCGGCTCCGGCAGCGAGATGTTCATGCTTTGCATCTTGCCCCTCCTTTCGCGCCGAGTTTGCCATGAATGACGATAAATGCCATTTCCTGTCATCTCAACGCACGTTGGACTCGTGGCGGCCCGACCGGGCCGTCGGCGCAGCGGCCGACAAGCTCGCGGCGATCAAACCCTGCGCCAGCCAGTACGTCGCCAGGATCAGCAAGGCCGAAAGCGGCACCGGCGCGTTGAACTTGTTGAACGCGAGCAGCGTGTCCGACGTCATGAAGAACACGCCGCCGATTGCCGCGTTGCGGGCCAGCGATTCACCGTCGCCGCCGCGCGCGACGAGCCAGACGACGCCGGCCTGCGCCGCCATCGCCGCGAGGCAGACGACGTAGGCGAGCACCGGGAGTTGGAGCGCCGCCGGCACGCCCGGCCAGAGCTGCGACAGTAGCACGGCGGCGACGAGCGCGTAGAGCGCGAAGGGCAGCGGCCGCGCCGCGAACCGCGCGCGGCGCGTGAAGGCGACGATGTAGGCCAGGTGCGCCAGCAGGAACGACACGAGCCCGGGCAGAAAACCCTGCTGCGGCCACATCAGGAAGACGTCGCCGGCGAGCGAGAGCACGAGGCCGATCAGCACCCAGCGCCGCACGGCCGGCGCGTCGGCGCCACGCGGCCAGGCCCAGGCGATGATGAGCAGCGTCGTCGCCGGCTTGAAGAGGTAGACGAGCGCGGGCGCGGGCAGCATGTTGCCGGCGATCGCGAGCAGCGCGCCGAGCGCAGCGGCAACGAGCAGCAGCCGAGAGGGGTTGGCGGTCATGGTGCATTGTCCGACGACGC
>JAGQIK010000157.1 GCA_020431405.1 Myxococcales bacterium
CGGCGGCGAGAAGCTGCCCGCGCTCGGGCAGCAGCGCGGCGAGCAGCGTCGCCTTGCCGCCGACGCCAGCGCAGGCGTCGAGCACGCGGTGTACGTCCGAAGCGCTCGGCTCGAGCGCCGCGACGGCGAGCTGCGCCGCCTCGTCTTGCGCCGTCCAAAGCCCCTCCAGATACGAGGCGCGATGGAACGGGTCCGACAGCCCGCTCACACGCAGGCCCCACGGCGAGCGCTCGCAGCGCTCCACCCGCGCGCGCGTGCCGGCCTCCTCTTCGAGCCGTGCCGCCAGCGCGTCGCGCGTGATGCGCGCGGGATTGGCGCGCAGCGACAGCGCCGGCGCCAGAGAGAGCGCGCGCGCCAGCGCATCCAACTCGTCGTCGTCGCCGTCGAGGCGATCGGCGAGCAGCGCCAACAGCTCGTCGGGCAGCGAGTGCTCGAGCGCCAGCCGCGCGCGCCGCGCCTCCGGCAGCGGCCCCCACGCGGCTTCGCGGTCGGCGCTGGCGGCCTCGGCGAGGCGGCGCAGCACCGCGTTGACGAAACCCGCCACGCGCGGTCCGCGCGCGCGGCGCACCTGCTCGACCGCTTCGCTAACCGCCGCGTGCGCGGGCACGCGATCGAGCGCGAGCAGCTGGTAGGCCACGAGGCGCATCACGTCGAGCACGTCTGCCTTGGTGCGCGTGATGGGGCGCTTGGCGTGCTGCGCCAGTGCGTGATCGAGCCGCGCGCGACGCCGCAGCACGCCGTAGACGAGCTCGGTCGCGAGCGCGCGATCGGCATCCGCCAGCCGCGCGCGCTCGAGCTCGGCCGAGAGCGCCAGGTTGACGTAGACCTCGTCGCGCCGCAGTCGCCGCAGCACCTCGAGCGCTACCGAGCGCGCGTCAGCCATCAGCCGAGCACCGCGCCGTCGGCGATCTCGTAGCCTGCGAGCAGCGCGCTGGCCGCCATGCGCCGCCGGCCGGCAAGCTGCAGATCGCCGACAAACACCGCCTCGCCTTCGGCGCAGGCGACGAGCAATCCGCGCTCGTCGCGCCCGAGCACCGTCCCTGGCGCGGCACCGCCCTGCCCTTGTCCCAGCGCCGAGCGAAACAGCTTGAGCCGCTCTCCGGCGTGGTCGGCATAAGCGCCGGGCCACGGGTCCATGCCGCGAATCCAGCAGTCGACCTCGCGCGCCGAGCGCGAGAAATCGACGCGCCCGTCGTCCTTGCTGAGCATGCGCGCGTAGCTCGCCGCGGCGTCGTCCTGCTCGCTGGCCTCGAGGTCGCCGCGCGCGAAGCCAGCGAGCGCGCGCAGCAGCAGCGTCGCACCGAGGGGCGCCAGGCGGTCGTGGAGGCTGCCTGCCGTCTCGTCGGCCGCGAGCTCGATCGACTGGCTCAGCAGCACGGGCCCCGTGTCGAGCCCACGGCTCATGCGCATGATCGACACGCCCGAGCGCGCGTGGCCTTCGAGCACCGCCCACTGGATCGGCGCCGCACCGCGCAGCGCGGGCAGCAGCGAGGCGTGAACGTTGATGCATCCCAGCGGCGGCCCAGCGAGTAGTCGCGGCGAGAGGATCTGGCCGTAGGCCACGACGACGATCACGTCGGGCGTAAAGCCCATGATCTGTTCGCGCACGGCACGCGAACGCAGTTTCACCGGCTGCAGCACGGGAAGACCGAGCTCGAGCGCCGCACGCTTGACCGGCGGCGGCGCGAGCGCGCGGCCACGGCCGCGCTTGCGGTCGGGCTGCGAGACCACCGCTCGAACGTCGTGGTGGCGCGCCAACGTGCGCAACGTCGGCACGGCAAAGTCCGGCGAGCCCATGAAGACCACCGAGAGGCGCGACGGGTCAGCCACCTCGTCGCGACGTGGCGCTGCTAGTTCTCGAGTCATAGCGTCTCGCGGTAAGCGGCCCGCAACATGTCGTCGCTGAGCACGCGGAAAGCCTCGTCGATGACGTAGACGATCTCGCTGATGCGCTCGGCGTGCTCGGCAACGAGGTCCGGTGGAAAGGTGGCCGGCTCGAACTCGGCGCGCACCCGCTCGTAGGCGCGCAGCACTTCGTGGCCGCTGGCGTCCGAGCGCAGCCCGAGCAGACTGAAGTAGTCGGCCTCGCAGACCTGCGCGTACTTGGTCTCGAGGCGCTGCCTGTCGATGGCGACCTCGCGCGCGCGATCGAGCGAGCCGACCTGCGCGCCGCGCTGCCCACGCACGTTGCCGAGCCCAAGCGCGATGACGATAAACGCCGACTGCATCACCGTCAGCTCGTCGGCGAGCCCACGCGCCACCAGCTCGCCGAGCGTCTCGTCGCCGGTGAAGCGCGAGATCACCGCGCGCTCCGCCGCTGTGAGCTCGATCTGCTCGAGCCGTGACAGCGCGTCGCTCGGGATCACCACGGCCACGCCGTGGCCACCCACCGCCTCGAGCAGGCGCTGCATGCCCATCTTGCGCCGCACACCCTCGGCCACCAGCGCGGCGGGGTGCTGCTCGAGGCGGATCTTCTCCTCGGGCGGCTCTTGCGGCTTGAGCTCGTAGCGGCCGTCGGTCCAGGCAAACAGCGAGTAGAGGATCTCGGCCACGTGGCGGCGCACCAGCGGAAACAGCTCCTGCGCCTTGAGCAGCCCCTTCTCGACGAGGATCGCGCCCAGCCGTCGCCCCGTGCGGCCGACCAGCTGCTCGCACTCGGTGTGCTGCTCGCGCGTGATCTTGCCCTCGCGCAGCAGCAGCTCGGCGAGGCGATCCTGCGGCTCGTTGGAGCCGGCGAACACCGGCTGGCCTTCCTCGAAGTGCACCGACTTGTGCATGCCATCGTGCGCGAGGTCTAGCCGACCACTGAAGCCCGAGCGCCGCACCTGGTCGAGCAGCTGCGCGAAGGTCGTGCTGCGGAGGTCACCCGCCAGCTCGACGGCGACCAACGGCAGCGGCGCCTCGTCGTGCAGCGCCGCCTCGCGCCGCGGACGGCTCGACGGCAGTGGCACGGGCGTTGGAGGCAGCGTGCCATCCTGCACGTCGTCGGCATCGTCGTCAGAGAAAGTGCGTCCCTCGGTTAGCCGCCGGCGCCGCCGGCGCCGCGATGGCGCCACCGGGCCTGTCAGCGCGCGCCGACGCTTGCGCCCGCGCGTCGACACGTGGTCGGTCAGCGTCCCACCGGCGGCGAGCGCCTCGGCCGCGATCGACATGCCTTGGCCGACCGTCTCGTCGTTATCGACCTCGCCGAGGCGCGTATGCTCCTCCGCCGTGTCGTGCTCGCGCGTGTCCTGATCGTCGTCGAGGTCGGCTCTGCTCGGTGGCGCGCGGTAGACGTCGGCGTCGCGAGGCAGCGAGGCGGCCGTCTCGCGCTGCACGCGCGGCGCCGGCGCCAGCGTACGCGACGTCGGGCGCGGCCGACGCGCGCCCGGGAACGTGTCGACGCCCATCCGCTCGACGTCGATGTCATCGAGGGTGTCGAGCTCGTCGTCGCCTTCGTCGACCAGCGAAAACGGCGCTGGCGCGTTGGGGAACAGCCGACGATCGATGGCGTCGATCTCCGCCTGCAGCTCGCGCGCGAGCCCCACGCGCCGCTGCGCCTCGGGATGCACCGAACGCACGCGTGGCTGTTCATCGATAAACAGCGTGTCTTCGTCGTCGTCGCCTTCGTTCATCGCCGGCGGTGCGCCTTCGCCTCGCACCGTCGGCGTGCGGCCTGGGCCCGTCATCGGCGGCAGGGTCGTCTCGGGCAGCGTCGGTGGTGCCTCGAGCGCCTGCTTGGGCGTCGGCGACGTGCCGAGCGCTTGCGTCGGCGTGCGCCAGCGCGGCAGCGGCGAGCTGTCGCTTGCGAAACCGGACGTGGAGGTGTTGCTGAGGCGCAGCTCGCCGGTGCGCGGCGGCGGGATCAGCGTCGACGCGGGTCGGATCGGCGGCGGCTCGGGCGTATCGAGGTCGAGCACGGCGCCGAGCTTGGCCAACAGCTGTGATGGATTGACCGGCCGCAACAGCAGCTGATCGGCGCCGAGGCGCACTGCGTCTCCGAGCGTCGAGACCTCGCTCGACGAGTCGGTGACCAGCACGATCGGTACGTCGTTGCCGTGCGACAGCGCGCGCACCGCGTCGAGCACGGGCACGCCGCTGCGGCCGGGCAGCTGCAGCGCGAGGATCACGGCGTCGGGCCGCTCGTCCTGCAGCCGCTCGACGGGGTCGCTGATCATGTCCCATACCGACGCGCTGAAGCCCGCCGAGACCAGCGCGCTGCGCATGACCTCCGCGTCGTAGGGCTTGGCGATGATCAGGACGGAAGGCACGGTGGCGCTAGATTAGCAACACACCCGTGGCGCTTCTATAGCAGCCCGATGGGGTCGACATCGACCGCCACGCGCAGGCCGCCGGCGCTCGCGCCAACCCACTGAGCAGCGAGCGGGTCGAGCAGTGTGCGCAGCGCGCGCCGCTCGCGCGCGCGCAGCAGCAGCAGCCAGCGCGTGCGCCCCTTGAGGCGCTGGATCGGCGCTTCCGTGGGGCCGAGCAGGTCGACGCCGAGCGAGCCAGCGCGAAGACGCGCCGAGCCCGCGATCTCGCGCGCGCGACGCTCGACGAGCTTGGCGTCGGCGCCATCGATGCGAAAGGCGGCGAGGTGACCGGCCGGCGGATAGCCCAGCTCGAGGCGGCCCTCGAGCTCCCCACCGTAGAACGCCTCGTAGTCGTGGTCGCGCGCACACACGACGCTCGGGTGACTGGGCGCGTAGGTCTGCACCAGCACGCGGCCGGGCCGCTCGCCGCGTCCCGCGCGCCCGGCGACCTGGCTGAGCAGCTGGAACGTGCGCTCGGCGGCGCGAAAGTCGGGGAAGTGCAGCCCGAGGTCGGCGCAGAGCACCGCCACCAGCGTCACGTCGGGAAAGTCATGGCCCTTGGTGACCATCTGCGTGCCGATCAGAACGTCCACCTCGCGCCGGCCGACGCTGCGCAGGATCGCGCGCAGCCCCTTGCTCGTCGCCGTGTCGCGGTCGAGCCGCGCCAGACGCGCCTCGGGGAATCGCTCGCCGAGCACGGCCTCGACGCGCTCGGTGCCGAGCCCCAGCATGCCGATCGCCTCGCGCGGCGCCTGGCACGCCGGGCACTGCTCGGGCGGCGCGCTGTTGTAGCCGCAGTAGTGGCAGACTAGACGCGCGCGGCTGCGGTGATGCGTCAGCGACACCGAGCAATGCTGGCAGCGGAAGGTGTGGCCGCAGGCGCGGCACAGCACGAACGGCGCGAAGCCGCGCCGGTTGAGAAAGACGATCGCCTGCTCCCCGCGCGCGAGCGTCTCCTCGAGCGCCGTCGCCAGCGGCGCGCTGAGCACGCGGTCCTTGCCGGTGCGATAGGTCTTGAGGTCGATGATCTCGACCTTCGGCATCGACGCGCTGGTGGCACGCTGGGTGAGCACCAGGCGCTCGAGCCGCCCGCTGTCTGCGCCGTAGCGGCTCTCGAGCGACGGCGTAGCCGAGCCGAGCACGCACACCGCGCCGGCGTCGCGCGCGCGCACGAGCGCCACGTCGCGCGCGTTGTAGCGCAGGCCCTCCTCCTGCTTGAACGACGAGTCGTGCTCTTCGTCGACGATCACCGCGCCGATGTCGGGCAGCGGCGCGAAGACCGCCGAGCGCGCCCCGACGACGATCGGAACCGTGCCGGATCGGATCAGCCGCCACTGGTCGTAGCGTTCCGCGTCGGTGAGCGCGCTGTGCAGCACGGCGACGCGCTCGCCGAAGCGCGCGCGAAAACGCGCCGCCAGCTGCGGCGTGAGCGATATCTCGGGCACCAACACCAGCGCCCCGCGCCCGCGCTCGAGCACGTCGGCGATGAAGCGCAGATAGACCTCGGTCTTGCCGCTGCCGGTGACGCCCTGCAGCAGAAATGCCGCGAAGCCGCCGCGGCGAGCGGCGCCGAGCAGGTGCTCGTGAGCGCTGCGCTGCTCGTCGTTGAGCACGTGCGGCTTGTCGGGAGAGACCGGCTCGGACTCGAAGGGGTCGCGCGGGATCTCGACCTCCTCGAGCCGCACGAGCCCCTTGTCTGCGAGCTTGTGCGCCAGCGCGCGCGCACCGCTGGGCGCGCCCTGCAGCATGCCCAGGCGCGCGCGTCCGCCGGCGGCGAGCAGTGCCGAGTAGAGCTGCGACTGGCGTCGGGCGCGGCCGAGCAGCGCGTCCACCGCGCCGCCGTTCGCCGCAGGCTGCTCGACACGCTCGATGATGAGGTCCTTGCGCACGGCCGGGCGGCGGCGCTGCACGCTGAGCGCGACCAGGCCGCGCTCGAGCAGACGCGAAAGCTGCGCCGGCGTGGCGCCGAGCGTCTTGCGCGTCACGCCGCGCGCGCTCGCGGCGAGGCGCTCGAGCAGCGCCTGGGCCTTTGCGTCGAGGTCTTGTCCGGGCCGGCGCAGCACGGCCGACTGCGCGGCGAGCGCCTCGCTGCCGGCCTCGGTGATACGCAGGAGCTCGGTCTCCTGGGCCTGCAACGCCGGAGGCAGCGCCGCGCGCACGACCTCGCCGAGAGGCGCCAGGTAATAACGCGCCGTCCAGCGCAGCAGCGCCAGCAGGTCGGCCGGCAGCACCGGCTCGCTGTCGAGCACCTCGCCGAGCGGCTTGATCTCGGCTGGCCGCAGCTCGCCGAGCTCGCCCGCCTCGTCGACGATCACGCCCATGACGGTGCGCCGTCCGAGCGGAACCAACACGCGGCAGCCTGCGCGCGCGCGCCCGTCGAAGCGCGGCGGCACGCGATAGGTCAGAAGCCCGGGCAGCGGCGCCAGCGGCGCGACCTCGACCAGCACGCTCTGCTCTTGCTGGGGATCTAACGCAGCGCCGCTCACCGGCGCAGTGTAGCAGGGCGCCGTCGCAGCCGTCGCGACGGCGCGCGCGGCGGTGTATCCTTAGGATCCCGGCCACAACTACCTGTGCGACTGGACGGCTTAACTATGCGCTTTGGTCAGTTCTCCAAGATCGCGTCACTGCTCGTGGTGCTCGCCGCCGCCGGCGGCTGCGGTGACAACACGTCGCGACCTGGCTGCAGCGTCGCCAACTGCCCCAACGGTTGCTGCGATGCGAACGGCGTCTGCATGCCGCTGTCGTTTCCGCGCTGCGGCCTCGCCGGCTCGGCGTGCAGCGGGTGGACCACCTGCACGTCGCAGCAGACGTGCGACGTGACGACCGGACAGTGCCGCGCGCAGGGCAACTGCACGGCGGCGACCTGTCCCAACGGATGCTGCGATCAGGCAGGCAACTGCCAGGGCGGCACCACCGCCACGTACTGCGGCCAGGGCGGCGTGAGCTGCACGCAGTGCGCGGGCAATCAGCAGTGTGTGCGCGGCATCTGCGCGCAGGCGTCGTGCACTCAGGCGACCTGCCCCACGGGCTGCTGCTTCGAAGACAAGTGCGTGGCGGGCACCAGCGACGGCGCTTGCGGCAAGGGCGGCGCGCAGTGCGCGAGCTGCAACACCGGACAGCAGTGCGTCAACCAGGCCTGCGCCACCGTGCAGTGCGACAGCTCGACCTGCAGCGAGGGCTGCTGCAACAGCTCGGGGCAATGCGTGCCTGGGACGACGGCCGCCGACTGCGGCACCGGCGGCGTGGCGTGCAAGCAGTGCAACGCGGGCAGTCAGATCTGCAACGCCGGAAGCTGCGCCACGGCGCCGCAAGGCTGCAATCCAACGACCTGTCCCAACGGCTGCTGCGACAAGAACGGCACCTGCGTCACGCCGACAGATCAGGCCTGCGGCTCGGGCGGCGCGGCGTGCACCGCTTGCGGCTCGAACCAGATCTGCTCGGGCGGCAAGTGCACCTGCACGGCGTTTTCGTGCAGCGGCTGCTGCGACGGCGACGCCTGCCGCTCGGGCAGCGACGACAGCGCCTGCGGCAGCGGCGGATCGGCGTGCGCCAAATGCAGCGGCGCGGACAAGTGCGTCGCGGGCAGCTGCAAGCAGGTCTGCGACTTCAGCACCTGCTCGGGCTGCTGCCAATCGGGCCAGTGCAACACCTCGGGCGCCAGCGACAAGAGCGCCTGCGGCGTGGCCGGCAACCTCTGCAAGGTCTGCGGCCTCGGCGAGAGCTGCAGCGGCGGCACCTGCAACGACGCAGTGCAGTGCTCGGCCTCGGGCTGCTCGGGCTGCTGCAAGGAGGGCCAGTGCCTCTCCGGGAGCAACAAGACGGGCTGCGGCAGCAACGGCAACGTGTGCTCGATCTGCGGCGCGCACCAGCAGTGCGTGCTGGGCAGCTGCGAGGCCAACCCGACGTCGACATGGGACGTGAGCGTTGCCTCGGTGACCCTCGACTCGAGCGTGTCGTGGGACTCGTTCCTGCAGGGAGACCCAGCGCCCGACGTGTACGTCAAGCTGACCATCGGGGGCGTGACCAAGCAGACCAAGACGATCAACAACAACTACACGCCGATGTTCAACGAGTACCTGATGACGGTCAAAGCGTCGGACCTGACCAGCGCCAACGCGGTCAAGTACGAGATCTACGACGAGGACGTCTTCATCGGCGACGACAAGATCGCCGAGTGCAGCGACCGCATCTTCCAGTTCGAGCTGGAAGCGGGCAAGGCGCACATCCCGCTGTGTATCAGCGGCGCCGGCCAGTTCATCGACATCACGGCCAAGGTCAAGACCGCGCAGTAAGGCGCAGCGCTAGAAGTAGCCGGGCGACGTGTTGGGGCTGCCGGCGCAGTTGTTGTTCGACCAGACGTTGTCTTCGCCGCTCTGCCACTGGCCTGGCTTGAAGTCGTCGGCGCAGCCGAAGTTCGACCCCGTCACATCGTTGTCGCGGAAGGTGTTGAGGCGCGGTGCCCAGTAGGGTTTGAGCTCGTCGGCGCCCACCGCCAGGATGCCGTAGAACGACGACGCCTTGTTGCGCTCGACGACGTTGTGATTGGCGATGCGCCCCTTGGTGTCGGTGTCCTGACAGATGAAGATCGCCGCCGAGCGCGCGCCGGCGGGGCCGCCGCGGCAGTAGGCGTGGTACGGCTGCGGCGGCTGATCGCTGGGGTGGCGCACGGTGTTGTCGGCGATGGTCCAGTAGCTGGCGCCGTAGAGGCTCACCGCGGCCCAGCCCGTGTTGTCGATGACCGTGTTGCGGCGAAAGACGCCGCCCCAGGTGCCGTTGATGTCGAGCGCGGGGCCGTAGCTGCGGCGAATGGTGTTGTCCTCGAAGACGGGATCGAGCCGCGCGCCGTCGCTCTCGCTGTAGATCGCCGCGCCCTCGGCGACGCCGCCGAAGCCACCCGTGGCGCAGCTGATCGTGCCGCGTCCGGGTACGGCGGTGGGCCACGCCGTATCGGTGAGCGTGCTCTTGCGCACGACGACGCCGCGCCCGGCGGCGCCGATGGCCGAGCAGCGCGTGGACGTGATCACGAGCTCGCTGGCGGTGAAGCCGCGACAGCACACACCGTAGGTCGCCACATTGGCGCCGTCGACGGTCAGCTTGCTCACCGAGAAGGGAGACTTGGTCGGGTCGCTCGGCAGGGTGTCGGCGATCAGCGAGTCGCAGCAGCTGAGCTGCCACTTGGCGCGGTCGGCGCGCAGGGTGGACTGGGCGGCGCCGACGCCGCGCAGCGTGTGCCCGGGGGCGATGTGAACGGGCGCGTCGAGCACGAAGGTGCCGGCCTGCACCTCGACGCAGCCGTGCGCGTTGACCGCGGCCTGCAGCGAGCCGCTGAGCTGCGCGCCGCGCCACTTGAAGCAGCCGTCCGCCGTCATGTTGGGGTCGAGCGTGTCGACGCTAGCGTCGGCCGTCGGCGCAGCGGCCATGTCGGACGCCGGCGCGGGCTGGCTGTCCGCGGCCGCTGGCTGGCTATCCGCAGCCGCCGTCGTCTCGTCACTGTCGGGCCGCGAGGGCCCGTCGTCGACCGCGCGCGCGTCGCGCGGGCCAGCGGCGTCGTCGACGGGCGCGCCGAGGCCCGCGTCGGCGCGCGTGCGCTCCAGCGAGCCAGAGCACGCCGCCAGGGCGAAGACGATCAGAAGCAGTCCAAACGAACGCACGGCCGCTGTGAAGTGCAACGCCCGCGCCACCTCGCGCACCGCCAACACCCGCGACGTTGCGGGTCGCGCCCTGTTGGCTCGTCCCCCACCCTGCCCACGACCGTGCGCAGACCGCGCACCGCGCGGCGCTAGAGCGAATAGACGAAGCGCAGCACCTCGGCCACCGCCTCGTAGAGCTCGGCAGGGATCTCGTCGTCGACCTCGAGGTCGACCAGCGCGCGCGCCAGCGGCACGTTGCGGATCACGGGCACACCGTACTGGCGGGCGATCTGCTTGATGCGCGCCGCGGCGAGCCGCTGTCCGCGCGCTACCACGCGCGGCGCGTCCATCTCGCCTTCGTCGTACTTGATCGCCACGGCCACGTGCGTCGGGTTGACGATCACGCAGTCGGCGTGGCGCACCGCCTCGAACGACTGGTGCTCGACGATCTCGCGGTGCACGCGCTGGCGCTCCGCCTTGTGCTGTGGGTCGCCTTCGGCCTCTTTGTGCTCGCGCTTGACCTCCTCTTTGGTCATGCGCTGGCGCTTGAAGTAGGCGCGGCGCTGGTAGAGCAGATCGAGGCCGGCGAGGACGACCGCCAGCCCACCCACGCGCAGCGAGAGCGACGCGAGCGCGGCGGCGATGACTTCCAGCGCGCGCTCGGGTGGCTTACCGAGGGTCGCGAGGATCGCCGGCGCGTGATCGAGCAGCACCGTCGCGGCGAGATAGCCCAGCCCGACGACCTTCAGCGCCGACTTGAAGAGCTCGAACAGCGCGCGCTTGCCGAGGATGTTCTTGATGTTCTTGAACGGGTCGAGGCGATTGAGCTGCGGCTTGATGGCGCTCAGCGAAAAGAGGCTGCCCACCTGAGCGAAGCTCGCGATCAGCGCGGCGACGACCGCTGCGACCAGCAGCGGCGTCAGCACGGTGGTCATCACGGAGAGCCCCAGGTCGAGCGCGGCGGTCGGCGAGAGATCGGCGCGCGGCGCCGCGGCGAGCGAGCGCTGCACCAGCGCGCGCAGCTGGCCGACCAGCTGCGGCCAGGTGGCGGCGAAGGCGCCGGCCACGACGAGAAACACCGCCGCGGAGACGACCTCGCGGCTCTTGGCGACGTCACCCTTGCTGCGCGCGTCGCGCAGCTTCTTTTGTGACGGCGGCTCGGTGGGCTCGCCAGAGCGATGCTCGGACATACGCGGCGATTATCGCCGCATGGGCGGCGCGCGTTGCGCACGAATTGCACCGCGGCTCGCGCCGCGAGCAATATCAGATCGATTGGACCGCTGACGCGGCCCAATTGCACCGCGGCTCGCGCCGCGAGCAGTATCAGATCGCTTCGCCCGCTAACGCGGTCGAAGTGCCGTGCGTGCAGCGCGGCTCTGTTGTTATGCTGCGCGCGTGTTCGACAGCTTCAAAGCCTTCTATTCTAGCTACTTGCATCACCCACTGCTGCTCTTCGTCGGACCGACGCTGCTGCTTTTCTTGCTCGTGCCGCGCCTTCGCTACCTGCGCGGCTACCTCGTCGCCTTCGCCATCATCAGCCTGGTAGACGCGCTGGTCACCGGCCCGCTGATCGCCTGGACGCAGCTGAGCGGTCCGCCCAAGACCTTCGTCGTGGTGCTGTTCGTGATCCTCGGTGACCTGCGCTACTTCATGCTCGTCGAGCACTTCGTCGGCAGCGAGGGCGCCCGTTCGCGCGCGCGCGAGCTCGGCGTCGCGTTGGCGCTCTCGCTGGTGGTGCCGCTGGCTGCAGCGATCCCCATCGCCACCAACATGCTCGTGGCGCTGCGGCACATCTTCCTCTGCTACGAGGTGATGTTCTTGGTCTTCGCGCTCGTGCTGCGCTTGCTGGTGCTGCCGCGACGGTTGGCGCGCGGCGGCGCGGACGAGGGGACCCGGCGCTGGCTGCTGCTGGTCACACACTTCGTGATCGCGCACTACGCGTTGTGGGCAATCTCCGACGTGACTATCCTCGGCGGATACGACGCCGGATACGCCCTGCGCCTGGTGCCCAATCTGATGTACTACGGAGCCTTTCTACCCTACGTGTACCTGACCTCGCCGCGGGAGCTGCGGTGAGCGCGCGGCGCGGCCTGGCGCTCGCGTCGCTGCTGCTGCTGCTGCTGCTGCTGCTGGCTGCCTGCAAGCGCTCGGGCGGCGGCGGCGCGGCTGCCGGCCTGCGCTTCGAGCGCGCGGGCGGCAAGGTCGTCACGCTCTCCACCGCGGAGATGCAACGCATCACGCCGGCGCGCGACATCACCGTCTTCGATCCCAACTACAAGCGCGACAAGCGCTACCGCGCGCACCTGCTGGCGCCGCTCGTGGCGCGCGGGCTCGGCCTCGACGACAAGGCGCTGCGCGCGGCGCGCTTTCTTTTCATCGCATCCGACGGCTACAAGGTCGCCCTCGCGGGCGTGGACATCGTCGCGCTCGAGGCCTACCTCGCCGTCGCCGACCTCGCGCCGGGCGGCTGGAAGGACGTGCCCGGCCACAACGGCGTCAAGCCGGGGCCGCTCTACGTGGTCTGGCGCGGCGAGAAGGCGCGCGACATGAAGCTCTTTCCGTGGCCGTGGCAGCTCGCCACCGTGCGCCCCTCGCCGAAGGACCTCTACGCGCGTACCGTCCCGCTGAGCGCACCCGCCGGCTCGCCCGCGCGGGCCGGTCACAAGATCTTCCTGCGCGACTGCATCCGTTGCCACGCCATCAACCGCCAGGGTGGACGCCTCGGTCCCGAGCTCAACGTGCCCAAGAACGTGCTCGAATACCGTGACGAGAAGCTGCTGCGCGAGTTCATCCGCAACCCCAAGGCATACCGCTACGGCAACATGCCAGCGCAGACGCAGCTCAGCGACGGCGACCTCGACAGCGTCGTGGCGTATCTTCGGGTGATGGTCAGGCACAAGCACGACTCCGAGGCCGCCAAGGCGAAGGCCGGGGCCAAGGCCAAGGCGCCGCGATGAGCCGCGACGACACCGAGCGGTCGACGCGGTCGACGCGATCGGTCGCCGAGCGCCTGCGACGGCTGCCCGACGCGCTGCGCGCCGCGCTTCGCGCCAGCCAGGCCGCAGACGCGGGCAGCGCCGCGGCGCTCGTCGCCA
>JAGQIK010000158.1 GCA_020431405.1 Myxococcales bacterium
CCGCCGCGCACGCAGAACGTCCCCGGATCTTCGACGACCTTGGCGTTGCTGTAGCCCGCGTCGACGAGGCGCTCGGCGAGCAGGTCGCGCTCGATCTCGTCGCCGGCGACAACGCGCTCGACCAGCGCCGTGAAGGTCGAGTGCGGCAGCGTGCGCCGGCGCAGCGCGGCGAGCGACGTCACGAGCACACGCCCGGCGGGCAGGCGTGCGTCGCCCGTCAGACGCGCCAGCACCGCCATGCGCACCTGCGTGGTGGCGCGGTCGGCGGCGGTCTCGGCATAAGGTGACGTCTCGACCTCCGGCAGGTGCATCACCTCCGGCAGGTCGAGGCTCGGGTGTCGCTCGGCCGGCGCGAGAAAGAACGCGATGTCGGAGACGAGCGCGCTCGCCGCGTCTTCGTCAGCGACGAGCACACCGAGCGCAGGCCGGCGCTCGAGCTTGCTCGCCAAGCGCGCCAGCAGCAGCGCGAGGTGTCCGCCGCGCGCACCGCGCAGCACGACGCGGCCGCCACGCGAGAGGCCGTCGAGCAGCGGGCCTTCGAGCTGTTCGGCTATCGACACTGTTCGGCTATCGACGTTCGGCTATCGACGTTCGGCTATCGACACTGTTCAGCCATCGACACTGAGGTCAATAGCACACCTGAACGTCGTCGCTGCGCTACTTCGTCGGGCTGGTCCCGAGCCGCTCGGCCTTGTCTGGGCCCTTGTTCTTGGGCAGCGCCGGCGGCTTTTTCACGGGCGCCGGCGGCTTCGCTTTGCCCTTGTTCGGCGCGTCGCCCTTCTTCGGCGTCTCGGGCTTGTTCTTGGGCGCATCGCCCTTGCCGTCGACAGGCAGCTTCTCGGCGGGCAGCAGCAGGATGATGTCGACGCGATCGTTGTCGGCGCTGAAGGCGCGTGCGATGCGATTCTCCGCGCCATAGGCGCGCACGGCGAAGCGCTTGCGCGGCAGGTTGAACGACTGGAAGTAGTGCACCACGCGGTAGGCGCGGTAGCGCGACAGCTCGTAGCGGCGCTTGCGCTTGACCGCAGCGCTGGTGTAGCCGGCCACGATGACCTGGTAGTTGGGATGCTTGCGCAGCAGCGCGACCACCGCGTTGACCACCTTGAGCTTGATCAGGTTCATGCGGTCGCTGTTGCGCGGAAACAGCGCCGGCACGGTGAGCACCAGCCGCTGCGTCTCGTCCTTGGTCTCGAGCTTGTGCCGAAGCCCCGCGATAGCCTCGGCCTCTTTGGTCAGCGCTTCGTTGCGGCGATGGATCTCGGCGGCGCGCTGCACGCGCAGGTACCTGACGCGCGCGATGGTGAACGCCTTGTCCGCCTTGGCCTTGGCCAGCTCGGCGGTCTTGGTCGCCTTCTTGGCCTTCTTGTTGCGCAGCAGATCCGTGGCGCTGCCGATCAGCTGTTGGGCCAGCGTGTAGTCGCGGGCGGCGTGCTTTTCGGCGTCGACGCTGGCGGCGCGCTTGAGCGCGGCCGAGGCGGCGTCGATGGTCTGCTGCGCCTTGATGCGCTGCTGCGCCGCGTCGAGCTCGATCTCTTTGAAGCGCCGATCGAGCAGCGCCTTGGCGAGGTCTTCGTAGACGCGGATGTGCTCGTCGAGATCCTCGAGGCGCTCGCGCAGAAACGTCTTCTGCGTGGTGGCGAGGGTCACCTCGGCGGCGAGCTTCTTCGACTGCTCCTCGGCGCGCAGGCGCCGCGCCATCGCGCGCGCCAGGCGCAGCTTGGCGGCGCCGAGGTAGGCGGCCTGCCGCGCGTCGTCGAGATCGCCGTCCTGCCAGGCGGCGACAGCCTTGTCGGAGAGCGCCTTGGCCTCGGCCAGCAGCGGGCGCGTCGCCGGCATGTCGGCGTCGACGCTCTCGGCGCGCAGCTTCTGCAGCGTGACGAGCTCGCGCGGCTTGGGCGGCGGCGCGCAAGACAGCCACAGCGCCGCGACGAGCACGACGCCGGTATGGGTCGCGGCGCGCGTCATCGCATCTTCTTGATCATCTTGATGTGCTCTTGCCGAGCGGTGACCTGCTTGCGCAGCTTCTTGATCGACACGCGCAGGTCATCGAGCCGGTGTTGCAGCTTCAGCGCCTTGCGCTCGACGCGGCCGAGCTTGGCCTGCTCCGTGGCGAGCGCGAGATCGACGCTGGCGCGCGCCAGCATGCGGCGCGCGCGGGCGCTGTCGCCGCTGCTCTGCGCCTTCTGCGCCTCGCCGAGCCAGCGCTGGCCGCGCGCGAGCGTCGCGGCGGCCCGCTCGTGCTTCGCCACGCGCGGTGCCTGCGCGCCATAGGCCTTGGCGAGCGCGGCGATCTCGCCGGCCAACGACGCGCCTGCGCGCGCAGCGCCAGGACCGTCGGCGGCGACGAACAGCAACACGGCGACCACGAGCGAAGCGGTGCGCATGAGCAAAGAGTACACCCGAGCGCAGCAAGCACGAAACTTGCTCGAACAGTGGATGCCGATCAGGGACAGCCGCGCTCGGCGATGTGGCGAGTCACCGTGATTCTCGACGCTTGGCGCAGGAGACGTTCGATGCGGGATCGATTGTTCACGCCGTTCTTCCCTCTGGGGCGCGGCCAAGAGGCCACGGGTCGGGAACAGAACTCCCCAGCTGTGCAGAAGCTCGTCTCCGCGCGCGCGCTCGAGGGGCGCGTCGTCGGCAACGGACGATACCTTCTGCTGCGTAAGGTCGAGCACACCGAGAGCAGCGCGTGCTTTCGCGCGAAGGACATGGTGGGCGGCATCGATGTCGACATCGAGGTGCTGCGCGACGAGGAGCGCGGCTTTCGACTCGGCCGCAGCGACGTGACGCCGCGGCCCTACGTGCTGCCCGACCTGCTCGAGGACGACGACGAGGACGGTGCCGAGGCGCTCGACGCCGCCCCGGCGCCTCCGCGCGAGGGCATGCTGCACCGCATGCGCGCCTGGCTGCGCCGGCGCCGCGGCGAGTAGCCTCGCAGCGCTAGCCGCGGTGCGATCGGCTATGCTTGGCGAATCGTCGCTCGGCTCCTCATAGCGCTCTGTTTCGCCGCGTTGCCGCTCGTGTCGGCACACGCCGCGCGCGCGGACGCCGCCTCGGCCCAGCAGACCATCGCCAAAGCGCGCGCCATCGTGCGCGCCGCCGTCAAGGTGCGCGGGCTGCGCAGGCGGCGGCGGATCATGATGGGTGTCATGAATCGCGCTCAGATCGTGGCGCACATCAGCAAGCGTCTGGCCCAGACCTACAGCGACAGCGAGATCGCCACCGACGCCAGCGTGCTGGTGCAGCTTGGATTGCTGCCGCCCGGCATCGATTACAAGCGCGCCGTGTTGGCGCTGCTCTCCGATCAAGTCGCGGGCTTCTACGACCCCAAGGATCGCCGCCTCAACATCGCCTCGTGGCTCTCCATGTCGCTGCAGAAGCCGGCGCTGCTGCACGAGATCTGTCACGCGCTGCAAGACCAGCACTTCAACCTGCGCCGCTTTACCAAGCCGCTCAAGGACAACAGCGATCGCCAGCTGGCGCGCCAGGCGGTGGTCGAAGGCGACTGCACCGGTGTGATGCTCGAGCACGAGCTGCTCAAGCAAGGACGCGATCTCGGCAGCGTGGGCCCGCTGATCGGCGCGCTGGCGCGCAAGCTCGCCAGCGGCGGCAACAAGTCCAACGCCTGGGCGCGCGCGCCGCGCTTTCTGCGCGAGACGCTGGCGTTTCCCTACATCGAGGGCCTCAAGCTGGTCGCCGAGATCCGCAAGCGCAGCCCGTGGAGCGCGGTGAGCCGCCTCTTTCGCCGCGTGCCGAGCAGCACCGAGCAGATCCTGCACTACGACAAGTACAAGCGGCGCGAACGGCCGGTGTCGGTGCGCGATCGCGATCTGAAGGCGCTCGCCAAGACCTACGCGCGCGTCAAGCGCGACACCCTCGGCGAGCTGCAGCTGCGCCTGCTCTTCGAGACGGCTCTCGGCAAGAGCGCCGCCGAGCGTGCGGCCGCCGGCTGGGGCGGTGATCGCCTGGTGGCCTACGCACGCAAGGACGCCGCGCCGCCGCAGCCAGGCAAGCCCGGCGCGCTGCCGTTGATCGTGCATCTGACCAGCTGGGACAGCGACCTCGACGCCATCGAAGCGCAGAGCGGCATGCGCCGCGTGCTGCGCGCGCGCAAGCTGCGCCCGCTGCCCGCCGAGAGCGACGCGACGCGCCGACTGTGGGTCTACGGCGGGCGCGGCACGCGTGGCACGGTGCAGTGGTCGCTGCAGCGCGCCGGCAAACACCTGCTGCTCATCGGCGGTGCGCCGGCGGCGCTGCGTCGCGCGCTGCAGCGCGAGGTCTGGCAGCGCTGGCGCGTGCGCGGCCGGCGCGTGCGCGTGCGCGTGCGCGTGCGTGCGAGTGGTCGGCGCAAATGAGCGGCGAGCGACTGAAGCTGCCCGCTGCCAAGACGCTGCAGCGCCTCGCCGCAGCGGCCGATCAGATGCACAGCTACGAGACCTTCGACGCGCTGCGCGCCAGCCTCTCGTCGAGTCATCGTGGCATCGAAGGTCTCGTTCGCGTGGGCGGGGCCGACAGGGACCTCGCGGTGAAGCTGCTCGTCGGGCACCTGCTCGGCGACATCGTGCGTCACGCGGCGAGACTGCACGAGCACCTCCTCGAAGCGCCTCTGCTGCTGCCGCGCGGCAGCGCCGCGTCGGTCGAGCTCGATCGACGCGCGGTGTTGTCGTTGCTCTGCGGCGTTTTTGTCGGAGCGGTCGAGCGCATCAGTCGCGGTGAATACCCGCGCGTGACGCTCTCGCGCTGGCTGCAAAGCGACCAACCTCACGTGCTGGCCAAGCTGCGCTGCTTGCTGCACTACTTCGATCGCGCCATCGGCGCACCGCACGGCGGAACGCTGCGAATCGAGCGACGCGTGCTCGACCCGATCCCTACGGCGAGCTTCTGGGCCGACCACTCGGCGCCGCTCGCGCGGCTCGTCGTGCACGAGCGCGGCCTCATCGAAGAGGCGCTCGGTTGCACGCAGGCCGACTTCGCCAACCGCTTCATCGGCGGCGGCGTGCTCGGCGGCGGCTGCGTGCAGGAGGAGATCCGCTTCAGCGTCTCCACTGAGCTTCTCGTCTCGCTGCTGTTATGCGAGGCGATGGACGACCACGAAGCGATCTGTCTTTACGGCAGCGAGCAGTTCAGCCGCACGAGCGGCTACGGTTCTAGCCTGCGCTTCGAAGGCGACCTACAAGATCCGTGTGCCCGCGCCGCGGACGGCTCGCCGCTGACCGAGGTCGTCGCCATCGACGCGATCCACTTTCGCGGCCGAGCGCCGGCGCGCGATCAGCTCGCCGAGGCGATCATGCTGCGCGAGACCAACAAGGCCTTCGCCGGCTTCGAGCGCACAGGCAGCGACACGCCGATCGCCAGCGGCAATTGGGGCTGCGGCGTGTTCGGAGGAAACCTGCAGGTCAAAGCGATCGTGCAGTGGCTCGCCGCCTCGGCCGCCGGCCGCGAGCTGCGCTACTACACGTTTTCCGATCGCCGGCTCGGCGACCTGGCCGGCTTCACCAACGCCGCACGTCAGCGCTGCAAGACGGTTGGCGAGCTGTGGCGCGCGGCGCTCGCCGCGGGCGCGACGGGGGTCGGCGACGACGTCTACCAGAGCGTGCTCGCCTGCATGCCCGGCGGGGCCTATCGCTAGCGCGCGATCAAGCGAGGTATTGGCCGAGCTTGGTCAGCCCCGCCATGTCGTAGATGTCCTCGTCGAACAGCGGCACCTCGGTGTAGCCGAGCTGCAGGCCGCAGTGGGCCTTGAGGCGCGCGATCTCCTGCGCGTCGACCTCCGCCAGCAGCTGCATGTCGCGGTGCGAAGCGAGCGCGCGTGGCGCGAGCGCCGCGGCGTGCTCGGCGCTGGCGCCGAGGGCTTGAAGCGCGGCGGCGAGGCCTGGCTCGTCGATCGCCACGGGCCTGAGCGCGTGCACGCGATTGACCACGATGCCGACGGTGGACATGCGCGACTTCTCGAGGCGGTCGAACAGCGCGATGGCCTCGTCGATGGCGCGCGGGTCGGGGCTGGTGACGATCACGAAGCCGACGTCGTCGCGCGAGAGCAGCTCGATGACCTTGTTGGCGCGGTCGCGAAAGCCCTCCAGCAGCCCTTGCATGTCGGCGAAGAACTGCGCGATGTCGTCGAGAAACTCGCCGCCCAGAAACCGCGACAGCCGGCGAAAGATCAGCGACGCGCCCGCCGAGAGCAGCTTGAAGCTGAAGCGCCCGGCGGCGCGGTAGGTGCGCAAGAACATCGACACCGCCGGGCTGTCGACCATGTCGACCATCTTGCGCGGGGCGTCGAGAAAATCGAGCGCGTTGGCGGTCGGCGGCGTGTCGAGCACGACCAGCTCGTAGCTGCCCGCCTCGGTCAGCTCGTGCAGCTTCTCCATCGCCGCGTACTCTTGGCCGCCGGCAAGCCGCGTAGACAGCTCGTGATAGAGCTTGTTGGCCATCACGCGCCGCACGTCTTCCTCGTCGCGGGCCTGGCGGCGGATCAGCTCGTCGAAGGTCGCCTTCTGGTCGAGCATCATCGCGTAGAGCAGCTCGGGGCGCAGGCCGGCGGCGGCCATCTTGTCGGCCGGCACCGCGCGCTGCTGGTGGTCGAGATCGGCGAGCCCCAACGACGCGGCGAGCCGGCGCGCGGGATCGATGGTCATCACCAGCGTGCGGCGCCCGAGGCGCGCGCCGAGCAGGCCTACCGCGGCTGCCGTGGACGTCTTGCCCACACCGCCAGCGCCGACCGTAACCAGCACCTTGTGCTGCTGGATCGGCGCGACCAGGCCTGGGCTCATCGCGGTGTCAGCTTGATACGAGCTCATTGATAGGACGAAGAAGCGTGAACGCCACGGTAGCACGCTCGACGGCGCACCAACAAAGGCGTGTTATAATGTCGTTCTTCCGAAAAGGGTAGCGACATGACACGCCTTTCGCCGACGGCGAGACGGCTGCTGCTCCTCGTCTTCGCCGTCTTTTGGGTCCTCGGTCTGGCGACCGGTTGCAAGCGCGACAGCGACCTGCGCGATGACGAGAAGCTCAAGGTCGTCGTCAACAAAGATCGCAAGCTCGCCAAGCGCGAGGTCGACCTGCTCTCGCGCCGCGGCGCGCTGCAGCGCGAGCGCCAGAAGGTGCGCGAGAAGCGCAACGCGCTCGTCACCAAGAAGGCCTCGCTGCTCGACGACGACGACGAGGGAAAGAAGCAGCTGCAGTCCGAGGAGAGCAAGCTGGTCCAGCTCGAGCGCAAGCTGGCCAAGCAAGAGGTCGATCTCAACAGCAGCCTGCAGCAGCTGCTCAGCGAGAAGAACAAGCTCGGCGGCGGGCTGAGCGGGACGCAGGCCAAGCTGCTGATGGTGCAGCGTCGCGAGCACAGCATCGCGCTGCGCGAGAAGGACCTCAGCCGCCGCGAAGGGTCGGTAGCGCAGCGCGAGAAGGTGCTCGCCGATCGCGAGCGGCTCTTCGCCGCGCGCCAGGCGCGCCTCTGTCCCGGTCGCGTCACCACCGTCGTGCAGATGCCGAGCGCGCCGGGCAAGCCGGGCAAGAACTACGGCCGCGGCGACGTCGAGCCGGTCTTTCGTGCCGCCATGCAGGCGATGCGCAGCAAGGGCATCCTCGCCGCCGATCTGCCGCCGGGTGTCGATCGGCTGATCGCCGTGATCCGCCGCTCGGTGAGCAAGAAGAAATACTCGCGCGCGAAATTTGCCGCGGACCAGCTGCTCTCTGCCGTGCGCCGTATCCGCATCAACCGCAGCTTCATCGGCGCCAAGATCGGACGCCTCTCGCGAGCGATGAAACGTAAGCGCCTGCGGGGCGGAAAGAAACGCCGCGCGAATTCGCTGTTCCAAGGCGCTACGGCGAGCTACGGCGACGGGCGCTTTAGTGACGCGAACCGCAAGCTCAACTCGATCTACGCGCTGCTTCACTGAGCCGATTCGCTGGCCGCGGAGCAGTCGTCCGCGGCGCATTTTCGCTCGAAGCGCATGCGCCGCTCGGCGCCGCGTGTCATCACCCTCTTGATGAAAAGAAGTACCTCGCTGTTGTTCATCGCCCTCGCCTTCGCGGCGAGCGGCTGTCGGTCAATCCCCAACTACCCCGAGACCTCGGTCGGTGCGCTCGCGAGCATGCCGGCTGACTGCCACGTCGCGACCACCGCCGATGGTCGCAAGCTGTGCAGCACGCGACCTGATCTCAAGGTCGCCCTCTTCGGCGATCAATCGCTCGGCGACGCGGCACATCGCGTGCTCGAGCTCGTCAAGTCCGAGGGCGCCGACGTCGCTATCGACGTGGGCGACTTCGACTACGCAGACGATCCGCGCGGCTGGGATCAGATGCTCGACGCGAAGCTCGGCGCCGACTTCCCGCTGCTCGGCGTTGTCGGCAACCACGACGTCTACGAGTGGCCGACCTACGCCGAGCTGCTGCAGGACCGTTTCCAGCGCACCTCGACGCAGCGCGCGCACTGCACGGGCGACCAGCTGGTGCGCTCCACCTGCAGCTTCGACGGGCTCTACGTCGTCGGCTCCGGCATCGGCACGCTCGGCGACAACGAAGCGCACCTGCGTCACATCGACGAGGCGCTGCGCGACCGCCCGGCGGTGTGGAAGATCTGCGCCTGGCACAAAAACCAGCACGACATGCAGGCGGGCAACAAGGAAGACGCCATCGGCTGGAAGGCCTACCAGCTATGCCAGCAGGCCGGCGCGATCGTCGTCACCGGCCACGAGCACGTCTACAGCCGCACGCGCGCGCTCGGCGCTGTCGGCGACCACGACGCCGCACACGGCGCGACGGGCGCCGACGACGACATCGCGCTGCAGCCGGGGCGCACGATGGCGATCGTGTCGGGTCTTGGCGGCAAAGAGACGCGCGAGGTTGGCTCCGACCAGGCACAGGCGCCCTGGTGGGCCAGCATCGTCACCAACGACTTTCTCAAGGTCAACGGCGAGCAGCGCACGCCGGCGCAGCCGATCCACGGCGCGCTGTTCATCACCTTCCACGTCGACGGCGACCCGCTGCGCGCGCGCGGCTACTTCAAGACCATCGGCGGCGAGGTGCTCGACCGCTTCGAGCTGCGCTACACGCCCTAGCACCGCGAGCGGCGCGAGCGGTATACTCGGGGTATGCATTTCGCGCGAAATGCCATGTGCGCGCTTTTTGTGCTGCTCGTAGCGGCGGGCGGCTGCGGCACGCGCGCCACGCCGCCCACCGTCAGCGGCGACGCGACGGCGCCGCCTCCGGGCACACACGACGACTTCGCCAAGTCACCCAACTCGGCGACGATCAGATGCAACTTCGGGCCAAGGACGACACTCGAGGTGGTCGACTTTCGGTCGAAGCCGCATTGCATCGAGCTCTACGCGCGGCTCTCCAAATGCTGCAGCACCACCACGCTGGTGAAGACCTACGTCTTCGGGTTGCTTCTTCCCAGCTGCGAAGCTCCCCTGCCCTCCGACGCGGACTGTCGTCGACTGCTCGACGAGGAAGGGCGCGTGGCGCGGGAATGCGCGTACCTGCAAAAGCAGCCCACCTGCAACGTGACGCCGCTTGGATGCGGCGGCGTAGGCGCTGGTGGCGGTGGTCGCAAATGCGACTTCAAGACGAGCTGCCAAGACGCGCCGGGCGGGGCGTTCATCTTCGAGTGCGAGGGGGCCGGAAGCGACACGCGATGCGTGTGCACTCGCGAGTACAGCGGCGAAACATTCGCGGTCACGACCCAACTGCCGGTGTGCGATGCGCCGAACATAGGCGTCTTGTTCTTTCACGCTAACGCGCTGTGCGGCTGGACGCTTCCGTCGCCGTTCTACTAGCCCCTCCATATCTCGGTCGCATGGGGGCTGCAGCAGCCGTGGTGCACTAGCCACCGGGCTTCACCGGGCTGTCACGCAGCGCCAGGCACCTGATATCAATCATCTTTGCTAGGTCGACGACCAGCGCGCGAAACGCCGCGGACGGCACGCATGCTGCTAAGTCACGCCCTGTGCTGCTCTCGAGCAAACCCCTGCGCCGCCTCGCTTCGACCGCGCTCTGCGTCGCGCTTGTCGCGCTGTCGCTCGCCGGTCGCGCCCGCGCCGATGTCGTCGACGACGTGTTCGGCAAGCGCGGCGTGCTCTCCAAGCACTTCGCGGGCTACGCGCCGCGTCAGGGTCAGATCGAGTACGCCAAGGCGGTGGAGGCCGCCATCAGCAGCGGCGAGCCGCTGCTCGCCGAGGGGCCCACCGGCACGGGTAAGAGCTTCGGCTACGCGGTGCCGGCGATCTACCACGCCGCCACGCAGGGCAAGAAGGTCATCATCGTCACCGGCAACATCGCGCTGCAAGAGCAGCTCGTGGGCAAGGACCTACCGTTCTTGCAGAAGGCGCTGCCCTGGAAGTTCAGCTACGAGCTGCTCAAGGGGCGCAGCAACTACGTCTGCGACGCCAAGCTGCTGCTGCGCAAACAGCAGACGCCGAGCGAGCGCAGCAAGGGGCTCGACGCCGATCAGCGCAAGCAGGCCGGCCAGGTGCAGCGCTGGGCGGGCAAGAGCAAGACCGGCGACGTCTCCGAGCTGCCGTTCAAGCCGAGCCACGACGTCTGGAAGCGCTTCTCGGTAAGCAGCGAGCAGTGCGCCGGCGTGGCCTGCCCTCTCTACGGCGCGTGCAAGCCCGACCTGCAGCGCGACCGCGTCAAAGCAGCCAACGTGGTGGTGACCAACTACCACATGTTCTTCTCGCGCCTGAAGCGCGCCGGCGAAGAGGGTCCGTTCGGCAAGGACACGATCGTGATCTTCGACGAGGCGCACAAGGCGGCCGACATCGCGCGCGAGGTGATGGGCGAAGACCTGCGCATGGCAGAGATCCGCTTCATCGCCTTCAAGCTGCGCGAGCTCGGCCACGCGCCGCTCGCCGCGACGCTCGAGGGCAAAGCCAAGCAGTTCTTTTCTGCGCTGGCGCTTCACCTGCGCGAGGCGCGCCAGGGCCAGCGCATCGGCGTCAACAACCCCGTGGCCTGGCAGGCGCTGGGCAAGGCGCTCGACGACGCGGCCGCCAAGCTGCTCGAGATCGGCGCCCAGCACGTCGACGGCAAGACCATCCAGCGCGTGGCGGGCGAGGCGATCCGCGCCTCCAAGCACCTCAAGCGCGCCATGGGCGCGGGCAAGGACAAAGACTGGGTGCACTACCTCGAGGTGCCCGAGCGCGGCCAGGCACCGAGCGTGCTGGCCAGCCGCCCGTTAGACGTCAGCGGCATGCTCCAGCGCAAGCTCTTCAACGGCAAGCACCGGCCCATCGTCACTTCGGCCACGCTGTCGGTCAACGGCAGCTTCGAGCACGTCGCGCGCGAGCTCGGCATCAAGAGCTACCGCGGCGTCAACGTGCGCTCGCCCTTCGACTACAAGAGCAACTCGCTGGTAATCGTGCCCAAGGACATCCCGCTGCCCAACGAGCCCGGCTACCAGGAAGCCGTCGCCAAGGTGTTCAAGCAGGTCGTCGAGATGGCCGGCGGGCGCACGCTGGGGCTCTTCACCTCCTATCGCAACATGGACGCCGCACACCAGGCGGTGCTCGGGTCGAAGAAGGTGCAAGGCGCGAAGCTCGCGCTGCTGCGCCAGGGCGACAAGCCGCGTACGCAACTGGTCGAGCAGTTCCGCAAGGACGAGACGTCGGTGCTCGTCGGCACCGAGTCCTTCTGGGCCGGCGTCGACGTACCGGGCAAGTCGCTCTCGGTGGTCGTCATCGATCGGTTGCCGTTCCCGCACGCGCACGATCCGATGGCACAGGGATTTGGCGTCAAGGACCCCAGCGGCTGGTTCAGCAAGTACAGCCTGCCGCGCGCTGGCATCGCGCTCAAGCAAGGGCACGGGCGCTTGATCCGCAGCCAGCAGGACCGCGGCGTGGTGGTGATCCTCGACCGTCGCCTGACCGAAAAGAAGTACGGCCAGACGCACCTGCTGCCCACGCTGCCCGACGCGCCGATGAGCCACGACCTCGCCGACGTGGGCCGCTTCCTCGCCAAGAAGCCGAGCGCACGCAAACGCGCGCGCACCCGCACTCGCACTCCTACGCGCACCCGCACACGCAGCACCAAGCGCTGAGCTACAACGTGACCAGCAGCGCGAACGCGCCGCTGACGGCGAGGCCCTCGATGGCCGTGACCGTGCGGGCGTCCTCCTGCAGGGCGACGCCGGCGACGACGCCGCCGACGCGTCCAAGCGCTTCGAGCTGCAGGCGCGACGTCAGGCGCAGGCGCGCGACGATGCGGCCGGCGACGCTGGCGGTGCCGTAGGTCTTGGCGCTCTCGGCGGCGCCACCCGCGTCGGCGTTGCCGAAGGCGTAGATGACGAGCGCCTGAGCGTCGAGGCCAGCCGCGATAACGAGGCGGCCGAGCTCGACGACGCGCGCGTCGACGGCGAGCCCGACGACGATCGACGAGGCGCCCAGCGTGCCGAGCGCGCCGCGCTCGAGCAGCGACGTACGCGCGCCCGCTGCGAGCTCGATGCCGACGCGGCCGCGGATCACGAGCCGATAGAATGCATCGCCACCGAGCTGCACCACGCCGCCGCCGAAGCCGTCGCTGGCGAAGCGCCCGCCGATCTGGTGCGCCACCAGCGGCGCCGACGACGCGCGCGCGACCACATCGCGGCGCAGCGCCCTGGCCACGCTGCGCCGCACCACGGCGGGCGCTGGCTTCGCCGCACGGCGCGCGGTGCCACGCTGCGCACGCACGAGCGCGATCTCGGCCCAGCTCGCGCGCAGCAGCTCCTCCACCGCGACGGCGACGGTGACGCTGTGACCGCGCCGCGGCACGGCCGACAGATCGATATCGCGCGCCACGCGCTTGCGCGTGACGGCGTCGCGGATCTGGATGCTCAGGCGCACGTGGTCGGCGCCGCGCAGGTCGAGCCGCACCACCGCCAGCGCGGCCGGGGCGTCGGCCGACGACGCGCCGACGACACGCAGCCCGATCTGCTGGCGTGCGAGCCCAGCGCGCAGATCGCGCTCGACGTCGGGTGCCAGCCCCGCCGGCCAGCGCGCGGCGTCGACCAGCTCGAGCTGCACGAAGTCCCCGCGGGCGGCCGCAGACCGCGGCAGCAGCAGCGGCAGCAACAGCCACACGGCGATGCGCAGCTTCACCGGCACGAAAGGCGCGAGAGCGACGCCGCGTGCGCCCCCTTGGGATAGCGCCGCAAGTACGCTGCACGGCGCGCCGTACACTTCGCTGCGTCGCCGAGCTGCTGATGCAGCCGCACCAGCCGCGCCAGCGCGTGCTCGTGATAGGGCAGCTTGCGCCCGCGCGCCAACGCCACCTCGAGCGCCTTGATCGCTCCACGCCGGTCCTTGAGCACGTCCATGCGAAGGCGCCCCAGCTCGAAGGCCGCCAAAGGCGCCAGCGGCGAGCTCGAGTGCCGCCACACGATCTCGCCCAAGGCCGCCGCAGCTCCGCGATGATCGCCGCGCCGCCGCGCCGCCAGAGCCCGCTCCCACGCCAACGCATCCGGCCCATCGACCTTCGGCTTCGGCTTCGACCTCGGATTCGGTCTCGGCTTCGGCTGTCGGCTCTCGGCCGTCGGCGCTCGGCTGCGGCGCTCGGATCCGGCGCTCGGATTCGGATTCGGATTCGGATTCGGATTCGGATTCGCCTGCGGCTGCGGCTGCGGCGCCAGCTTCGGCTTCGGATTCGGCTTCGGCTTCGACGTGCCATCGGCGACACAGCCGTTGCACGAACGCAGGATTAGAACCTGTCCAGCGGCCAAGCGCTGCACGCCCTTGCCAGCGCCGCTGACCTCTACGACGCCTTCCTCTACGACGACGCTCACCTCGCGCACCTCGTCGTTGACCACGCGCTTGACCACGAAGCGCGTGCCCACCACACGCACGTCCACGTCGCCCGCGCGCACGCGAAAGACTCGGCCCTGCCCACGCGCCACCGAGAAGCGCACGCGCCCCTGCCGCAGCCGCAGGCACACGTCGCGTCCGCGGGCGCGGCACACGTCGAGGCGCGCGCCCTGCTCCATCATCAGCGTCGACCCATCGCCGAGCCGCACGCGCTGCGCGCCGCCGCTGGCGACAAACGTCGCGCCGTGAAACGACGACGACGGCAAGGGATCGCTCGGCCACAGCATCCACGCCACCAGCGCAGCGGCCGCCGCGCTAGCCAGCGCCGCGCCGACCACGGCAGGCGCACGGCGCCGGCGCGCGCTAGCACGCTTGCGCTCGACGCCGCGCCACAGCTCGGCCACACGGGCGTCGTCGAGCTCGGCCTCCTCGGGGCGCTCGACGTATCTCGCGCGCTCGCCGCTCACGCTTCACCTCTCCCGCGTTCGTAGCGCGCCAGCAGACGCTCGCCCTGCGCCAGCCGCCGCTTGACCGTCGGCTCGCTGACGCCCATCTCGCGCGCCACCTCCGGCACCGTCATGCCCTCGACCCGCCGCAGCACCAGCGCGATGCGCACCTGCGCCGGCATCTCGTGCAGTCGACTGTAGAGCGCCGAGAGCTCCGCCGCCACGTCGGGCGGCGCCTCGCGCGAGACCACGCGCTCGACGTCGAGCGGCTCGGCGTGCGCCAGGCCGAGCTTCTGTCGCAGCCGCACCCGGCGGATGCGCTTGGCCGCCGTGCGCACGACGATCGCGCGCAGCCACGCCCCGAAGGCCGCGGGCTCGTCGAGACGGCGAAGCCCGTCGAGCGCCGCCACGAACGCGTCCTGCACGAGGTCGTCGGCCTCCTGCGGCCTCGGTGCCAGACGATAGGCGAGCTGGCCGATGCGCCGCACGTGCCGCCGAAAGAGCGCCTCGGCGGCCCAACCCTCGCCCTGCCGCGCCGCCAGCACCAGCTGCGCGTCGCTCGGCGCGCCCTCCTCGACCGGCGCGGCCGCTGCGTCGGCACTCGCGCCGCCGTCGATGGCGCGTAAGTGCGACACCTTGGCTGGTCCGTGCTCACCCATCCATTCATCCGGTACCACAGCGCCCGCAAATCGGATCAGGAAAAGAAAAATATCCCTATCCTGATCCGATGTGGGCCGATGGCGGTACCGGTAGGTCAGCACCCCAGGAGGCGTTCGTGATGCGCACTATCTCGCTTCGACTGCTTTGGCTGACCTTGATCACCTATACGCTGGTGGCCTGTTCCACGCGTGCCGCCAACGTGCTGCACGACGGCGGCGCGACCGACAGCACCGTCGACCTGCCCGGCGCCGACCAGAAAGTGATCGTCGAGGCCGACGCGGCGCTCGACGACGGGCAAACGCCGCTGCCCGACAGCACCTTCGATCAGGCCATCGCCGACGACGCCGGCTGCCTGCCCGTGGCCGACGACTACAAGCAGTCGCTCAACCGCAAGGTCGACGTGCTGTTCGTCGTCGACACCGGCGGCAGCATGCTCGACGAGCGCCCGCGCGTGCTCGCCACCGCGCCCGTGTTCGCCGCCGCCGCCAAGAAGCACGGGCTCGACTTCCAGATCGGCTTCGTCGCGATCTCGCCCGATCCGCAGAAGCCCACCGCACCGCTCGGCGTGCTGCTCGGGACGCCGTCCTATCTCGACAGCAGCGTCGCCGACCTCAAGACCGAGATGGACACGCGCCTCAAGCTCGCGCCGTCGAGCGGGCAAGAGGTGGGGCTAGACGCCATCGCGGCGGCGTTCTCCGCCGCGCTCACGGGCACGATCAATCCTTCGTCCTGCAGCGCTTGCGCCGCGCCCAACGTGTGCATCAGCGGCGGCTGCCGCGGCGCGAACTTCGGCTTCCGCCGCAGCGACGCCTCGCTCGAGGTGCTCGTGTTCTCCGACGAAGACGACGGCTCGACCACCAGCGCAGCGCAGGCCGTCTCGCTGCTCAAGGGCCTCGTCGATCCCGCCAAGGGGACCCACGTCCGCGTTCACGCCGTGGTGCCGCTGACCTGCGGCACCGCTACGCCCAAGTGGACCTCCGTGCTGACGCAGACCGGCGGCAGCGCCAGCGATCTTTGCGCCGCCGACTACACACCCGCCGTCACGACCCTCGCTGATCGCCTCTTCGGCCTGCGCGACCAGTTCTTCCTCACGCGCACGCCCAGCAACAAGCACAGCGTCATCGTCACCGTCAACGGCTCCGTCGCCGGCAGCGCCTTCTACGACGCGGTCTCCAACTCCGTCACGTTCGCGACGGCACCGGCCGACGGCGACGTCGTGCGCATCCGCTACAAGATCTGCGGTCCCTGAGCCCTACCTACGCGGCGACGTAGAAGCGCTCGCCGTGATGCATCTCGAGGCGTAGCGTGCCGTGGCGAACCAGGTCTTCGAGCAGCGGGTGCCGCATCCCCGAGCGCGCCAGCAGCAGCTCGACCTCGTCGTGATGCAGCGGATGTACGGCCGTGATCGTGCGCAGCAGCGAGACCACGTCGGTGTGACAGGTCGGACGAACGTCGGCGAGCTGATCGAGGACCACCACACGTCCGATGCGTCGCCAGAAGATCCAACGCGCCCGATCGACCGCCTCGCGCTCGGCAGGCTGCGCCCAGGCCTCGCTCGTCGGGCGGAGCGGCAGCGTGACGTACGAGCGCGTCGGCGAGAGCGTGGCGATGAAGTCGGCCGTGGCCTCGAGCGCGACGTCGGTGTCATTGCTGCCGCGCACGAGCATGGTCTCGCTGACCAGCGCGCCGCGCGCGTCGGCGGCGAAACGCTTCATGCCGGCCAGCACCCGGTCGAGCGACAGCCCCTCCGCCGGTCGGTTGTGCCGGTGCCAGATATCCTCGTGCACCGTGTCGACCTTGAGCGAGACCCAGTCGGCGGCCGCCAGCGCGCGGCGCACTTCGGGCTGCCATAGGAGCGACCCGTTGCTGATCACAGCGATGGGAATGCGCAAGGGTCTGAGCAGCTCGATGGTGCGGCCGAGCTCGATGTCGAGCGTCGGCTCGCCCTGCGGCACGAACGTGAGGTAGTCGAGCGGCTCGCCGAGCTGACGCACCTTCTCCACGCGCGCGGTCACCTCGGCGACCAGCGCGGCTGGCTCGTAGAAGGCGCGGCGCTCGATCTCGGTGTGCGGCGTCCTGCCCGCCTGGCAGTAGACGCACGAATACGAGCACGTCTTACGCGGCACGTTGTTGATGCCGAGGCTGCGCCCCAACCGTCGCGAGGCGAGCGGCCCGAAGACGAAGCCGCCCTGCATGAAGGTTGCCGTGCCCATTGCCTACCTCCTTACCGCCCGCGTCGTGCTCCGCCACGGCGTGACGGCGCACGGCGAGCCGGCTGGCGTGACCTTCTCCGATCTGCCGGGCGAGCGCGCCGCGATGGCTGCGCTGGCTGCCGGCGGTAATACGTGCCCGGCGCTGGACGGCGATAGCGCGTTCCCGGCACGGGCCGCCGGTAGCGCGTTCCCGGCACGGGCTGCCGATAGCGCGTTCCCGGCACGGGCCGCCGGTAGCGCGTTCCCGGCACGGACCGCCGATAGCGGGTGCCAGGCACTGGCCGGCGGTAACGCGTTCCCGGCACGGGCCGACGGTAGCGCGGCACCAGCACCGTGCGGTTGCCGCGAACGCGCACGTTGGCGACCACACCGCGCCGCGGCGCCTGCACACGCACCGTCACCAGCGGCCGATTGCGATAGCGGTTGATCGCCGCCGCTGCCGGACCGTGATACCAGCGGTGATTTCCGCGCACGACCATCGCCCGTATGGGCGGCGCCACGGTCAGCAAACGGCGCGTCGCGTGTCGGCCGACGAAGTAGCGCCGCACGCGACGATGCGTGAAGTGGTTGGCGCGCACGAAGAACCAGTGATGCATTCGCCGCGCGCGCAGCCGCGGCAGCAGCGGCGCCCAGCCGACATAGCCATTGCCGTAGCGCCAGTCGACCCACGCCGGCCCCCAGACGAAGCCCGGGATCCAGATCCAGCCAAACTGCCCGTAGTCCCAGCGGCCGTAGTGGAACGCGAGCCAGCCCCACGGGTAGCCCGACTCGAACATCCATCCCGCGTCGCTGTAGACCCAGTGCCCATTGCTCGCGTAGGGCACGAAGTCGTTGCCGACCACTTGCTGGTTGGGCGTCCAGACCCAGCCGTAGTCGCTGCTGTAGAGCCATCGACCATGCGGCGCGAGCTCGTTGTAGACGCCGCCTACACTCTGACTCGGATCCGGTGGCGCGCTCGGAGGCGCATTGCCCTGCGCCCACGCACTACCTGCCAGCAGGCTCGTGAGGACCGCGACGCGCAGTAGCATGTGTCACCTCTCGACTGGGGCCACTGCCTTCCAGGCAGCAATCCACGGGCCACCGCGATGCATCCGACAACTGGTCGTTCTTCGGGGTCGTCGGCCGAATCGAGTGCCGGCCTGACCTGCCGGTGCGCCGACGACGGCGAGCACAGGGTCGAGACGATACGCGGAAGTTTTCCAGGTTCTGTGTTCACGGCGCCCTGCGCGCGGGAACGACGCATGCATCGTGCAGGCTCGAGGAGGTGCGAAATGAGGCGATCAACTATCGCGCTATTGGCGTTGGCGCTCACGACGCTGGCACTGCCTGCCGAAGGTCAGCGCGGCCGGCGCCGCGGCCCCGGCTACCATGTCCTAGTACACAGCGCCGTCGACAACAGCGGCAAGCAGACGCAGACCGACGTGCTCCTGCAGACGCCCCACGTCGTGCTCTCGCGCGTGGTGCTGCGGCGCGGCGCGCGCCTCGCGACACACGCGGCGCCTTGGGCGATCACGATCCAAGTGCTCGGCGGATCGGGAACGCTCAAGCTCGATGGCGGCAAGCGCGAGCTGCTGCACAAGAGCCGCCTGCTCTTTCTCGCCCCCGGCATGCGGCACAGCGTCGACGCTTTCGCAAAGGAGCCGCTCGTGCTGCTCGTGCATCAGCTCAAACAGAGCGGCGGCGGCGGCTACGGTTATCGCGGCGGCATGCGCTAGACGCGTGCGGGAGAGAGGCGAACGCGCGAGCACAAGAGGTAGCCCCACGCTGTACAGTAGACCTACCTACAGCACTGAACGCCGGGCCGCGGACGCGGGGCAGGGCGCGGGGCGCGAGCGTGGGAGGACGCCTCGTGCGCTTGTGGTTGGGGCGCGTTCGGGCGTGGCTGGCTAGTGACGGGATGGGAGGCTGGCGGCCTGCGGGCGTTTGGTGTGGTTGGCGGGGCGTGGAGGGTGCGCGAAGGTGCCGTTCGCGGGCCGTGGCGAGACGCCTCGAGGCGTTGCGCGTGCGCGGGCGTTGGGGCGCGGCGCTGATGGACTGTCGTCTTGGCGCG
>JAGQIK010000159.1 GCA_020431405.1 Myxococcales bacterium
ACCGCGCAGCGCGAGATCGACGAGCGCGTCAACGAGGCGGCGCAGATGCTGGGCCTGGAGGAGCTGCTCGCTCGCCGGCCCAAGCAGCTCTCCGGCGGTCAAAGACAGCGCGTGGCGATGGGTCGCGCCATCGTGCGCCGTCCCAAGGTCTTCCTCTTCGACGAGCCGCTGTCCAACCTCGACGCCAAGCTTCGCACGCGCATGCGCACCGAGCTGGGCCGGCTGCACGCACAGCTCGCCACCACCATGGTCTACGTCACGCACGATCAGGTCGAGGCGATGACCCTCGCCGACCGCATCGTGGTGATGCACGGCGGCGTGGTGCAGCAGGTCGGCACGCCGCTCGAGCTCTACGATCGCCCCGCCAACCGCTTCGTGGCCGGCTTCATCGGCACGCCTGCGATGAACTTCATCGACGGGCGGCTCTCGATCAACGGCGACGGCCACGACGACGAAGCGGGTCTCGCGTTCGTCTGCGACGGCGCGCGCGTCGAGCTGCCAGCCGCGCTGGCCCGCGCCGCGGCACGCTCGGCCGCCGAGTCGGTGAGCCTCGGCGTGCGCCCCAACCACCTCGTGCTCTGCGACGTCGAGCGCGAGGGTGTCGTGCCGGCCACCGTGGAAGTGCGCGAGCCGCTCGGCGCCGAGGTCTATCTGCACCTCGACAGCCCCGTCGGCGCGCTCACCGCCTGCGCGCCCGGGCACAGCCCGCTGCGCCAGGGTGATCGCGTAGGTGTCGATCTCGCGGCGTCGACGCTGCACCTCTTCGAAGGCGACAGCGATCTGCGCATCGACGTCGAAGGGAGCAACGGCGACGACGAGGCGCGGGAGGAGGCAGCGTGAAACGTGGGGTCGCCATCGCGATCGCGTTGACGCTCGCGGCAGGTGTTGCCGAGGCCAAGCCGCTCGTGATGTGGCACGCCTACCGCGCCAAAGAGCGCACCGCGCTCGAGCGCACGGTGCAGGCGTGGAACGACGGCGGACGCGGCGCGCACCCGCCGATCAAGCTGCTCGCCGTGCCCTACGACGCCTTCGCCGACAAGATCAGCGCCGCCATCCCGCGCGGCCACGGCCCCGACCTCTTCATCTTCGCCCACGACCGCGTCGGCGACTGGGCCGAGTCGAAGATCGTCGAGCCCATCGAGTTCTTCATGACCGAAGCGCACGCGGACCGCTTCTTTCGCAAGGCGCTCGGCGCGCTGGCCTACGGCGACTCGCTCTACGGCCTGCCGCTGGCGTTCAAGAGCACCGCGCTGTTCTACAACAAGAAGCTCGTGCCGCAGCCGCCGCGCACCACCGAGGCGCTGTGGCGCATCGGGCGCGCCAACACCGACGCTTCGCGCGGCCGCTTCGGGCTCGTCTACGACAACAAGCGCCTCTACTTTCACGCTGCCTGGCTGCACGGCTTCGGGGGCACGATATTCGATGACAAGGGCCGCCTGCGCGTCGGTAGCGCTGCGGCTCGTTCCGCCCTCGCCTTCGCCCGCAAGTTGGGCAAGCACGGCGGCATCGTGCCTCCGGAGTCGTCGGCCAACCTCACCACCACACTGTTCAACAGCGGTCGCGCCGCGATGGCGATCAGCGGGCCGTGGATGCTCGGCGAGCTGTCGCCCAAGATCGACGTCGGCATCGTCCCGTTGCCAGTGGTCAGCAAGAGCGGCAAGCACGCGGCGCCGTTTCTCGGTGTGGAAGGCATCATGATGTCGGCGCGCTCGCGCAACAAGGCGGCCGCCTTCGTCGCGATGCGCTTTCTGGCCAGCGCCAAGATGGCCGTGCTGCGCGCGCGCCTCGCGCGCCAGCCGGTAGCCGCCAAGGCGGCCTGGCAAGACAGCCGCGTGGCGAGCGACCCGCTGCTGCGCGCGTTTCGCAAGCAGCTCGATCACTCGGTGGCGACGCCCGGCACGCCCGACATGCGCGTGGTGTGGTCGCCCTACGACACGGCGCTCTCCAAGGTTGTCGCCGCCGGGCTCGCGCCTGAAAAGGCCGTCGCCGAGGCGGAGGCGGAGATCCG
>JAGQIK010000160.1 GCA_020431405.1 Myxococcales bacterium
ACTGCCTTCGTTTCGCCGAAGTGGGTGCCGCAGATGGCCGACGCGGCGGAAGTGATGGCCGGCATCGCGCGTCGCGCAGGCGTGAGCTACCCGGTGCTGGTGCCGAACATGAAAGGCTTCGAGCAGGCGCTCGCCGCCGGCGCGCCACGCGCGCTGCGCCGCGCTGCCATCGAAGCCTGCGCCGCGGTGGGGCCGAGCGCCGCCGCACGCGCGCGCGCCCTGCTCGCTGACAAAGACTTCGAGGTGCGCGCCGGCGCCGCGCGCTGTCTCGGCGCCTCGCGCGTGCGAGCCGCGGTGCCACAGCTGTTGGCGGCGCTCGACCGCGAGCGACAGTCGGCCGTGATCGAAGCGCTGGCCGCCATCGGTGATCGCCGCGCCGCCGAGCCGCTGCTCGCGCTGCTGCGCGAAGACCATCCCGTCGCGCGCCGCGACGAGCGGCTGCTGGTCGTCGAAGCGCTGGGCAGCCTCGGCGAGGCGGCGGCCGCACCGACGCTGCGACGCGAGCTCTTTCATCCCGACCCCGCGCTGCGCGCCGCCGCGGCACGATCGCTGGCGTCGCTCGCTGCAGCCGGCGGCGCCGCGCGAAGCCCCGCGGTCAAGGCAGCCCTCGGCGCCTGCAGCAAAGACAGCCACGGCGCCGTGCGCAGCGCCTGCAGCGCCGCGCTCGCCACGCTGGCACGACGCTAGCCGCCACCTTCCGAAAACGAAACACCCATCGAATCCGTAAAGCGTCGCGATTCCCAGCGCTTGCGACTGGCCTCGCGCTTGCTCTGTCAACGTGTACGGGAGGAAGCGCCGCTATGCATCGTTCACGCACGCGTTGGTTGGTCATCCTACTCGCCAGCTGCGCCCTGCTCGCGGGCAGCCTCGGCAGCGCCTCCGTCGCCGAAGCGAGCGGCTGGAAGCAGCGCCGCCGCCAGCGCCCCCGCCGGCGCCTCTCCACACGGGCGCGACGCGACCGCGCGTTCATGTGCATGGCCTACAAGGTCGCGGCCGAGACCAGCCAAGATCCCAACACGCAGGTCGGCGCGGTCATCGTGCGCGGCGGCAAGGTTATCCTCAGCGGGGCCAACCACCTGCCCAAGGGCGTCCAGGTCACCGAGCAGCGCATGCAGCGCCCCGACAAGTACTCGTTCATCGAGCACGCCGAGCGCAACGCCATCTTCAGCGGCGCCAAGCGCGGCGTGGCCATCGGCGGCTCGACGATCTACGTGCCGTGGTGGCCCTGCAACGACTGCGCGCGCGCCATCGTACAGTCCGGCGTCAAAGAGGTCGTGATGCACAAGCAGTGCATCGCCCAGATGTCCGACCGCTGGATCGAGACCATCAACCGCAGCAAGGCGATCCTCGGCGAAGGCGGCGTCAAGGTGCGCCAGATCTCCGGCAAGCTCGACGCCAAGCCGATCCTCTTCTCCGGCAAGATCTTCCAGCCCTAGGTAGGCGCTAGGCCAGGGCCGAGCGCTAGCGGCTAGCGCTTGCGCCGCTTGGTGGCCGACTTCGCGCCGTAGCTGCGATTGATCGCGTCGGTCCACTCCACGTCGCGCTTACCCATCGACAGCAGCCGCAGCGGTCGCAGCCGTGGATAGGCCTTGCGAAGCAGCTGCGCCAGCTGCCGGCGCTTGCGCGCGAAGTCCAGCGGCGCGCCCTCGCCAACTCTCAGATCGGAGCAGTCAAAGCACAGCTTGACCTCGACGCTGCGCGCGTCGTCGGCACGCAGCGCGACCGCGATGTGCGGTCGAAACCTGCAGCGCTTGCCCCGGCGCGACGGGGCGGAGAGCATCGTGGCGACGAAGCGCCGCGTCCAGGCGCGGCCGAGCTTGACCGGCTTGGCGCTGGGCTGCGGATCGCCGCGCGTGATCAGCCTCACCTCGGCGCTGCGGGCGGCGCGCAGCCTCGCGAGCGCGTCCGCTGCCACCAAGGCGCGCAGCTTGGCGCCCTTCGCCGGCGCGGGCGCTGCGCTGCCCAGCAGCAGCGCCAGCGCCACAGCGCCACCAGCCAGCCTCGCCGTGCTCATCGTGTCGCCCCGTTCATGGCTCACCTCTTGCGCGTGACCACGCGCGCCAACGTCGCACGCTCGCGCTGGGCGAGCGCGCGCCAGCGGCGGGCGGCGCTCTCTTTGACCGCCGTCGCCTTGCTGTAATACGCCAGCGCCTCGCGCAAGTAGCGCGCGCTTTTTGCTCGCAGCTTGCGCATCAGCCGCTCGGCAACCGAGCGCTTGAGCTCTGGCGGCGTATCGAAGGCGATCGCCTCGGCGAGGTGGTGATACATCGTGGCGATGCGGTAGAGCGCGGCAGCGCGCGCCTGGGCGTCGCCGCGCTCGACCACCGCCTGGTACGCCTTGACCGCCGCGCGCAGCGCGCCGCGCTTGGTCAGCAAGACGGTGTCGATGTTCTCCAGGCGCGGCGCCACGACCACGCGGTGGTAGCGCACCAATCCTCGCTCGGCGCGGCGAAACAGCGCCGCCACCGCCGGCGCGCTGCCCACCAGCGTCGTGCCCGGCGCGGGGCCGCGCACGTCGATCAGCGGGCCGGTGGAGCGGATGCGCTTTTGCCGATCGTCGGCGCGCAGTGTCAGCGCGTGCCCCTGTCCTACCAGCGGTTTGACGCGCGCCAGCAGCTGCAGCGCGCGCCGGCTCTCGCCGGCGATCTCGGCGATCTCGGCGAGGCGCAGCGCCGCCTGTGCGCGATAGCGAGCCGGCGCCCGCCCGTCCTCGAGCAACTTCGCCAACCCGCGGCGCGCCGCGGTGATGTTGCCCACCACCCAGCGAACGTGGTGCATCGCCAACAGCTGGTGCCGCGCCCGCGCCGCCGGCGAGACGGGCACGTCGAGCGCCCTGCCCTCGTTGCCCTTGGCTTTGCCGCCGCTCTTGCCGAGCGCCACCGCGGCGAACAAGCTCGCGCACACCGCACCGATGGTGACCAGCCGCTTCATACCGCCAGCTTGTACCCGAGCCCGTGCACCGTGATGAGCAGCTTGGGGCTCTCCGGATCATCTTCGATCTGCTTGCGTATCTTGACCACGTGGTTGTCGACGGTGCGCGTGTTGAGGTCGCGCGAGTAGCCCCAGGCTTCCTCGAGCAGCTGGTCGCGCGAGAGCACCTCGCCTCGGTGGCGCGCGAAGACCTCGAGGATGCGATAGGCGCGATCGCTGAGGTCGAGCGTGCGGCCGGCCTTGCTCCCCTCGTGACGGCGAAAGTTGATGCGCACGTCGGCGAAGGAGATCTCCTCGATGCCCTCGTCGTCGTGGCGCCAGCGCCGCGAGCGGCGCAGCACCGCGCCGATACGCGCCAGCAGCTCCATCAGGCTGAAGGGCTTGGTGACATAGTCGTCGGCACCGAGCTCGAGGCCGCGCACGCGGTCGAGCTCGGCGCCGCGCGCGGTGAGCATGATGATCGGCACGTCGGGCCCGCCGTCCGCTTTGAGGCGGCGGCAGACCTCGAAGCCCTCCATGTCGGGTAGCATTAGATCGAGGATCACCAGGTCAGGGCGCGACTCGTCGTAGAGCGACATGCCCTCGGCGGCGCGCTCGGCGGCGGACACGTCGTACCCCTTGGCGCGCAGGGTGTCGACCAACCCGAGGCGGATCGAACGATCGTCTTCGATGACCAGAATCCGCTGCCGTTGCTGCTGCACCTTCGCTACTCCTCCTCGTCGCGTGCCGCCGGGAACCACAACGTGAAGCGGCTGCCCTTGGCGACGGCGCTCTGCACAGTCACACGTCCGCCGCAGGCCTCCATGTGCCGCCGCACCAGCGCCAGGCCCAGACCCGTTCCTTCGACGTTGGCCTGCCGCGCCTGCGGGGCGCGGTAGAAGTCGTCGAAGATGCGCTTCTGCTCGGCGGGTGGGATACCGATGCCGTGATCGCGCACCTCGACACCGAGCTCGCCATGGCCGCCGCGCAGCGTGACCTCGACCCCCGGCGCGCCGCGCGAGTATTTGACCGCGTTGCTGAGCAGATTGAGCAGCGACTGCACGGCCGCCTCGTGATCTGCGATGACGTGCTTGCTCGCACCCGGCTCGATCTTGTCGGCCAACGTCACGTCGGCGACGTCCTCGTCGGCCAGACGCGAGAACGTGTCGAGGGCGTCGCGCACCAGCTCGTCGACCTCGATCTCGACGAGGTCATAGCGGCGCGTGCCACGCTCGACGCGCGAGAAGTCGAGCACGTTGGCGATCAGCCGACCGAGCCGCTCCGACTCGCGGATGATCACTTCGTGGTAGCGCTGTTGATCGTCGGGCCCCTCGGCGATGCCCTGCTGCAGCATCTCGGCGTACATTCGAATCGACGTCAGCGGCGTCTTGAGCTCGTGCGAGACGTTCGAGGCGAAGTCGCTCTTGAGCTGCGCGAGGTCGGACTCGCGTCGCACACCGCGATAGGTAAAAAACAGCCCCGCCGCCAGCACCAACACCAAGCCCAGCACCATGCCGATGTGGCGCAGCTGCCCCTTGCGCTCGATGTCGGCGACGGGATCCGCCGCCGCGCGCGTGGCGATCAAGCTGAAGTGCCCCAGCGGCGCGGGCAGCGCCGCGTTGTGCAAGAGCTTCTTGGCCGGCACGTCGATGCGCTGGCCCACGCGCGAGAGCCGCAGCGCGATGCCACGTCCCGACGGCGGCAGTCGCCGCTGCTGCTGCCCCACGCGGCGGCGCAGCGCCTGCTGGTCGAGCGAGAAGCCGACCATGGTCTGCCCGTCGCGCCGCAGCACCAGGATCGTTCCAGCGTCGACCAGCAGCGCGCCGGTGCGCTCTCCCGAGGGCAGCGCTCGTTCCTGCACGCCGTAGCGCGCCAACATGCGCCCGAAACGCTCGGTCGCGAAGAGCGCCTCGGTGCGCTGCGAGATGCCCCTCAGCTGCGAGCTCGAGAGCAGCGGCGCGCTGACCTTGACCGGCGGCGTGGTGCTGCTCGCCGCCGTGAGCCGCGAGCGTCCGAGCGCGCGGCGCAACCGCCGCACGACCCAACGCAGATAGAAGCGACGGCTCTGCGGAGAGGTGGCGTAGCCGGCGCCCATCAGCCGCTTGTGCATCTCGAGCAGCCGCGCGCGGTCGCCGAGCTCGACGAGGCCGGCGTGGGCGAGCAGCTTGTACGCGATGCCGCGCGCGTTGCGCTTGGCGCCGGCAGCTTGGGCGACGCTCACGAGCGCCTTGCGCGCCCCTTTGAGATCGCCGCGCCGCCGCAGCACGCGCGCCAGGCCTAGCGAGCCATTGGCCGCCATGCGACCGCCACCCACCGCGCGCGCGACGATGCCGTAGAGGCGCGCGGCGCGGCCGAGTCGGCCCCGGTACTCGGCGCGCAGCGCGCGACCGAACACGGCGCGCATGCGTCGCAGCCGGCGCTGCTGCTGGATGTAGCGATGGGTCACGGCGCTGCTCGGCTGCAGGGCGTCGCTCTCGGTGCTGCGCTCGTCGCGCGAGGCGAAGCGCTGCGTCGGCGCCGGATAGATCAGCTGCCCTTGGTGCACGACGAAGACGTGGCGCGCGAGCGAGTGCGTGGCGCGAAAGCGCGCTTCGCTCTGCTCGTCGAAGACGCTTCGTGCGCCCGGCTTGGCGCGCGCGCGCGCGCGCTCGGCGAGGTCTTCGAGCGCGCGACCGACCTCTTCGCTGAGCCGCGCGGCGGCGAGGCGCACCATGGCCGCCTGGTCCTGGCGGAAGCGGTCGCGCAACGACAGCGCGTCGGCGCGGTACGCACGCCAGCCGAGCACGGCCAGCAAGCTGGCGGGCACCACGATGGCGACGGCCGGCAGCATCGCTCGCCCGCCCGGTGACAGTAGCGCTCTACGTCCAGGCACTGGAGATCATTGTGACCGAGGGCGCAGCGCGATACTAGAGCTGCCGCGAGCAGCGCGGACCGAGCGAGGCGACGCGATCGAGACCGCGGGGTAGGAGCGAGGAGGAGGCATACTGGTTGTACGCTGACGACGAGCGACACCGCCCGCGGTTTCGAGGGCGAGCCTCGCGACGGGAGCGCTGCTCGCTGCAGCTCTCTAGCTCGGCGCCCCCACCATGACGCCATCGTGACAAGACGCGACATCTGCGTGGTCGCGCGCGGGCGCCGGCGGCGAAAGCGGCGAGAGCTTGCCGTCGAGCAGCTGCTCGACGCGATCGGCGCAGGCGAGCAGCGCGGGGGCGTGAGCGACGACGAGCAGCGCGTGTGTCGCGCGCAGCCGCTCGAGCGTCACCACCAGGTGGCGCTCGGCGCGCGCGTCGAGCGCGGACGAAGGCTCGTCGAGCAGCAGCACGCTCGCGCCGCCGAGCAGCGCGCGGGCGATCG
>JAGQIK010000161.1 GCA_020431405.1 Myxococcales bacterium
CCCGTGTCTGGCGCGAGCGTGTCGGCGGTGCTGTCGGATGACACATCGGCGGTGCTGTCGAACGAGGCATCGACGGCGCTGTCGCTGGCGTCGGTCGCGTCACGCACCCCCGCGTCCGCGTCGGGCGCAGCGTCGGCGTCGGCCGCGCCATCGGCCGCGCCATCGCGAGACTCGCCATCCCCAGACGGGCCATCGGCCGAGACGACGCCGTCCGGATAGAAGTAGATCTGCTTGCCGCCAGTGTCGAACTGGCAGCCGCTGGCTAGCACGGCCGCGAGCGCGACGGTCAAGGCGCGCTGGAGCGAGAGGACGGGCACTACGACAGCTATCGTATCAGACGCGGTAGCATCGGCGTCGATGACTCGACCGGCCTTGGGTTTGCTCGCCTGCGCGCTGCTGGTCGGCGCCTGCCCCGCGCGTAGCGGGCGACGCGGCGCAGGCGGCGCGCGCGGTCCCGCCGCCACGCTGGCGCGCGACGACAGCGAAGACGGGCTTCGGCTGGTCGTCGACGCGGCCTTGCACGCGCGGGTCGTCGAGCGCATGGCGGGACGCACGCGCGATCTGTCGGCGCCCACCCCGCTGGTCGAGATCGTGCGGCGCGCAGGGCGCGCGCTGGCGCTCGAGCTCGACGCCAGCAAGACGTCGATTTCGGCGCTCGGCGACGACGCGCCGCTGGGCGCCGGCCGCCGCTTCGAGCTGGCTGCGCGCCTCGCGTGCGCAGGATCGAACGCGGCGTGCACGGCGCGCGCGCTGCTGCGCGTCGACTTCCCGCGCGCCTTCCCGCGCGTGGTGATCGTACAGCTCGTGCTGCACAACGATGGCGCCACGCCGCTGGCGCTCGAGCGCGTGCGGCTCGCGCGCGTGGACGTGGCGGCGAGCGGCGAGCCGTGGGCCTTTCAGGGCGCCGCGCTGACCTGGGCCAAGCCGTACATCTTCGCGCTGCGCGACGGACACCGCAGCGACAACTTCACGGGCGCCACCAAGAACAAGCTCGGCGGCGGCGTGCCGCTCGACTACGTCTGGCGCCGCGGCGGCGGGCTCGGCGTGGCGCACGTGGAGCCGCGCGCACAGGCGCTCTATCTACCGCTTCGACGCGACGGCGCGCGAGCGCGCATGCACGTCGAGCAGCGCGACGTGGTCGTGCCCGCGCGTGGCGCGTGGCACAGCGTGCGCGCCGCGCTGCTCGCGGGCGGCGGCGACTTCTACTCGGTGGCGGCGACCTATCGCGCGCTGCTGGCGCGCCAGGGTCTGGCCATGCCGCGCTACCCGGCGGCGGCCTACGAGCCGATCTGGTGCAGCTGGGGCTACCAGTCCGACGTGACGCGCGCCGAGATGACGGCGATCCTGCCCAAGATCAAAGCGCTCGGCTTTGGCTGGTCGGTGATCGACGATCGCTGGTTCGTCGGCTACGGCAACTGGCAGCCACGACGCGCGACGTTCGGCAAGGACCCGCTGGCCGGCATCAAGGCCCTCGTCGCGGCGACGCACCGCGCGGGGCTGCGCGCCAAGCTGTGGTGGATGCCGCTGCTCGTCGAGCGCAGCGGCAAGAAAATCGACGGTCGCGCCTACAAGACGGCGCCGGTGCTGGCGGCGCACCCCGAGTGGGTTATCCATCGTCGCGACGGCAGCCCGGCCAAGGCCGTGCGCGAGCTCGACATCCTCTGCCCTGCGCTGCCCGCGGTGCGTGCGCACACGCGCGCGCTGGTGCGGCGCTTCATCGGCGAGTGGGGCTTCGACGGCCACAAGCTCGACGTTATCTACGCGGTGCCACCCTGCTTCAACAAGGCGCACCACCACCGCGACCCGTACGAGTCGTCGCGCGCCATGGCCGACGTGTATCGCGTGATCTACGAAGAGACGTTGGCGCAGAAGCCGCAGTCGGTGACCGAGATCTGTCCTTGCGGCACGACGCCGCACTTCATCTGGCTGCCGTACATGAATCAGGCCGTCACCGCCGACCCCGACGGCGCGCGCCAGGTGCGCCACCGCGTCAAGCTGCTCAAGGCGCTGATGGGCGCGCGCGGCGCCGTCTTCGCCGACCACGTCGAGCTGACGCGCATCCGCGACAACCACCACGTCGGCGCTGACTTCGCGGCGGCCGTCGGCACCGGCGCCGTGGTCGGCAGCAAGCTCGTCTGGCCGCGGCCACGGCGCGCGCTGCCCAACGTCGACGACGTGCTGCTCACCCCGGCGCGCGAGCGCGTCTTCGCGCGATGGCTGCGCATCTATCGCGCGCGCGGGCTCGCGTCGGGCACGGCGCGCGGCGAGCTCTACGACGTGGCGCACGATCGTCCCGAGACTCACGCCATCGAGAAGCGCGGCGTGATGCACTACGCGTTTTACAGCGAGGCCGAGGACGGCGACTTCGCCGGGCGCGTCGAGCTGCGCGGGCTCTCGGCTGGCAGCTACCGCGTGCGTGACTACGTGGCGGGCCGCGACGTCGCGACGGTGCAGAGCGACGGAAAGCGCGCGCCGACCATCACGGTGCGATTTCGCGGCGCGCTGCTGGTCGAGGCGATCAGGCGCTGAGGCGGGGCGGCTGTAGGCGTGATTCGCACTTCGGAGCACGTATGCGGCGACACCAAAATGTCACCACGTTGATCGCGAGCCACGGGAGCGCTAGCTTTCTTTGTCTTTTCCAAAGGATGTACCCGTGCACGAAGCGCGGCGGCCCACTGCGGCAACACTTCTCACCATTTTTCTAGCCTTCTTGACCGCTTGCGGCGGCACCGAGCCGGGCAACGGAGGCAACGAAACGTCCCCTCCGGGCGGAGATCAGGGGGTGACGGCCGATGCGCCGTCGCCGGACGTCGCGCCGGCAGGGCCGATCGTCGACATCCGCGCGGACCTCGACCGCGACGGCAAGATCGACCTCGAGGGCGACAACGACGACCGCGACGAGGACAAGTGGACCAACGAGCGCGGCGCGATCTTCCTCGCCAACATCGACGATGACGAGCGGCGCTGCCAGTTCTCGGCGCAGCTGTCCGACGACGAGATCGTGCGCTGCAACGACGCGGCGGACGAGGTCGTCAACGGCGCAGCCGACGAGGCCGACCTCGCCAAGATGCTCGTCAAGCCGTGGCCGCTCGCGCCCAACGGCACGACGTGGATGGTCAAGGTCAACGCCGAGGCAGCCAACTACGTGCGCCTCTTCATCCGCGACTCCGGCGGCTCGCTGACCGTCTACAAGCCCGAGCCCGGGCCTGCGGGCACGCTGCGCGCTGGCTTCGAGCTGCGCATCGAGGCCAAGGACATCGTGCGCGACCGCACCATGTGGGACGGCTTCGTCGACGTGACGCTCGAGGTCGATGTCGACGGCAAGAAGCACACCGACACCGTACGCCTGCGCGTGGCGCCGCTGCTTCTTCACCACCAGGTGCAGAAGGCCAACGGCCTGTTCGTGGCGCGCGACATCTTCCCCGACTCGAAGACCTTCGTCTCCTCGTTCGACGCCGCCACCACCGCGGCGAACGCGCCCAAGGCGATCAAGCTCGACGTCAACGACCAGTGGGCGCAGGACTACTTCGAGACGGGCTACATGGTGATGCCCAAGGCGGGCGGCGGTCAGCAGGTCATCGACGTCTTCATTCGCTCGGCCAACGTGTTCAACCCGCAGTCGAAGTCGTTCCCACTGCGCGAGGCGGGCCGCATCGTCTTCGCCGCGCGCGGCCCTGGCGTGGCGGCCATTCAGCAGTTCGACGTGCGCCACAGCCAGGAGATGGACACGCTCAACTCCAACGGCAACCTCGAGGTGGTGCCTCCGCACGTGGCGCCTGACGGCAAGAACCACGCGTTCGGCCGCATCCTGCGCGGCAGCGTGGCGACGTTCTTCCCCGACCCGACCTTCCAGAAGCTGCTCGACAGCCAAGGCGTGCAGCCGACGATCAAGATCGACACCTCGTGGCTGCTCGTCGGGCATGTCGACGAGACGCTGAGCTTCGTGCCGACCACCAGCAGCGCGCGCGGCTGGACGGTGCTCGTCAACGACGCCGCGATGGCGGTGAAGATGCTCACCGACGCGGCCACCGCCGGTCACCGCGACGTGAAGATGTTCCAGAACAAGTTCTGGCTCGACCAGCTCAACCGCCAGCTGCCGGCCGAGACGACCATCGGCAAGCTGCTCGACGACACGGAGATCATGGCAGCCACCGCCGAGGCCGCGATCCAGGTGCAGAAGCAGAAAGACATCCTCAAGCGCGAGGTCGGCCTGCGCGACGAGGAGTTCGTCTCGGTGCCCTTCACGCACTACTACAGCGACGGCTACTCGCTGGCCTACCAGCCCGGCACCGTCAACGGCGTCGTGATCACGAACACCGACTTCATCGCGCCGGTCGGGCATGGGCCCGTGGTCGATGGCGTCGACGTGTTCAAGGATCAGTTCGAAAAGGCTGTCGCCCCGCACGGCATCACCGTGCGCTGGGTCGAAAACTGGGACCTGCTGCACCGCCTCAGCGGTGAGGTGCACTGCGGGTCCAACGCGCGGCGCGAGATCCCAGCCGACGCGAGCTGGTGGAAGGTGATCCAATGACGGCGAAGCGTGTTACTCGATCGCTGCCATTCGGCCTTGGTCTGTCGCTGCTGCTGCTGTGCGGCGCGGCGAGCGCAGCGCACGCGGGCGGCGCGTTGTTCGACGCCGCCGGCGCGCTCGGCGCCAACAGCGCGCGCGGCTATCGCCAGCGCATCGCCGCCGCGCGGCGTGCCGACGCGCGGAGCTTCCGCGTGGTGGCGCGCCTGCGCGCCCTGCTCCCGACGCTGGCAAAGCAGCGCCGCGGGCGCGGCGTGACCGTGCTGCTGCCGTTGGCTGCGCTCGGCGCGAGCGGGCGCTGGGCGATGGCCGACGAGCTGTTCTTCAGCGGCGCCGGACAAGGCACGCTCGACGCTGTCGCGTGGCGCGGCTGGCGCGTGAGCCTGCTCGAGGCCATCGGCCGCCTGCGCCGCGCGGACATGGCGCCGCTGCTGCGCGCCGCCGTGCGCCACGACGACAGCGACGCCCGCGTGGCGCGCGCTGCCGTCGAAGCGCTGGGCCGCTTCGGCGACCCGAGCGACGTCGACCTGCTCGTCAACGCGGCCACCCAGCGCGGCCGCGACGCGCACCAGCTGCTCGACGCCCTCGGCGACTGCCGCCGCAGCGCCATGGTCACGCGTCTAACGAAGCTGCTCGCAACCCCAGGCCACGACACGCCTGCGCGCCTGTCGATTCTCAAATCCCTCGGGCGCGCGGGCAACGCCTACGCCTGGCGCACCAGCGCCGTCCGCAAGAGCGGCGAAGAGCAAGCCGTGCGCAGCGCCGCGGCCAAAGCCCTCATCGACGTCTACGCGACCACCACCGACGCCAGCGAGCGCGATCGCGCCGCCACCTCGGTGCTCGTCGTCGGCTGGTCGCGCACCCCGCAGCTCATCGCCGCCGCCAAGACGCGCCACCCCCAGCAGAGCGAATCGCTCGACTCCCTCGCCAAGCGCTTCGCCCGCAGCCCCGTCCGCTAGCAGCCTAGAACACAGAGAGGAAGGCATCGAGGCAGCGGCGCGTCTGCCCGCAGCCCTTCTGCTCGAAGCAGCGCGCGAGCTCGCTGTTGACCTCGGGGCGCAGCCAGCTGAAGAAGCCGGCGTCGAGCAGCTTCTCGTCCACGCAGCCCGGCAGAGCCTCGCCGCAGCGGCTGCGCAGCACGTCGCAGAGCTTCGCAGCCATGTCGGCCGCCGGCAGGGTCGCTCCGCAGCCGTCGGTGCTCGTTCCGCACGGCGTGGTGGCGTGACAGTCGTAGGCTACCACGGCCTCTGAACGCTCGACACGCGCCGAGAGGTCACACGCGGAGTTGACCGTCGCTTCATTGCACTTCTCGTCGCGTGCGACCGCGCGAGAGCACGCGGCGTACACTTTCTCGTCACGCTGCGTCCGCAGCTTGGCCTCGAAGCCCTGGTCGAGACACGCACTCTCTACGCCGCTGCAGTCCTCGCACTTGCGTGCTTCTTCGTACTCCCAGTCGCAGTCGCACACCACGTAGCTGCTCGCCAGGTTGGTGCACATCCGACTGCAGCTCGAGGCCATCTCCCCCCAGCCCTTGCACGCGACCCTGCGGTCCGCGTCGCACTGGCTGACCAGGCAACGAGGCTGGATCGCGAAGCGATCGGGCTGGTCGGCCTCGAAGCTGGCGGCGGTGAGGTCGCTGCCCCCGCAGCCGGCCAAAGCCGAAAGAAACACACAAAGCGTCATGACGTGTCGCATGCGTCTGCCCCTTGCTCGCGTTGATGCTCGCCCTGTCGGGGGCAGGCCGCGCCGGTTGCGCGCTTTCGTCGGGGCGAGGTCCCTGGCGAAAGATCCGTGTAGCGGTGCTCTACAGCACTGAACGCCGGGGAAGCGGCGCTGGCGGGCGGGGCGGGGCGCGAGCGTGGGAGGACGCCTCCTGCGTTTGTGGTTGGGGCGCGTTCGGGCGCGGCTGGGCTGACGACGGGATGGGAGGCTGGTGGGCCTGCGAAGCGTTTGGCGCGCGTACGCGGGGCCTGGGAGGCGCTGCGGGCGTGCCTTTCGCGTGCCATGGCTAGACGCCTCGGGGTGTTGTGCGTGCGCGGGCGTTGGGGGCGCGGCGCTGATGGACTGTCGTCTTGGCGCGGCGAGCCGAGTTGCAGGCGTGGGGCGTGGGGGGGACTGCG
>JAGQIK010000162.1 GCA_020431405.1 Myxococcales bacterium
AGGACGTTGGCGGGCGGGGCGGGGAACGGGCGGCCGAGGAAAAAGGGGTCGAGCTTGGGGAGTGAGCTTCCCATCAGGGTCCCCTTTCGAGAGGGGCGGGGCCGCGGAGGGGGCGGCGTTTGCCCCCCCCCCCCCCCCCTCCGAAGGCGCATCAGGCGTGCCAGCCCAGCGCCACGATCATCAACTCGACGCACGCACGCACCACCCACCCCTGCAACACCCACGCACTGCTCCAACCCGCGCTGGGCTGGCGCGCCTGATGCGCCACCAAGGGCAGACGCCGCCGCATCCGCGGCAACGACCCGACACAAGACCGAGGTGGCGCGTGCAGGTCTGCCTCGTGGTCGGTCTCGGTCTCCGCGTTCGTCCTCGGCCAGTCGGCGTCGGCGCTCGGTCTCGGCTGTCGGATTCGGCGCTCGGCCTCGGCCTCGGTCTCGGCCTCGGCCTCGGTCTCGGTCTCGGTCTCGGCCCTCGGTCTCGGCCCTCGGCGCTCGGCCCTCGGCGCTCGGCCTCGGCGACACCGAGCTTGCGGCAACCCGCGCCTTCGGGCGATCGTGCCGTCGATGAGCAAACGCAAAGATCTCTGCCCTGTGATGCTCTTTTCCGGCAAAGGCGGCGTGGGCAAGACGACGCTGGCAGCATCGACCGCGGTGCACCTGTCGCGCAGCGGCTCGCGAACGCTGCTCTTGTCGACCGACCCCGCGCACAACCTCAGCGACGTGCTCGGCGTCGAGCTGGGACCTCAGCCGAGGCGCATCGCCGAGCGCCTCGACGCGATGGAGGTCGACGCGCGCGGGATGTTCGGCGAAGCGGCCCAGAGCGCCGACCAGAACAGCGCGATGGGCAAGATGATGCAGCTCGCCAGCGAGACGCCAGGCGTCGACGAGTTCGGCGCCATCGAGGTGCTGCTGCAGGTGCTCGAGAGCGCTCAGCACGACGTGGTCGTGGTCGACACGGCGCCGACGGGGCACACGCTGCGACTGCTGATGGTGCCCGAGCTGCTCGACGGCTGGCTCGGCACGCTGCTGTCGCTACGCACGCGCATCGCACGGGCTGGCCGTCTGTTGCGCCGCCTGCTTCCCGGCGGCGCGCCCGACGCCGCGGCGCTCGAGCAGGATCTCACCGGCAGCCGCGAGCGCATCCGCGTGCTGCGCGATCAGCTCACCGACGCCGACCAAGCTCAGATCATCCTCGTTTCGATCCCCGAAGAGATGAGCGTGCTCGAGACGACGCGCACGATGCAGATGCTCTCCGGCCACGGCATGCCCGTCGGCACCGTGGTGGTCAATCAGCTGCAGCCCGAGAGCGATCACTGCGTGCACTGCGAGCGGCGGCGCGAGATTCACATCTCGCAGCTGGCGCGGCTGCGCGAGGCTGTCGGCGACGTGCCGCTACGCGTGGTCGAGAGCCAGCCGCGCGCCCTTCGCGGCCTCGACGAGCTGGCGCAGATGGGGCGCCTGCTGTGGGAGCCAGCGGCAGCGCTTGGAACTTCCCCGGAGGACTGCTAGAACCCCAGGGATTCCGAAAAGCACTGTCCTAACGGAGGGTATATGGGTCAGAGCGAGGCGACCGCGCAGGCCACCAGCGACGTGGCGCGCGACATCATCGCCAAGTCCGATGCCTACGGCGCGCACAACTACAAGCCGCTGCCCGTGGTGCTCGAACGGGGCGAAGGCGTCTGGGTCTGGGACGTCAACGGCACCAAGTACATGGACATGCTCAGCGCCTACTCGGCGCTCAGCCAGGGCCACCGACACCCGCGCATCATCGCGGCGCTTGTCGAGCAGGCCCAGCGCATCACGCTCACCTCGCGCGCGTTTCGCAACGACAAGCTCGCCGGGCTCTACGAGCGGCTGGTCAAGCTGACCGGCCTGCCGCGCGTGCTGCCGATGAACAGCGGCGCCGAGGCGGTCGAGAGCGCCATCAAGATCGCTCGCAAGTGGGGCGTCGAGCACAAGGGCGTCGAGGACGGAAAGCAGGAGATCATCGCCTGCAGCAACAACTTCCACGGACGCACCATCGCGATCATCTCGTGCTCCACCGAGGAGCAATACCGTCGCGGTTTTGGCCCGCTCAACACGGGCTTTCGCATCGTGCCTTACGGCGACGCCGACGCGTTCGCCGCCGCGATCACCGACAACACCGTGGGATTTCTCGTCGAGCCGATCCAAGGCGAGGCGGGCATCAACATCCCGCCCGAGGGCTATCTGCAGAAGGCGGCCGAGATCTGCAAGCAGCGCGGTGTGATGCTGCTGCTCGACGAAGTGCAGACCGGCTTCGGTCGCACGGGCAAGATGTTCTGCTGCGAGCACGAGGGCGTGAAGCCCGACGCGATCATCATGGGCAAGGCCCTCTCGGGCGGCGTCTATCCGGTCTCTGCGGTCGCTGCCAGCGAAGAGCTGATGGGCGTGCTGCACCCCGGCGATCACGGCTCGACCTTCGGCGGCAACCCGCTCGGTGCGGCCGTCGCCTGCGCCGCGCTCGACGTGCTCGTCGACGAGAACCTCGCCGAGCGCGCCGCCGAGATGGGCGCCTACGTGCTCGAGCGGCTGCGCGCCGTCGACAGCAAACACGTGCGCGAAGTGCGCGGTCGCGGCCTGTTGATCGGCATCGACCTGCACGAGAGCGCCGGCGGCGCGCGCCGTTTTTGCGAGGCGCTGATGCTCGACGGCCTTCTGTGCAAAGAAACACACGAGACGGTGATCCGCCTGGCGCCACCGCTCGTCGTCACGCGCGATGAGCTCGATTGGGCTCTCGAGCGCGTGGAACGCGTCCTGTTGGACAACTAGGAGGCCCCACAGATGGCTCAGTACGCCGCAGACGTTCGCGACATCAAGTTCGTGCTCTTCGAGCAGCTCGACATCGACGGGCTGATCACCACAGAGCGCTTCAACGACTTTTCGCGCGACGACATCGCGATGATCGTCGACGAGGGCTACAAGCTGGCGCGCGAGGTCTTTGCGCCATCCAACGAGCCCGCCGATCGCGAGGGCTGCACCATCGAAGATGGCAAGGTCACCGTGCCGAAGGTCATGCGCGAGCCGTGGAAGGCGTTCATCGACGGCGGCTGGCTCGGGCTCGCGATGAATCCCAAGTACGGCGGGCAGGGCGCGCCGGACGTGCTGCGCAAGGCCGTCGACGACATGTTCTTCGGCGCCAACATCTCGCTCAACCTCGGCCTGCTGCTCACGCCGAGCTCGGGCCACCTGATCGAGGTCTTTGGCACCGAGGCCCTGCGCAAGACCTACTGCGAGAAGATGTACACCGGGGTCTGGAGCGGCACGATGTGTCTCACCGAGTCGGGCGCCGGCTCGGACGTGGGCGCGTCGAAGACCAAGGCGACCAAGGTCGACGACCACTACCTCATCGAGGGCGAGAAGATCTTCATCACTTTCGGCGAGCATGACCTCACCGAGAACATCGTGCACTGCGTGCTCGCGCGCGTCGAAGGCGCGCCCGCCGGCACCAAGGGCCTCTCGTTGTTCTGCGTGCCCAAGTTCCTGCCCGACGCTAACGGCAAGCCCGGCGAGTTCAACAACGTCGTCTGCGCCGGCATCGAGCACAAGATGGGCATCAACGCCTCGCCCACCTGCACGATGACCTTCGGCGCCAATGGGCCGTGCAAAGGTTGGCTGCTCGGCGACGAGAACCGCGGCATGGCCGCGATGTTCCAGATGATGAACGAGGCGCGCATCAACGTCGGCATGCAGGGCGCCGCGCTGGCCAGCGCCGCGATGCTCGAGGCATTGCGCTACGCGCAGGAGCGTCTACAGGGCTCGCACATCAAGGACTTCAAGAACGCCGACGCACCGCGCACCGCGATCATCAACCACCCCGACGTGCGCATGATGCTGATGCGGCAGAAGGCGTACTGCGAAGGCATGCGCTCGATGCTGATGTACACCAGCTATGCGTTCGATCGCGAGCAGGCGGCGAAGGACGAGCAAGAGCGCGAGCCGTGGAGTGCGGTGCTCGATTTCCTGACGCCGATCTGCAAGGCCTACTGCACGGACATGGGCTTTCGCGTCACCGAGTGGGCGCTGCAGTGCTTCGGCGGCTACGGCTATCTGAAGGACTACCCGGCCGAGCAGTACATGCGCGACAGCAAGATCGCCTCGCTGTACGAAGGAACCAACGGCATCCAGGCGCTCGATCTGGTTGGCCGCAAGCTCGGCGGTCGGGGCGGCGGCAACGCCAAGGCCGTCGGCAAGATGGTCAGCAAGGTCGCCGAGAAGGCGGCCGGGCACCCGCGCTTCGGCGAGCTCGGCAAGGCGCTGGGCGTCGCGCTGGCGCGCTGGGGTGAGGTCAGCAAGGGCCTCGGCGCTGCGGCGGCGGGCGGCAACATGCTCGCGCCGATGCTCGGCGCCACGCAGTATCTCGGCCTTTGCGGCGACATGCTGATGGCTTCGTTCCTGCTCGAGCAGGCGCTGATCGCTGACACGGCGCTCGAGAAGGCCGGCGTCGATCCCGCCGACGCCAAGGCGTTGCTCGCGGCAGCCCGCACGGACGCCGAGGTGCGCTTCTACGACAGCAAGATCAAGACGGCGCGCTTCTTCTTCGCCAACGAGCTGCCGCAGCTCGAAGCGAAGGCGCGTTCGGTGACCTCGGGCGACACGAGCGCGATGGACATCGTTTGGCCAGAGCTGGCCTAGGTGCGCTCGCGCTGCTGCTGGTGCTCGTGCCTCGGGCGCCAGCAGCACGCGCCGCCGATGACGATCCCTGGCTCGGCGTCGACAAGGCCAAGCACTTCGGCGTCAGCACGGGGCTCGGGGCCGGCGCCTACGCCGGTCTGTGGCTGCTCGGCAGCCGCGACACGCCGCTGCTGCGGCTCGCGCTCGCCGCCGGCCTGGCGCTGATGCCGGGCCTCGCCAAAGAGATCTACGACGCGGGCCAACCGCGCAACCGCTTCAGCGGCAAGGACATGCTCTACAACGCGGTGGGCGTGACTGTCGGCGCGCTGCTGTTCTACGTGATCGAACGATTGGTCTCGCCACGCCGTGCACCCGTCGCCGCGCGGGCGAATCATTGACCTGACGCGCTAGCAGGTCGAGAATCCGGGCCGTGGCCATCGCTGTACCCACGATCGAGCGCGCGGCTCGAGCGACCATCGTGCTCGCGTTGCTCGCCGCCGGCGTGGGCGTCGTCGCGCTGCTGCTCAGCTCCGATGCGGCCAACGTCTCGGAGTTCGGCGCGCTGTTCCTCTGGTACGCCAAGCACCGCTTCAGCGGCAATCTCGTGCTGATCGGGTTCTGCGGGCTGGCCGCGCTGAGCGCAGTCGCCTTGTTCTTCGCGCGTCTGCGCGCCGGGTTCGTCTGGAACCGTGACCTGCAGAGCGGCGCTGTGCCGTCTCGCCAGGCCGGCGCCTTTAGCACCGATCAGCTCGTGCGCGAGGCGCGCGCCGCGCTCGAGCCATATCTCGGTGGCCGCCCGCGCATCGGCGAGACGGTCGACGCGATGCTCGGCCTGCCGGTGGACCTCGCGGCGTCCGAGCTGCTGATCGACGGCGAACCCGGCGACGGCAAAGACGACGCGACGATCTCGCTGCGCATGGCCATGACGCGCGTGCGCGTGGCGACGATGTCGTCGTCGCTGATGGCGCTCGTGCTCGACGAGCTGCGCGCCATCGCGGGCATCGATGGCGAGTTTGGCGAAGGCTCGCTCGAGCTCAGACAGCAGCAGTCGTCGGAGTCGATGCGCGTGGTCATCGCGCAGGCGGCGGCTGGCACGCGCGTGCGGCTGCAGGTCATGAGCCACATGGCGATCGCGCTGACGCTCGAAGAGCTGCAGATGCCGACGCAGGTGCTGCAGTCGTTCGCGCGCGCGCTCGAGCAGCGAAGCGGCCTCGTGGCCATCGTGGGGCCGCGCGGGCAGGGCGTCACGACCACCGTCTACGCCGCGGCCCACTACATCGACCGCTACCGCAAAGAGCCCGGGCTCATCGCCTCCGTCGAGGCGCCCGTGCGCCACGATCTGCCCTTCGTACATCAGACCGAGGTGCGCGAGGGGATCTCGGGCGCGCGCGTGCTCGAGTCGCTGGTCGCGCGCGGGCACGGTGTGCTGATCGTGCGCCAGGTCGACGACCGCGAGACGGCGCGCATCGCCGTAGAAGCCTCTCGCGAGCGGCTGGTGGTGCTGACGATCAACGAGGGACGCTGGCGTGACGCGCTGTCGTGGCTGCGAGAGGCGTCCGGCGCGCTGCCGGCGACGACGGTGGTCGGCCAGCGCCTCGTGCGCCGCGTCTGCGCGAGCTGCGCTGAAGCGAGCGAGCTGGGCGAGCGCGAGCGCGAGCTGCTCGCCAAAGGCGGCGTCAGCCTCGGCGTCAGCGTCGATCCCAAGGTTGGCGCCGGCTGTCGCTCGTGCCGGCGAACGGGCTATGTCGGACGCATGCCGCTCTACGAGCTGGTGCAGATCGACGGCGGCGCAGACCTCGACAAGGTCAGCGCGCACCCGACGCTCGAGGGCTCGCTGCGCGACGCGCTCGACGCCGGCGAGACCAGCGCCGCCGAGGCGCTCGCGCTCGTCGAGCAGCTGCGGGAGCAGCGCGCGTGAGCGGGCGCGACCGATATCGCAGCGGCGACGACCGCCGCGAGGCGGAGCGGCGCGAGGCCGAGCGGCGCGAGGAAGAGCGGCGTGAAGCGGACCGCCGCCGCGGCGTGCGCTCCGAGGAGCGCATCGAGATCGAGCCCAAGCGCAAGCGGCGCTCGACGGCGACCGTGGAGCGTCTCAAGGAGCCGCTGCGTCCGAGCTGGGGCGATACCGGCGAGCTGCGCTTGCCGCTCGCCGACGAGCCATCAGGCGTCTTTCACGTCGAGGCGCTGGCCAGCGGCGAGAGCGAGGTCGCGCCGCTGGTGCACAAGCCGTCTCAGGTGCGCCCGCGCACGGCGGCCGAGCGCTGGCTGCGCCTGATCTTCGGGGTCTCGCTGTTGCTCGCCGCCGGTCTGACGTTCGGTCCGGCCTACGTCAACGCGACCAAGCGCTTGTCGGGCGGCGAGACCTATGACGATTGGCGCGCGCGCACAGTGCGCGTCGAGTCCTCGCCAACGGGCGCCAAGGTCTACATCGGCAGCGCGCTGCGCGGCACCACGCCGCTCGAGACGGTGGTCAAGTGTCGCGGCCGAACCATCAGCGTGCGCGTAGAGCGTGCTGGCCACGAGATCTGGCAGTGGAACGGCATCTGCTCGACCAGCGCGATGTTGCGCCTGCGCGCGGCGCTGGCGCCCAAGTAGCCGCCGCGGAGGCGGGGTTGCAGCGAGAGCGCCGAGGCGCGGAAGCATCGCGCAGCCATACCGTATACTTGGGCCGATGAACGCGAAACGTGTGCTATCAGGCGTGTTTGTGTTGGCGACCGCGCTGTCGCTGGCGCTTTCTGGCTGCAACAAGAAGGACGACGGCGACGGCGACGATCCCGGCTCGGGCTCGGGCAGCGCCGGCAGCGCCGGCAGCGGCAGCGGTAGCGGCAGCGGCAGCGGCAAGAAGGGCGGCTGGGCCGCGCTGCTCGGCCTCAAGACGAAGAAGGCGGCCAAGGCGGGCGCTGGTGGCAAGGGGGCAGGGCCTGTCGAGCGCCTCGCGCCCGGCGCTTCGCTCGCCGAGGTGGTCAAGGCCTTCCGCGGCTACCAGTCCTGTCTCGATGGGCTGCAGGCGAGCCTGCCGCCCGATCTCGGCATGGACATGCTGTCCTACTACAACATCCCCGACGCGCTGTGCCGCACGCGCGAGGCGCTCTCCAAAAACGACGTCACCGCCTGCCAGCGCGTGGTGAGCTACTCGCTGCGCAACAGCTGCGCCTTGATCTACGCCATCTACACCAAGCGCCCCGAAGACTGCCCGCTGAGCTACCCGCGTCGGCGCGGTCGCGACGGCTACTGTCTGGCGATGGCGAGCCGCGATCCGTCGCTGTGTCGCGGGAGCAAGAAGGAGAAGGACGAGGTGCGCTGCAAGGCGATCCTGCACAAGGACGCCGGCGAGTGCGACCAGCTGACGAAGCCGGCCGATCGCCAGGTCTGCAAGCGCGAGTTTCGCCGCTGGTCGCCGTCCATCGGCAAGGTTGTCGCGTCGCTCGACAAGTCGTTCAAGCCGCACCTCGAGCTGCGTTTCGCCGGCCCCGCCGCCGGCCAGATGCCGCAGGTCGCCCGTCCGACCTGCGCGCGCTTCGGCGTCGTGGCCCCGTCGCACGGCGAGGCGACGATGGTCAACTTCTGCGAGTACTACCCGTACGGCTATCGCCGCAGCACGACCTTCGGCGCCTACAGCTCGCACCGCGTCAAGGTCAACCTCGCCTTCAAGCCGCCGGCGAGCGGCAGCAAGACGGTCAGCTTCGGCACCGACGCCACGCTCACGATCAAAGCTGGCACCTACGGCCGCTATGCCGAGTTTAGTAGCGCCAGCGGGCAGATCACCTTCGCCGCCTTCGAGCGCAAGCGCGGCGGCCGCGTCACCGGCACTTTCAAGGCGACGCTCAGGCGCGGCACCGAGCAGCTCGTCGTAGACGGCCGCTTCGACACCTACGTGCGTGACCTCGTCTCGCCCACACAGCTGACCTACCGCTACGGCCGCTACGGCAGTCGATACGGTGGCGGCAAGTACGGCCTCACCAATCCGTTCGCCCCCAAGCCCCGCGGCAGCCTCTTCGGCAGCGGCGGCGGCATGGGTCGCAACATCGGCGGTGGTGGTCTCATCGGCGGACGTATCGGCGGCGGCGGCTCCGTGCGCGGCGGCGGTATCGGTATCTCGGGCAGTCGGCGTCGCTACGCCGCGCTGCTCAGCTCGGCGACGATCAAGCCCGTGCGCGTCAAAGGCAAGATCATCGGCTACGCCATCAACTCGCCGCGCGCCGACAGCATCTGGTCGCGGCTGGGCGTGCTCGACGGCGACGTGTTGATCAAGGTCGGCAACAAGCTGTGGGTGCGCACCATCGGCGACGTGGTCAAGATCCGTGGCGTGCTGCGTGACGCGCGCGGCTCGCTGGTGCTGCAGGTCCAGCGCGCCAAGCGCTCCAAGCGTCTCTTCGTCAAGAAGGCCACCATCGTTCAGCTGCAGCAGGACTTCTACTTCTAGCGCAGCAGTGCGGCGTACCGGCTAGGCGGACATCAACGTCTTGTACACGCGTGGATCTATCGCTGCCGCGCTCAGCATGCCGCCCCAAAGCGCACCAGCGATGCCCGGCAACATCACGTCCTGTCCCGATAGATAGAGCCCCCGGATGGGCGTACGCGGACTGAGGGCCTCCGACAGCACCCGTCGCGGTGTCGTCTCGAGCCCATAGAAGCCGCCCTTCTCGTGCGCAGTGAACCTCGCCGTCGCGAGTGGCGTGCCGAGCTCCTGGTAGACGACCAGCGGCGCCAACGCCGGAAACTTCTTCGTGTAGTACGCCATCATGCGACTCTGGATGTTCTTCTTGAACGCCTTCCACTCGTCGGACCGCACGTCGGCACGTCCTTCGGCGAGCTCGGCGACACCAGACCAGTCGGCAAGCACCATGAACTGGCCCGTGTGACGGTTCCGCGGTCCCGGATCATGTGTCTCGTCTTTGAGCGACGGGAACGATGCGTACACGCTTGGAATCGGTCCGTCGAGATCCCTCCACAGCCCCTCGTTGGTATCCCAGCTCTCGTGGAACCAGTGGCCGGAGCGCGTCGCGCCGTGCCGCGCGATGTCTCCTTCGAAGCCCAAGTAGACCTCGAAGTGGCAAACCGAGGGCTCGAGCCGCGAAATCTCCACAGCCCACGGCTGTTGGCGCGCGTTGTCCGGCAACAGTCGCTTGACGGTTTCGCCGGCGCCGATCGCTGAGACGACGACCGGCGCTCTGATCTCGTCGCCAAGGCTCGTACGCACACCGACCGCCGCACCATCTTCGATCAGCAGCGCCTCGACCGGCGTGGCCGCACGCGCGCAGCCCCCCGCCGCTTCGATCACCGGCACCAGGCCGCCCGCGATGGCCGATGCCCCGCCGGCCGGGTAGCCCGCGCCATCCAGATAGTGGTTCATGACCGTGGCGTGAATGGCAAAGCTCGCCCGGTCAGGTATGCCACCAAAGGTTCCCCACTGCGCCGACAGCACGGCGGCGAGCTTGGGCTCGCTGATGATGTCGGCGATGACGTCGCCGGTAGTGCGATTGCACCAACGTTGGATCTTCTTCTTGTTCCACCAGCGATGCGCTGAACGGAACGGCTCGGGCATCGAGCGCTCGGCGGTGGTGAGCCTCAAGGCGTTGTCGCCCGACTGCAATGCCTCGAAGTAGGCATCGATTTCGCCCTTGTGGCCGGGAAACCGCTCTTTGAGCTCCATCTTGAACGCATCGGCTGGGCGCCCGACGGCAAGCTCGAATCCGTCGGGAAAGTGCAGCGTGTCGTAGACGGTGCCAACCGAGCGGAACTCGATGGCCCCGCCACTTAGCCAATCGAGCATCTTACCGGCCGGTTGATCACGCCCGAAGGAGCCACAGTAGTGCAGCCCGACATCCCAGCTGAAGCCTTCTCGCGAGAACGTGTGGGTCAGTCCTCCGATCTGTTGCGCTTGCTCGAGAAGCAGCACCTTGCGCTCCATGCGGGACAGAGCGGCCGCTGTCGTCAGCCCGCCCATGCCCGACCCGATCACGATGGCGTCGTATTCAGTTGCTCCCCTCATAGCTGCCTCCGTCGCATTGTGTTGCGCGCGTTTCTCGCGCTTTGCAGAGCGGTACCTGCTGACCCCATGCTCGAGACGGATTCCCTTTCGATGAATCCTTTCGACCCACACGCGACCAGCCAGCGCGGTCGCGTGCGAGCATCCCCGTGTAAAACCTGCCGTTCTTCCCCTTGCTGCAAGCACGAGGCAGGCAAGTTGCTCTAGCCTTCGCAATCTGCGGGCCGGCGGTCCTTCAGCTTTCGCCATCGCCCGGTTAGGCTCGCCACCATGACGGCATCGCCGAGCAAGCAAGCGCCTCCTCCCGCCGACATGCGCGAGCGTTTCGAGCGCATGGTGCGCGAGGCTCAAGATGCGATCTGCGCCGGCATCGAGGCCTTCGAGCCGACGGCGCGGTTTCGACGCGATGGCTGGCAGCGTGACGGCGGCGGCGGCGGCGAGAGCCGCGTGCTGCAGGAAGGCGCTGTTTTCGAGAAGGCGGGCGTCAACTTCTCGTCTGTGTTTGGCGAGCTGCCCGCCGCGGCCGTGCGGTCGATGGGCGGCGGCGATCGTCTCGGCGACGACGCCAGCGGGCAGCTGCCGTTCTTCGCCGCCGGCGTCAGCGTCGTGATCCACGCGCACAGCCCGATGGTGCCGACGGTGCACTGCAACTACCGCTACTTCGAGCTCGAAAAGCCCAGCGGCGAGAAGGTCTGGTGGTTCGGCGGCGGCGCTGACCTCACGCCGAGCTATCTCTTCGAAGAAGACGCGCGCCACTTTCACCAGGTGCATCGCGAGGCCTGCGACCGCTTCGACCCCGACTACTACCCTCGCTTCAAGGTGTGGTGCGACGAGTACTTCCACATCGCGCACCGCGGCGAGGCACGCGGCGTTGGCGGCATCTTCTTCGACAACCTCGGTGACGGCGATCCCGAGGCGCTGTTCGGTTTCAGCAGCGCCTGCGCCGCCGCGTTCGTGCCGGCCTACGCGCCGATCGTCGAGCGCCGCAAGGAGGCGCCCTTCGAGCCGCGCCACAAGCGCTGGCAGCAGCTGCGCCGCGGGCGCTACGTCGAGTTCAACCTCGTCTACGATCGCGGCACGACGTTCGGTCTCAAGACCAAGGGGCGCACCGAGAGCATCCTCATGTCGCTGCCGCTGACCGCGCGCTGGGAGTACGATCACCAGCCGCCACCGGACAGCGACGAGGCGCGACTGCTCGCCGTGCTGGCGAGCCCCCGCGACTGGCTTGCCTGATCGCCGCCGAAAGTCGCGGCTCGCCTTCGACAACGTTGGCCTCAAGCCGCTGATCCGCAAGGCGCGGCTGGTGCTGCTCGATCCGCTGCACAGCAACCCGCGGCTGCCGTGGGCGCAGGCGATCAACGACGCGCAGTCGCGGCTGCAGCCTCTGCAGCCTATCCACGTGCAAGTCGACGTGGCGGGCCTCTCGCGCGCGCTGCGCCTGGTCTGGATGAGCGACCTTCACGCCGGGCCCACCACCGGCGACGTGATCATCGAGCAGGCCGCGCGGGCCGCCGCCGCCTTCGAGCCGCACGTGCTGCTGCTCGGCGGCGACTACGTCTACTACGACGCGCACGCGGTAGAGCGGCTGCGGCCGCTCGTGCGGCGCTGCGCGGGCAGCCTCGCCACGCTCGCGATCTACGGCAACCACGACTGCTACGCCAAGCGCACGCCGGTGATGTCGGTGCTTGTCGAGGAGGGCGCCGTCGAGCTGTGCAACGCCTCGCGGGTGATCGAAGGGCTGCACGTGGCGGCCGTCGATGACTACGCCTTCGGCGAGCCCGATGGCGCAGCGGCGCTGCGCGACGTGCCGGCCGACGCGCCGCTGTTGTTCATGACGCACAACCCCGATGCCATCGTCGAGCTCGGCACGCGCCGCGCGGCGCTGTCGCTCGCCGGGCACACCCACGGCGGCCACGTGTGTCTGCCCAACGGCCGGCCGCTGTTGATGCCGACGCAGCTCGGCTATCTCGCCGGACGCTACGAGACGCGCTGGGGACCGCTGGTGGTGAGCCGCGGGGTCGGCTCGATCGACGTTCCATTTCGCACATTTGCGAGGCCTGACGTGCTGCTGGTAGAGCTTCGGCCGCTGCGCTGATAGGCAACATGAGCTAGGCTGTTCGACTCGCCATGCGACGCCTGCCTCACATCCTCGCCCTCGCTGGGGCGCTGCTCGGCACGGTGCTGGCCGCGCTGTCGTCCTACGACTTCGCCAAGCACCTCGACCGCCAGGTGCACGCGCTGCACTGCGGCTTCGGCGCTAGCGGTCCAAACGTCGCCAGCGGCTGCAAGGTGGCGATGATGAGCAGCTACTCGTCGCTGTTTCGCGGCGCGGTGTGGGGCGGCGTGCCGGTGGCGTTGCCGGCGATGGCGCTCTTCGCGTTCCTCGCGTTCGCCGTGGTGGAGACGTGGGTCTCGCGGCGCGACCACGACGCGCGCAGCATGCTGCTGCTGATGATCGCCGCGGCGGTTCCGTTGCTCGCCTCGCTGGTGATGGGCAGCATCTCGATCTTCTCGCTGGGGTCAGCCTGTACGGTCTGCATCGGCATCTACCTGGCGAGCGGGCTGTGCTTTGCCGGCGCGCTGATGTTGTGGCTGCGCGCGCGCCGTGCGCCCGTCGCGCCCGTTGCAGCGCAGGCGCCGATCGCGCCGGCAGCGGCCGCCAAGAGCGCCGCGCCGGCGAAAGACACGACGGCCATCGGCCACGAGCCGGCGTGGGTCGGCGAGCTGTCTGGCGACGCGCGAGATCCGAGCGACCCCGCGCTGGCCCCGACGGATCCGCTGCCGCAGGTGCCGCGTACGCCGCCGCAGCAGCAGCACCAGCAGCCCGCGGCGGAGCCGGCCAGCGTCGGCTACCTCGCCGGCATGACGGGCATCGCCGTCGCCTCGGTGCTGCTCGTAGTCGTCACCTATATCGCCGGGTCGCCCGACCAGTCTCGCTTCGCTGCTGGCTGTGGTCAGCTCGAGAGCGCAGGCGACAAGCAGCGCGTGCTCGTCTCGCTGCCACGTGACGGGCTCGGCGCCGACGCGCGCTCGGCCATCGAGGTGCTCGATCCGCTCTGTCCGGCCTGCGCCGCCTTCGAGCAGCGCCTGCGCGCTACGGGCTTCGAGCAGCGGCTAGCGCGGCGCGTGCTGCTCTTCCCGCTCGAGTCGGGCTGCAACTGGATGGTCGAGCGCACGCTGCATCCGGGCGCCTGCGCGATCAGCGAGGCCGTGCTGTGCGCCGGCGATGGCGCGCCCGCGGCCGACGTCATCCAGTGGGCCTTCGCCAACCAGAAGGCGATCATGGACGCCACGCGCGCCGACAAGGACGCCGCCAAGCGCATGGTGGCGCAGCGCTTCCCGCGCGTCGCGCGCTGCGTCGGCACACCGAAAGCGCGCGCTCGACTCAATCGCGCGCTGCGCTGGGCGGTCAAGAACCACCTGCCGGTGCTGACGCCGCAGCTCTATGTCGGCGGCGTACAGGTCTGCAACGAGGACCTCGACATCGGGCTCGACTACACGCTGTCGCGCATGCTGAAGCGGCGCGAGCGAGGAGGCGCTCGATGACGCGCGGCATCCGCTTCGGAACGCTCGGCGTGTGCGTGCTGCTGCCCACGCTGCTGACGCTCGTCTGGGTGCGCGGCGCCGCGAGCCGGCTGTCGGCGCAGAAGGACAAACCCGCGGCGAGCGCGCCGCTGGCGGCGCCTTCGGACAAGGGCTACTGCTCGCCGGCGCTCAAGCGGACGCTGCGTCGCGTGCTGCAAAGCTGCGGCCTCGTCAGCGGTGGGCGCGGCTGCCAGCCGCTGCAGGCCAAGACCGTCGCCACGCTCAGCGGCGGCGACTTCAACGCGCTGTTCACGCCGATGAAAGATCGCGGCGCCATCGTCGAGTTCGCGCGCGGCAAGCACGACCTCGACGCCGCTGACACGGCGCTGGTCGACAAGGTCTTCGCCGAGCGCAAGGGGGCGAGTTACTTCTTCGTGGTCGGCCGCGCGTCGCCCGATGGACAGCTGCGCTTCAATCGCCTGCTGTCGCGCAAGCGCGCCGAGGCGGTGATGACGCACTTGCGCCAGCGCTTTTCGGATCCTGATCTCGAGCAGCAGGTGGGCCTGCTCTGGCTCGGCGCCGAGTTCGCGCAGCTCGAGCAGAAGTTCTGCGACTGGCGCCGCAGCGCGAGCGACAAGTGCGATCGCACCAAGCTCAACCGCAGCGCGTTCATCGCCTGGATCGACTGCCGGCTGTGAGCGCTCGCGTCCCGAACGCGCGCGCCGCGCTCGTGCTCTTCGCGCTCGCTGCGCTTTGCGCGGGCTGCCCGCAGGAGTCGACCTCAGTGCCGGGCCGCGTCAACGCTGCCAGCGGCGCCGCGGGCGAAAGCAGCGCGGCCAAACGCGCCAAGATCGCCGCCGGCTTCTGTGACGTGACCCACGCGGCGGGCAAGGGTCCGCGCTTCGAGCTGCCGAAGCTCGCCGGCGCAGCTGCGCCCGAGCTCGGCGGGGGCAAGCGCCTGTGGGTCAACGTATGGGCCACCTGGTGCAAGCCCTGCGTCGCCGAGCTGCCGCTGCTGTCGCGCTGGCCGGCGCGCCTCGCGGGCGTGCGCTTCGTGATGCTCTCGGCCGACGCCGACGCCGACGCGCTGCGCGCCTTCTACAAGCGTCGCCCCAAGACGCCGCGCGGCCCACGCCTCGCCGATGCGGACGCCAAGGCGCTCGCCGCGTGGCTCGGCAAGTACGGCCTCGCTGCCGGAGCCAGTCTCCCCGTGCATTTCTTCGTCGGCGCCGACCAGCGCGTGCGCTGCGTGCGCGCCGCGACGCTGCGCTCCTCGGACTACCCGCGCGTCGCCGCCATGCTGGCGCCTTGAGTGCCCTTATCTCCTCGAACTCGTGACAATTTCGGGTCGTTGGGAGTAGCCGTTGCGATCGCGGCCTCGGGCGTCTAGGCTGGCGCCCGTCTAGCCCTCGGGTCATCTTGACCATGTCTCACTAGCCTTCGCGGAGGTCCTCGCGTGCGCCGACTAGCCGTCCTGCTTAGTGTACTTTCCCTGGTCTTTATCACTGGATGCGGCGACAGCAGCGGCGGCTCGGACGCCGGGCCCGACGGAGCGCGCGACGGCTCCGGCGAAGGTGTCGGCACCGGTGACGGCGGCGACGGCGGTGGCGGCGACAGCGGCCCGACGGTCGAGGTTTGCGCCAACGACCCGATCCCCGCTGCCTCGGCCGGCACCTGCGAGGTCACCGCGCAGGGCAGCGCCGCCGGCGTGGTGCTCTTCCGCGGCACGCTGCTGCTCGCCGACGGCAAGGTGCTCGAGAATGGCCACCTGCTGATCAAGGACGAGGGCATCGTCTGCGCCGCTTGCGATTGCAGCGGCGAGGCCGACTTCGCCTCCGCCAAGGTCGTCTCCTGCAAGGACGGCGTCATCTCGGCCGGCTTGATCAACCCGCACGATCACCTCTCGGCCGCGCTCGCGTCGCCCAAAGCGCCCAAGGCGGGCGTGATCTACGACCACCGCCAGGAGTGGCGCCGCGGCGCCAACAACAAGCCGAGCATCTCCACCGGCTCGAGCAAAGCCGCCTCGGGCAACACCGACGACGTCTACTGGTGGGGCGAGCTGCGCATGCTGATGGGTGGCGCGACCAGCATCGCCGGCGTGGAAGGCGCCGCGGGCCTTTTGCGCAACCCTGACATCAACGAGAATCGCGAGGGTCTGACCGAGAAGCAGACCTGGAACCCGACGTTCATCTTCGACGACTTCCAGGGCGCGGTGCGCACCGACTGCACTTATACCGGTTACCCCAACATCGACCGCGCCAAGACCGAGCATGCCTGGGTGCCGCACGTCGCCGAGGGCACCAACGATCAGGCCGCCAACGAGTTCCGCTGCCTCAGCGGCTCGCCGGGCGGCGTCTACGGCCTGCTTCCCAACGCTGCGTTCGTGCACGCGATGGCGCTCACCGCTGGCGACATCGCGCTGATGGCGAGCGAGGGCACGGCGATGATCTGGAATCCGCGCTCCAACATCAGCCTCTACGGCATGACCGCCGACGTGCTGCAGATGAAGCGCGCCGGCGTCGTCGTCGGCCTCGGAACGGACTGGATGTACTCCGGCTCGATGAACCTGTTGCGCGAGCTCAAGTGCGCCGACTACTTCAACAAGACGCATCTCGCCGGCGGGCTCAACGACCTCGACCTGTGGCGTATGTCGACGGTCAACGCCGCGATCACGCTGCGTCTCGAGCAGCGCATCGGCCGGCTCGCCGCGGGCCTGGCCGCCGACATCGCGATCTTCAACGGCGCCACCAACAAGCACCACCGCGCCGTCATCGCCGCCGAGTCGGCCGACGTCGTGCTGGTCATGCGCGGCGGCACCGCGATCTACGGCGACGCCAAGCTGCTCGAGGATCTGGGCAAGGGCTCCTGCGACAGCGTCGACGTCTGCTCGTCGCAAAAGCGCGTCTGCGTCGCCGAGCAGATCGGCAAAGACCTCGCCAAGCTCACTGCCGACGTGGGCAGCAACGCCTACAAGCTCTTCGAGTGCGGAACCCCGCCCGGCGAGCTGTCCTGCGTGCCGGCACGGCCCGGCGAGTACGACGGCCCGACGGCGACCGACAAGGACGGCGACGGCGTCGATGACAGCACCGACAACTGCCCGAGCGTCTTCAACCCGGTGCGTCCGATGGACAACGGCAAGCAGGCTGACGCTGACGGCGACGGCGTGGGCGACGCCTGTGACCCCTGTCCGCTCGAAAAGGACGCCACCAACTGCAAGGGACCCAATCCCAGCGACCGTGATGGCGACGGCGTGCCCAACGACCAGGACAACTGTCCGAACGTAGCCAACAAGGATCAGGCCGACGGCGATGGCGACAACATCGGCGACGCGTGCGATGGCTGCCCCACCGAAGCCGGCGCCGTGTGCAGCCTGCTGATCAAAGAGATCAACGACCCGAGCCTCGGCAAGCAGCCCAAGCTCAACGACGACGTCACGATCAAAGACGCGGTGGTGATCGCGATCCGCCCGCGCTCCAACTACGGCTTCTTCGTGCGCCAGGGCAAAAACCCGCACGAGGCGCTGTTCGTCTTCACCGGCAACACCGTGCCCGAGGACGACGGCGGCGTGAAGCTCGTCGTCGGCGACAAGGTCACCGTCAGCGGCAAGTACGACGTCTTCAGCGACCAGCGCCAGATCGCCAACGTCAAGAGCATCGTCAAGACCGGCAGCGGCGGTGACGCGTCGCCGGTGGACATCAAGACCAAGGACCTGCAGCCCAGCTCGGCCTCGGGCGACAGCTGGTCCAACCACCTGGTGCGCGTGCAGACCGTGCAGGTCAAAGCCTACGTCGATCAGGCCAACAACGACTGGTTCTGGATCAGCGACGACGGCAACGCCTGCACCGGCACGAGCCCGCCCTGCACGCAGGTCGGCGACTTCTTCTACGACGGCCTCAAAGATGACGGAAAGCCGGCGACCTCGGTCGGCACCAACTACAGCCAGGTCATCGGCATCGTCAACGCCTACCAGAAGACCTACACCCTCGACGTGCGCACCGACGCCGATCTGATCCCCTAAGTCGTTCGTCGTTAGAGGGAACATCCGACCGGCGGGGAGTGTCCCTAGTACAAGAACGTACTAGAGACATCACCCCAGCCAGGTCGGACCTATGGGACCCATCTCGTGCTCGATCGCGCGTGGCGCTGTCGCGGCCATCGCGCTGCTAGCCCTCACCGTCCCGACCTCGAGCCACGCCGCCAGCACCAGCAAGGCATCGCGCCCTAGCGCGCACCCCAGCGTGGAGACCCGCTGCGAGGCGCTGCTCGGCAACGCCGCGCAACGACAGCACAACCGTACGCGCCGCGAGCAGCGCTTGCACTTCGTCGACGAGAGCGTGGGCTCGGTCACCGTGGCGCACAGCACCGACAGCTGGCGCAGCCCGCAGCCGATCGCGGTGCCCGGCCTGCGCGTGGTGGGCCTGCGCGGCAGCGGGGACGAGGGTCACGCGTTGGTCCGGCTCGCACCCGATTCGGCGCGTCGCCTCGGCTGCCGCGCCGGCACCTACACCGTGCAGGTCGATGACAATCTCGGCCCGCTGCGCGTGCTCTCCGTCCTCCACAACATGCTGCTCGTCGAGCACGGCGAGCGCCTCGCCTATCTGCCCAAGCCCGGCACCCCCGAGCCGTCGTTCGTGCTGGCCTGGGGCTCGCGCTACCGCGTGATCGTCTCGGCCTCGCCGAGCGCCAGCAGCAGCGGCCGCTCCCCCTACTCGTCCTACCGACCCTATCGGCCGAGCTGGCGCCGCCGCATCTACTATCGGCGCGTCATTCGCTAAAACAGCGGGCTGATCGAGCGTCCCTCGTGGATGTGCTGGATCGTGTTGGCGAGCAGCTCTTCCACCGAGACCACCGTGATCTTCTCGATGCGCTTTTCGGTGGGCAGCGGCACGGTGTCGGTGCAGATAAGCTCCGCGAGCTTGGAGCGGTTGATGCGGTCGACGGCCGAGCCGCTGAGCACGCCGTGCGTGACCGTCGCACGCACGCTGCGCGCGCCGCTGGTGACGAGCAGGTCGGCCGCCTCGCATAGCGTGCCGCCCGTGTCGACCATGTCGTCGACGATGATGCAGTGCTTTTCGCGCACGTCGCCGATGAGGTGCATCGACTTGGCCTTGACGCCGCGCCGGTCGATGAGCGCCATCGCCGAGCCGAGGCCGTGGGCGAAGCGGCTGCCGAGGTGCACGCCGCCGGCGTCGGGCGAGACGACGATGATGTCTTCGAGGCCGCTCTTGCGCAGGTGCGCGATGAGCAGCTTGCCGGCGCGCAGGTGATCGAAGGGCATGTCGTAAAAGCCCTGGATCTGGCCGGCGTGGATGTCGACGCTGACGATGCGATCGATGCCGACGGCGGTGAGCATCTTGGCCACCACCTTGGCCGAGATCGGCACGCGCGGGCTCATCAGCCGGTCCTGGCGGCTGTAGGCGAGGTACGGCACCACCGCCGTGACACGGCCCGCTGACGCGCGCTTGCACGCGTCGGCCATCAGCAGCACTTCCATCAGGTGGTCGTTGGCGTTGTAGCTCATCGACTGCATCAGGTAGACGTCGCTCTGACGCACCGTCTCGTTGAGCCGCACGTCGACCTCGCCGTCGGGAAAGCGGCGCACGTCGATGTCGCCGATCTCGGTGTCGAGGCGGCGCGCGATCTTGTGCGCCAGCTCGGGGATCGAGCTGCCGCAGTAAAGCTTCAGGCCTTGGTACACGCGTTCACTCTCCCTCGAGCGGCGCTCGTGCCGCCTTGCGCGCGATGGCACGCCGGCTGGCGTCGGCGATAGCTTCTGGCGTCAGCTCGAAGTAGCGCAAGAGATCGGCCGGATGTCCAGAGCGACCGAAGGTGTCACGCACGGCGACGCGCTCCATCGGCGCCGGGCAGCGCCGCAGCATCACCTCGCCGACGGCGTCGCCGAGACCGCCGATGACGTTGTGCTCCTCGGCGGTGACCACGCAGCCGGTCTCGCCGACGCAGCGCACGACGAGGTGCTCGTCGATGGGCTTGACCGTCGCCATGTCGACTACGCGCGTCGAGATCGCGTCGCGCGCCAAGAGCTCGGCGGCCTCGAGCGCTTTGTGCAGCATCAGCCCGATGGCGAAGATCGTCACGTCGTCGCCGTCGAGCACCGTACGCCCGACGCCGATGCGAAACGGCACCGGATCCTTGTAGAGCAGCGGCAGGTTCTCGCGCGTCAGGCGGATGTATGTCGGCCCGTCGTACCAGGCAGCCGCTTCCACCGCTTGGCGTGTCTCGACGGCGTCGCCCGGCACCAGCACCGTCATCGTCGGGATGGCGCGCATCACGGCGATGTCTTCGAGCGCTTGATGCATGGCGCCGTCCTTGCCGACCGTGACGCCGCCGTGGGTCGCGACGATGTTGACGTTGCAGCCGGGCAGGGCGACCGCGTTTCGGATCTGCTCCCAGCAGCGGCCGGTGACAAAGATCGCGAAGCTCGAGACGAACGGGATCTTGCCGGCGAGCGCCATGCCGGCGGCGGTGCCGATCATGTCCTGCTCGCTGATGCCCATGTTGAAGAAGCGATCGGGGAAGCGCTCGGCGAACAGGTGCGTGAAGGTCGAGCTCGACAGATCGCTGTCGAGCACGACGATGTCGCGGCTGCGCTCGCCGAGGCGCACCAGCGTCTGGCCGTACTCCTCGCGCGTGGAGAGCAGCCGCTCGCTCATCGCGTGCCAGCCCTCTCACCCGCCGGCTGTTTCGCCTTGTCGAGCTCCGCGAGGGCTTCGGCGAGCTGATGTGCATCGGGAGCGCGCGAATGCCAGCCGATGGCGTTCTCCATGAACGAGACGCCTTTTCCCATTACCGTGCGCGCGATGATCGCCGTCGGCCGCTCACGCTCGCCACGCGCAGCGTCGAGCGCGCCACACAGCGCGGCGAAGTCGTGGCCGCTGACGTCGAGCGCGCGCCAGCCGAAGGCTTCGAGCTTGGCGGCGAGCGGCTCGACGTTCTTGATGTCGCGCACCGCGCCGTCGAGCTGCAGCCCGTTGGCGTCGATGATGGCGCAGAGGTTGGCGGTGCCGCGATGCCCGGCGCTCATCGCCGCCTCCCAGATCTGTCCCTCCTGCAGCTCGCCATCGCCGAGCACGACGTAGACGCGCGGCTCTTCGCCGCCGTCGACGCCGCCGCGCAGCGCCAGCGCCATGCCGTGACCGATGCTGAGGCCTTGCCCGAGCGATCCCGTGGACGCCTCGACGCCGGGACAGCGGCGCGAGTCAGGGTTTCCCTGCAGGATGCTCTCGAGCTGCCGCATCTGGCGCAGCTCGGCGCGCGTGACATAGCCCGCCTGGTGCAGCGCGACGTAGAGCGCCGCCGAGGCGTGCCCTTTGCTGAGCACCATGCGGTCGCGCTGCGGCCACTCCGCGTTGTAGGGCGTGTGGTGCATCTCGCGAAAGTACAGACAGGTCAGGATGTCGATGCACGACATCGCGCTGCCCGTGTGACCGCTGCGCGCGTGGTGGATCGTGCGCAGCAGCAGCACGCGCAGCCCGCGTGCGATCTCGGCAAGCTCTTGGGGTGCGACCTCGTGGGCCGGGCCTCGGGTCATTTCTTCTTGAAGGGATCGAGGATGTCTTCGTTGCCGCCGCCCTTCTTGGGACGGCGTGGCGCGGCGGACTTGCCGCCTTTCCTGCGCGGCCGGCGGCCGGCGTTGCCCTTCTTGAGCTTGATCGTTTTGGCCGTCACGTCGTGGCGGATGGTGACGCGCCGGGTCTTGTAGCCCTTGAGATAGACCTCGATGCGCCCGTCGCCGAGCTTCTTGCGAGAAAGCGACATCGGCGTCTTGCCCAGCTCCTCGCCCGTCTCGGCGCGAAACACCATCGCACCGCTGGGTGTGCTGGTGATGCGCACGGCGTCTTTGTCTTCCACCGCGCTGCCGGCAGCCGTGCCCTTGGCGGCGCTGCCCTGGGCGCTGCCGGCCTTGCCGCTGCCCTTGACCGCGCCCGCCGCGCTGCCCGTGCCGCTGCCGCCGACGCCGCTGCCGTCGTCGTCGCCGTCACCCGCGTTGTAGAAGACGCCGAAGTAGACGCCGATGCCGCCGCCGACGAGCAGCAAAAAGATGACGAGCCCGATCAGCGGCGCCTTGCTGCGCGGGCGGCGTCCCGGCGGCATCATGCGCTGGTCGCCGATCAGCGTGCGGCCCTCCTCCTTGAAGTAGGGATGAGTGCCGGGACGCTGCTCTTCCTTGTTGGTCTGTTGGTGCGACCAATCGCCGGTCTTCTTCTTTTTCTCGCCGCCCTCCGCCGACACTTCGCCTTCGGCTTGGCCATCGGCGCCGGTCGGCCCGCGCTCTTGCTGCGGCTGCGCTTGCGTCATCGCCGTGCCGTGCGGATCGCGCCCCAAGATCACGGGCTCGCGCGACGCCACCGGCTGTATCGGGGCGGGCTGCTGCTGATGGTCGCCGCCGCCGAATGGATGTCCCGGGCCCTGGTCGTCGGGCGGCTGCCATTGCGGCTGCCCCATCCGTGGCTGCCCGATCTGCGGCTGCACGACCTGCGGCCGCACGACCTGCGGCTGAACGGCCTGTGGCTGAACGGCCTGCGGTTGCGCCACGTGTGGCTGTACAACCTGCGGCTGCTGCTGCATCACGGCGTGCGGGGGGGCCGCGTGGCCGGGTTGCTGCAACACCGGCAGGGGCTGGTTTGGCAGTGGCTGGTTGGGCAGTGGCTGGTTGGGCAGTGGCTGGCTCGGGCCGAGCGTCTTCGCCGGTCCACTCGGCAGCGGTTGGCTCGGGCCGGTGGACATCGGCCGCCTCTGGCCGGTCGACTGCGCCTGTCGCGGGCGCGCCATGTTCGCGTATGCGTGCGCTGGGTCGGGTACCGCCGTGGGTCCCGCCTTCAACACGCCCGTCTGCTCGCTGCTGTCGCCACGCAGCAGCGAGTCGATCATCGTCGGCCGGTTCGAGTCGGCCGGCTCGTGATCCTCGGCGGATGCGATCAGCGTCTTGGCTTGCGGCGTCACCGCCTGGCGTATGTCGTCGAGCGAGGGGGCCGTGTCGGGATCGGGGCCGATGGTCGGCGAATCGGAGGTGACCGGTCGAGCCTGGCGTGGGCCCGTGCGCGGAAAGGACCCGCTGTCGGGCGGCCCCGGCTGCGAGCCGCGCCCTACGGCCACGTTGGCGGGGTTCGACGGCGCGCGGCGCTGGGCGTCGGGCGAAGCCGTCGGCGTCGCCGACGTCACCAGGTCGCTGGTCTCGCGCTTCTTGAGTGGCTTTCCCACCGGACGGCTGATCGCCGCGTGCGCCCCGGTCGGCGGCTTGGAGCGGCGCCCCAGCGTGATCGGTCCCACCGACGATGCCTGCGGTTTTGCCGGCGCCGCGGGGTTCTGATAGTTCATGTCGCTGGCGTTGAGCTCGCCGAACATCACCGTCTTGCGCTCGCCGCTGGGACGGTCGCCGCTGCTGCTCGGCGTCGCCTTGGGTGTCGCCTTGATCGGGCTGCTCGGCGGCGGCTTGCGATCAGGGGGCCTGCGATCTGGGATCTCGATGCGCGTCGGCCGCTCTTCGCTGTCGTCCGGCGGCGGCTGCGGCAGCGGCGCCGAGAACGAGCCGCGCGCCGACGAAGGCCGCTCGTGGTCCTTGGCCGGCCGCGTCAGGCGCTGATCCTCGTGCGAAAGGGCAGCCTCGAGGTCGCGCGTGAGGTCGTCGGCGGGCGTGATGTCGAGCATGTGCTGCAGCAGGCTGTGGCCGGCCTGTTGTGCGCGTTGCCACGCCGTCATCTCGTCGGCGAACAGCTCGTGCATGTAGCGCGAGAGCGCGATGTCCGAGAGCGGCACGCCGAGATCGACGGCGAACTGCTCGAGGTCGGCCTGCATCGCGCGCGCGGTGGGGTAGCGATGGTCGGGGTCGCGCGCCAGCGCCTTCATCAGCACGTGCTCGAGCTGCTTGGGGTAGTCCGGCCGCATCGAGCTCGGCAGCCGCACCTGGCCCTTGGAGATCTGCTCGTAGATCTGGATGTCGCGCTTGCCTTCGAAGAGGTGTCGCCCGATGGTCGCCTCCCACAGCGACGTGCCGAGCGTGAAGATGTCGCAGCGGTGGTCGACCTGATTGCCGAGCACCTGCTCGGGCGACAGATAGCGCACCTTGCCTTTGATCAGGCCGGGCTGCGTGAGGCTGATGCGGTTGGCGGCCTTGGCGATGCCGAAGTCGACGAGCTTCACGTTGCCGTCGTAGGTCAACATGATGTTGCTCGGGCTGAGGTCGCGATGAATGATGCCGAGCTTCTGGCCGTCGAGCGTGCGCACGTTGTGCGCGTATTCGAGCGCCGAGCAAACCTTGGCGCCGACCATCGCCGCTACCGCCACCGGCACCGGCTCCTTGCGGCGCTTGAGGCTCTGGCGCACCGAGGCACGCAGGTCCTGCCCGTGCAGAAACTCCATCGCCAGGTAGAGGTTGCCGCTGACCTCGCCGACCTCGTAGACCTGCCCGATGCCCGGGTGGTTGAGCATCGCGGCGATGCGCACCTCGTCCTGGAACATCGTGACGAACGACTCGTCCTCGGCGAAGCGGCTCGCCACCAGCTTGATGACGACCATGCGCTGCACGTTGGCCACGCCCGACGAGCGCGCCAGATACAGCTCCGCCATTCCGCCGCGAGCGAGGCGGCGAAGCAGCGTGTATTTGCCGAAGGCGATCTGCTTCACGTCGAAGTGCGAGTATACAGGAAGTGAACGCCCAGGCGCGAAGGCGCCTTCGGCGCAAAGGCCTGTTTAGATAGCGTTTGCGATGCGCGTGACCTCGTCGAGGTCGCGGATCGTACGCGGCTTGCTGGCGCGCGGCTGAGCGAGCGGGTCGAGCAGGGCGAAGTGCATGCCGGCGCCGCGCGCGGCCGCACCGTCGACGCGGTCGATATCGCCGATATAGAGGCAGTCGCCCGGCTCGACGTCCATCCGGCGCGCAGCGCGCAGCAGGAATTCGGGATCGGGCTTGGCCACGCCCTCGATGCCCGAGTCGAGGCGCACCTCGAACAGGTCGCGCACGCCGACGTTTTCGAGCTGCGCCTCGAGCGCGCCGTCGTTGTTGGAGGCGACGCCGAGCAGAAAGCCCGCGTCGCGCAGCCGCTCGAGCCGCTCGCGCAGCCCCGGCATGGCGAAGTGAAAGATGTCGCTCTCGCGCGGGAAGCGCTCGCTCGCCGCCTTCGCGAGCGCGGCGGCGGCCGGCTCGGCGTCGTCGAGGCCCACGCCGGCGTGCACCAGCAGCTTGACCATCAGGAAGCGCCGGATCTCGTCGCTGTCGACCGCCATGCCCTCGCGCTGTCCGACATCGTCGATGTCGACGCTGTAGATCGCGCGGTAGTAGGCGAGGTGCAGCGCGTCGCGCGTGACGCGCAGCGCGCGCTCGGCGGCCTGCTCGACGACCCAGTCGAAGTGCGGATGTAGCAGCACGCCACCCGCATCGAGCAACACGGCTCGTATCGCGATCTTGCCCACGCGCCCTACGAGTGTTTCGGCCGGCTCACGCTGTCGAACGGCTGCGTCTCGTGGGTCAGCCGGAACGTGACGCCGGCAACCTCGAAGCTGTCGCCGACAGTCAGCCGCACCGGCGACGAAGCGGCGCGTCCCTTGAACTGGATCTTCACGCGCCCGTTGTTGGGCTCGAGCCAGTAGCCGTCGTTCTTGCGCTTGATGTGGCCCGAGACGCCCTGCAGGCGCACCGGACCGATCTGGATGCGGTACGTCAGCTCGGCGTCCTCGGCGAGCGACTGCTCCATCGTCTCGCCGCCGTTGCTGATGATCAGCTTCGGCACCGGCATCTCGGCGCGCGGCTGCGGCGACTTGCGCCCGCCGCCCGGCGGCAGGAACGTCAGCGACGCGCTGCCGATGCCGATGCGGTCGTGTGGCTTGAGCATCTGCGGGCTCGTCACGCGCACGTCGTTGACGAACGTGCCGTTGGAGCTGCCCAGATCTTCGAGGAAGAAGCCGGCGCCCTGCTTGAGGATGCGCGCGTGCTGGCGCGAGACGCGCGCGTCGGCGATGGCGAGCTGTCCGGCGCGCCCGATGATCAGCTCGTCGCCGAGCTCGATCAGCTTTTCGCCCTGGTCGGTCTTGACCAGCAGGCGCGCTACCGACGAGTCCTCGATCTCGAAGATCAGGCTGTTGCGGTCGGGGATCTGCTCGAGGTCGTCACGCGAGAGGTGATCTTCGACCTCGCCCTCCACCGGTTTGGCCGGCTCTTTGGCGATCACGCGCTCGACCAGCGCCGACAGGTGCGAGCCGCTGTAGTCGGGCGCGGTGGCCGAGAGGAACTTGGTCAGATCGACCTGCAGCTCGTGTGCGGTCTGGTAGCGCTCCTCCGCTTTGGCGTGAAGCGCCTTTGCCACGATGGTGTCGAGCTGCGGTGGGATCTCGGGGCGCACGGTCGATGGCGCCTTGATGTCGGCTTTGCGCACGGCGGCCACCAGCTCGCCGACGTTGTTGCCGTTGTAGACCATCTGGCTGGTCAACATCTCCCACATCACGATGCCGGTGGCGAAGATGTCGGTGCGCCGGTCGGCCTTCTGCCCCATGGCCTGCTCGGGGGCCATGTAGTTGACCTTGCCCTTGATCACGCCGGCCTGCGTCTTGGTGCTCATGCCGGCGGCCTTGGCGATGCCGAAGTCCACCACCTTCACCTCGCCGTTGCGCGAGACGAGGATGTTCTGCGGCGAGATGTCGCGATGCACGATGTTGAGCGGCTCGCCCTGCTTGTTCTTGCGGCTGTGGGCGTAGTGCAGGCCGCTGCAGATCTGCCGGCCGATGTAGGCCACCGCCTCGATGGGCAGCCGCTCGCCGAGGGCGTGCAGCCCGTTGACGAGCTCGAGCACGTCCATCCCGTCGACGAACTCCATCGAGATGTAGTAGATGCCCTCGACCTGACCGAGGTCGAAGACCTGGCAGATGTTGACGTGCGAGAGGCCGACCGTGATCTTGGCCTCGTCGATGAGCATCTGGATGAAGCGCTCTTCGGTGGCGTACTCCGGGTTGATGACCTTCAGCGCGAGGTACTTCTCGAAGCCGGCCAGGCCCTCCGTCTTCGCCAGGTAGATCTGCGCCATGCCGCCGCCGCCGATGGGGCGGACGATGTGGTAGTTGCCGAACTCGCTGCCGGCCGCGATCTGGTGTTGCATGGCGCTCGGAGACTCCGAAGTATTCTCACACCATTAGCTAGTCTGGCTCAAGCTTAAGCTAGCTCGCAGTGCGCTCTTCCGCTTCGGCGGCTGCCAGCTGCTCTTGGGCGTGCTCCCAGCGGCCGTAGAGCTCCTCGAGCTTGTCGCGGTTGCGCTCGAAGCGCTGCAGCGTGTCGCGAAAGCGCTGCTGGTCCTTGTAGAGGTCGGGATCGGCGAGCTCGGGCTCGAGCGCGGTCTGCTCGTCTTCGAGCGCGCTGACGCGCGCTTCGAGGTCGGCGACCTGCTTGCGCAGCTTGCTCGTCTTTTTGCCCGTGGCGCGGCGCGCCTCGGCCTCGGCGCGCTTGCGCTCTTTGCGCTGCTGCGCCGTCTCGGTGGGCTTGGGCGGCTTGTGCTTGGCTTTGCTCTTCTTGCTGCTGCTGTTGCCGTTACCCTCGTCGGCCTTGCCGCCGCCGGGACGCGACTTGGCGGCGGCCGCCGCCGCGCGCTCCTCCGCGAGGGCCAGCGTCGTGGTGGGGCCGCCTTCGTACTCGCCGCGCGCGCGCGCTTCGAGGTGGCGCAGGTACTCGCTGAGGTTTCCCGGGTACTCGACGATGCCGCGGTCGGCCACGTCCCAGATCTTGGTCGCCAGCCGATTGATGAAGCTGATGTTGTGCGAGATGAAGACGATCGTGCCGCCGAAGGTCGCCAGCGCCTCGGCGAGCGCTTCGGACGAGGCGAGGTCGAGGTGGTTGGTGGGCTCGTCCATCAGCAGCAGGTTGCCCGGCTTGACCAGCAGACGCGCCAGCAGCACGCGCGCCCGCTCGCCGCCCGACAGCACGCCGACGACCTTCTCCACCTCGTCGCCGGAGAAAAGGAACGCGCCGCAGATGCCGCGCACCTGCGACTCGCCGCGATCGGGGGCGATGCGCCAGACCTCCTCGAGGATCGTCGAGTGGCGGTCGAGCTGCTCGGTCTGGTGCTGGGCGTAGTAGCCGATCTCGACGTTGGCGCCGTAGCTGATCTCGCCCGCGTCCGGCGCCATCTCGCCGGCGATCATCTTGAGCAGCGTCGTCTTGCCGATGCCGTTGACGCCGACGATGCAGATGCGGTCGCCGGCGTAGATGTTCTTCTTGAGCTTGTCGTAGAGCACCAGCTCGCCGAAGGCCTTGCGCAGCCCTTCGATCTTGACCACGTCGCGGCCCGAGCGCGCCACCTCGGGGAATCGAAACGAGAGCGTGCGGCGGTCCTCGAGGCGCCGCTCCGACTCGAGCTCCTTGGTCAGCTTCTTGACCATCTTGGCGCGGCTTTGCGCCTGGCGCGCCTTGGTCGCCTTGGCGCGGAAGCGCTCGACGAAGCGCTGCATGTCGCGCAGCTCGCGCTCGCGGTTGCGCGCGCGTGCGTCGAGCACCTCGCGCTCGGTCTCGCGCTGTTCGAGGTAGGCCTCGTAGTCGCCGCGGTAGGTGCGCAGGCCCTCCGGCTCGAAGCTCACCACGCGCTCGATGTGGCGGTTGAGAAACTCGCGATCGTGGCAGATCAACACCAGCGCGCTCCGCACCTCGGTGAGGAAGGTGTCGAGCCAGCGCACCGAAGGCACGTCGAGGTGGTTGGTGGGCTCGTCGAGAAACAGCACGTCGGGGCGCTGAAAGAGCAGGCCGGCGAGGGCGGCGCGCATCTTCCAGCCGCCCGAAAGCTCGCTCACCGGGCGGCCGAAGTCGCGCTCCTGAAAGCGCAAGCCCGACAGGATCTGCGCCGCGCGGCGCTCGCTGTAGTAGGTCTCGAAGTGCTCGAGGCGCTCGCGGATCTCGCCCAGGGAGATGGCGAGCTGCATCTGCTCGTCGGGGTCCTCCGACGCTTCGAGCTCGCGTTCGGTCTCTGCCAGGCGCTCCTCGATGTCCGCGCGCCCGGGCACCGTGGCGAGCACGGAGCCGAGCAGCGTGTCGCCGGGAAGCTCCGTGATGTCCTGCGGCAGATAGCCGATGCGCGAGCCCTTGGTGCGGCGCACCTCGCCGCTGTCGAGCTGCTGCTCGCCGGTGAGCACGCGAAAGAGCGTCGACTTTCCGGCGCCGTTGGGGCCAATGAGCCCGATACGGTCGCCTTCGCCAACGCGCAGGTTGACGCCTTCGAGGATGGTTCGACCGCCGAAGCTGAGCTGGGCGCCTTCGAGCACGATGAGCGACATGGCCCACGTTGATTACCGCATGCCCGCGCACATCGCAAAGGACCAGCGGTCAGGTTCGGGCCTCGGGCCTCGGGCCTCGGGCCTCGGGCCTCGGGCGAGTCGCATTCTTCTGCACTACGGAGAGCAAGCTCGACATCCGCGTGCGATCCTGTGGCCCGTTTGCATGGCTCGCGCAGCCCTAACGTACGGCATCGCAGTACCGCGAAGCGCGTAGCGCGAGCCTACGGCGCGACCTGAAGCCCGAGGCCCGAGGCCTGAGGCCCTGCGGTCATCCTCAACGCCGATAGCTGAGAGCTGATAGCTCTGTTATCGTCTCGGCCGCTGATGGACGCGCACGACATGGATCCGCGCGAGTTTCGCGGCGGCGAAGACTACGCCCGAGCACGCGACGAGCGCGACCCGCTCGCCGCGCTGCGCGACCGCTTTCTCGTGCCGCGGCACGGCGACGGCGAGCGCGTTTACTTCTGCGGCAACTCGCTCGGCCTGCAGCCTCGCCGAGTGCGTGACGTCATCGACGAGGAGCTCGAGGACTGGGCCAAGCTGGCGGTGGACGCGCACTTCGATGGCCGCCGCCCCTGGTACTCCTACCACGAGCAGTTCGCGCCCAGCGCGGCGCGGCTGGTGGGCGCACGACCGAGCGAGGTCGTGCTGATGAACAGCCTCACCGTCAACCTGCACCTGATGATGGTCAGCTTCTATCGGCCGACGGCCAAGCGGCGCAAGATCCTCATCGACGGTCCGACCTTTCCGTCGGACATCTACGCGGTCAAGTCGCAGATCGCGATGCACGGCTACGATCCCGGCGAAGACCTGATCATCGTGCAGCCGCGCGACGGCGAGCACACGGTGCGTGACGGTGACCTGCTCGGCGCTATCGCCGAGCACGGCGAGCACATCGAGCTGGTGCTGCTGTCAGGCGTCAACTTCTTCACCGGGCAGCTTCTCAACATCGAGGGCGCGGCGCGTGTCGCGCGCGATCACGGCTGCGCGATGGGGCTCGATCTGGCGCACGCGGCCGGCAACGTGCCACTGCAGCTGCACGACTGGGGCGTCGATTTTGCCGCCTGGTGCAGCTACAAGTACCTCAACGGCGGCCCTGGCGCCGTGGCCGGCTGCTTCGTGCACGAGCGCCACGGGCGCGCGCACGATCTTCCACGCTGCGCTGGCTGGTGGGGCAACGACCCCGACACGCGCTTCGAGATGCACTTGCGCCCCGACTTCGTGCCGCAGCTCGGCGCCGCGGGCTGGCAGCTCTCCAATCCGCCGATCTTCGGCCTCGCGCCGCTCGTCGCCTCCTTCGAGCTGTTCGACGAGGCCGGCATGCGCGCGCTGCGCAAGAAGAGCGAGCAGCTGACGGGCTACCTGCTGTTTCTGCTCGACGAGATCAACAGCGAGGCGGGCGACGCGTCGCGCGTGGAGGTCATCACGCCGCGCGAGAGCGCGCGACGAGGCTGCCAGCTGTCGCTGCTCGTGCACGACCGGCCCAGCGAGCTGCACGCGGCGCTCGACGGGGCGGGTGTGACCTGTGACTTCCGGCCGCCCAACGTGATCCGTGTCGCGCCGGTCCCGCTCTACAACCGCTTTCACGACGTTTGGCGTTTTGCCCAGGTGCTGCGCGAGCTGTAGACACGCTCGCGCGAGAGGGATTGCGATGAGCGAGCTAACCTACGCCAGCTACCTCGAGGTCGAGAAGTTGCTCGAGCTGCAGACGCCGCGCTCCGAGCCGGCCGAGCACGACGAGCAGCTCTTCATCATCATCCACCAGGTCTACGAGCTGTGGTTCAAGCTGCTGCTGCACGAGTTCGAGAAGGTGCGCGCCGACTTTCTTTCGGGCGAGCTTTACGGCGCGATGCACACCTGGAAGCGCTGCCGCACGGTGATGAAGACGCTCGTCGGTCAGCTCGACATCCTCGAGACGATGACGCCGCTTTCGTTCGCCAGCTTCCGTGATCGCCTCGAGCACGCGTCGGGCTTTCAGTCATCGCAGTTTCGCGAGCTCGAGTTTCTGCTCGGCTACAAACGATCCGAGATGCTGCGCTACCACCCGCAGGGATCGCCGGCGTACGAGCGGCTCACGGCGCGGCTGCGCGAGCTGTCGGTCTACGACGCGTTCTACGACCTGCTCGAAGCACACGGGTTGGACATCCCCAACGAGCTGCGCGACCGCGACGTCGAGCTGCCCAACGTCGCCGACGACAAGGTGCAGGACGGGCTGGTCGAGATCTACAACTCGCGCCCGGACCTCGCGCTGCTGCTCGAGCAGATGACCGACTTCGACGAGGGTTTTCAGGAGTGGCGCTACCGCCACGTCAAGATGGTGGAGCGCACCATCGGCAACAAGACAGGCACCGGCGGATCGCTCGGCGTCGCCTTTCTGCGCGAGTCGCTCTTTCGGCCGGTGTTCCCCGACCTGTGGGCGATCCGCGCGCGGCTCGGGTGAGCGCCGTGACCGACACCCTGATCGATATCTCGCCCGTGCTCTCGGCTCGCATCGGCGTCTGGCCGGGCGACACGCCGCTGTCGCGCACCGTGATGTGCGACATGCAAGACGGCGACAACCTCACGCTCTCGTCGCTGATGACCACCGTGCATGTGGGTGCGCATGCGGATGCGCCCAACCACTACGGCAAGGACGCGCCCGGTATCGACGCGGCCAAGCTCGAGCGCTACATCGGCCGCTGTCAGGTCGTACGCGCGACGGTGCAGCGCGGCCAGCGCATCGCGCTGTCGATGCTCGAGCAGCCTGTCGAAGCCGAGCGCGTGCTGATCTACAGCGGCACCTTCGCCGACCACGAAAACTGGAACACCGACTTCGCGGCGCTCGAGCCGAGCCTCGTCGAGGCGCTCGCCGATCGCGGCGTGAAGCTGATCGGGATCGACACGCCGAGCGTCGATGTCTTCGACTCCGAGGACCTGCCGGCGCACAACGCGCTTCTGCGGCGCGACGTCTCGGTGCTCGAAGGCATCGTGCTCGGCGCGGTGCAGCCGGGGTTCTACGAGCTTATCGCCCTGCCGCTCAAGCTCGAGGGCTTCGACGCCTCGCCGGTGCGCGCGGTCTTACGCGCGCTCTGACCGGCGCCGGCGCCAGACCGGGATCAACAACAGCCCCAGCACGAGCAGCCCGCTGAGCACGTCGCGCGTGCTGCCATGGCCCACGTCGCAGCAGCCACCGCTGTCGCTGCTGCCGCCGCCGCCGCCGTCGCCGCCCGAGTCGCGATTGGTCGCACCCGAGTCGACGGTGCTGTCGGCGACGAGGCTGTCGACGCGCGAGTCGCCGCCGGGCGTCGTCGAATCGACGCTGGTGTCGGCGTTCGGCGTGCTGTCGACGGTCGTGCTGTCGACGGTCGTGCTGTCGGCGGGTGCGTCGGCGGTCACGCCGTCGGTGGCCACCGTGTCGACCGTCGTGTCGGCGCTCGCCGCATCGACGGTGCTGTCGGCGCCGGTGTCGGCTGTGGAGTCGGCGGTGGTGTCAGCCGTCGTGTCGGCAGTGGTCGTGTCGGCTGTCCCCGTGTCGGCGCCGGCGTCGCTCGCGCCGGTGTCGGCGCCAGCGTCGGTGTTCGAGCCGCTGGGCGTGATCGAGATGTCGTCGATGGCGAGCTCGTCGCGCGAGCCCGAGCCCGCGTCGTCGTCGCTGCTGAAGCGAAAATAGATGAAGCCGCCGTTGGCGATGTTGAGGCCGCTGATGGTGGTGCTCACCACCAGACAGACCCACGTGGCGTTGGCCGTCTGTGTCGTCGGGGTCGACGCCGGGCTGATGCCGGGTACCGCCTGATAGGTGGTGTCGTCCGTCGAGTAGTCGAGCGCCAGCGTGCTCGAGCGGTCTTCGTTGTTGAGGAAGCAGCGGTTGACCGAGAAGGCGACGCTGGTGACGACGCTGCCGGTGTTGTTCTGCACGCGCAGCGTGGCGTCGCCGGGTGTGAAGTCGGTGCTGCCGGGCTGCACGCCGAGCGCCGGGTTTCCGCTGCCCGCCGCTTGGAACGCGTACATGCCGCCGATGCTGACGCCGCCGGTGCTCGCGCCGCGCGCGAAGTCGCCGCTGGTAAACGTGCCGCCGAAGGTCGTCGGCCCGTCGGACATGCCCGTGATGCGCCAGGTGTTCGAGTCGAGCTGCCCCGCTGCGGGCGTGGGCGAGAGCCCCGTGCCGGTGTAGCCGGTGAAGTCGATCGTCGCGGCTTGCCCGAGGGTCGTCAGGCTCAGCTGCGCGAACGCAGTGCATGGAAGCAGGCTGATGATCGAAACGATAAGCAGGTGTCGCATGACGCGAACTTAACAACGCTCGGCGTCGGTTGCGAGGCCTTGATGTGTCAGCGCGTCGACGAGCGCAGCGGCGCTAGCCGAACACCGCGACGCACTGCCGTGCGATCAGCGCCAGGTCACCCGACGGATGCCACAAGCGCGCGGTGCAGAAGGCGTAGCCGTCGCGCGCCTCGTCGGTGCGCGCGTGATAGGCCCACCATCCTTCGCAGCGCTCGCCGCTGAAGTCGCGCACCACATCGAGCGTCCACGTCACCGAGCTCGCCGGCGTGCGTCCGCGAAAGCTCGAGAGCACCGGCGCGGGCCACGCGTCCATCAGACCGATGGCGTGGTCGACGCTGTCGAGCTTTTCGCCGTCGGCGAAGCGCGTCCAGCCAGCGAGCTCGCGCGAGGCGACGCCGCTGTGTGGAGGCTCGCCGAAAGCCCAGCGTAGCCGAATGTGCGTCAGAAAGTCGGGCATCACACCGGGCAGGTGCGGCATATCGACGAGCGTCTCGGGCGGCGCGAGCTCGGGCATCGCGTCGGCATCCACGCGCAGGATCGACTCGCGCCGCGCGCCGAATAGACACTGCGCGCTGCCGCGTGTCTTGTCGCCATCCTGCACCAGCGCGGCTTCGACGAAGGTCGCGGCGCGTCCCGCGCGCAGCACGCGCGCTTGAAGCTCGCTGAGCTGCGCCGCGGCAGGGCCGACAAACGCGATGCTGGCCCAGCGCAGCCGGCGCTCTTGATCCCGCACCTCGCGCCGCGCGCGCTGCACCAGCAGCGCCGCCACCAGGCCGCCGTAACACGCGCGGCCCTGTTGCCATTCTGCCGGAAGCTCGATGGTGTCGCCGCTCGCGGCCGCGAGCAGCTCGTTGAAGGAGCTCACGTTGTCGACGCTAGCACACAGGCTGGGCCCTTGTATTTCGGTGAGCCGCAGCTAAGAGGCGAGCATCATGTCTTCGCTCGAGGCCCGCATCCCGATGACGCTGCGCCTTCCGCGCCGCGAGCTGTCGCACGGCGGCGTGGTGCGCCGTGCGGTGGAGCGCGTGGTGCGCCCGCGCCGCAGCGATCGCGCTCGTGTCAGCGCGCGCTTCGCGCTCAGCGGCGACGAGCTGCGCTTCGCGCGCGATCTCGTAAGTCGCAACAGCCACTACTGGATCTACCGCTGCGACCAGGCCTCTTCGTGCGGCGACTTCGTCGTCGTCGACATGTCGGCGCCCGCGCTCACCGCGCGTCGCGCCTACGTGCTCGAGCTCAAGCGTGACCTCGAGCTGCGCCCAGGCGGCGGCGAGGCTGGCTATCAGCTGCGCCGCGCCGCCGAGGCGCTCGACGAGCTCGCGCGCCGCGACGCGGTCATCACGCTCGACGGAGCGCACCAGCGGCTCGCCGGGGCGCGGCAGGTGCTGTTGAGCTTTCTGAAGCTGCGCACGTGCACGCGCTAGGTCTCGCGACTACTAGGCCACGGGCTCAGGGCCACAGGCCGCAGGATCGCGCGCTGACGCTTTGCACGCTCCGCATTCGCTCCGAGGTCTGCATGCACCGAGCGATCGACCGAAGCAGCTGCGAAGCGTGCAGCCATGCTCGCCGTCCGCCCCTGTGGCCCGTGGCCCTGAGCCTGTGGCCTGGCTAGCGCCCCGCCAGCGCGATGACCTTCAGCTCCACCGCGATGGGGGTCGGCAACGCGCCGACCTCCACCGTGGTGCGAGTTGGCTGGTTGTCCTTGAAGGCTTCGGCGTAGAGGCGATTGAAGGCGGCAAAGTCGCGCTTCATGTTGGTCAGAAAGACCGTCACGTCGACGATGCGCTCCCAGCGCGAGCCGGCCGCCTCGAGGATCGCGCGCACGTTGGCGAACACCGATCGCACCTCGGCCTCGATGTCGTACGCGACGATGTTGCCCTCGTCGTCGAGCACCAGCCCGGGCACGCTGCCGTCGGCGGCGCTGCGCGGACCGACGCCCGAGAGAAACAACAGCTCGCCGACCTGGCGCGCGTGTGGATACAACCCGACCGGCTTGGGGGCATTGTCCGTGGTGGTTGCTTGCGAGGTCATCGCTCAAAGCTCCGGCGTCGCGATACAGACGTTCTTCGGCTCGGTGAAGAAGCGCAGCGCCTCGAGACCGCCTTCGCGCCCGACGCCCGACTGCTTGACGCCGCCGAAGGGCACGCGCAGATCTCGCAGCATCCAGCAGTTGACCCACACGGTGCCCGACTGCAGGTCGCGCGCGACACGATGCGCGCGCGAGATGTCGCGCGTCCACACCGACGCGGCGAGGCCATAGGGCACGCTGTTGGCGTGCGCGATGACCTGACGCTCGTCGTCGAACGGCGTGATCGTCACCACGGGACCGAAGATCTCCTCCTGGTTGACGCGGCACTGCACGTCGAGATCGGTGAGCACCGTGGGCTCGACGAAGTAGCCGCCCGCGACGCGCTCGGGCAGCCCCTTCGGTCGCTGGCCGCCGCAGCGCAGCGTGCCGCCTTCTTGTCGCGCGAGGTCGATGTAGCCGCAGACCTTGTCGCGGTGCGCCGCCGAGACGAGGGCGCCGTGCTCGGTGCGTTCGTCTTGCGGATCGCCGATGACGATCTGCCGAGTGGCCGCGACAAAGCGCTCGACGAACTCGTCATAGACGGCGCGCTCGACGAACAGTCGCGAGCCGCAGAGGCAGATCTGGCCCTGATTGGAGAACGCCGCGCGTTTGCTAGTGCGCAGCGCCTCGTCGAGGTCGGCGTCGGCGAAGACGATGTTGGGGTTCTTGCCGCCGAGCTCCAGCGAGAGCTTCTTGAACATCGGTGCCGCGGTGCGCGCGATGGCGGCGCCGGTCTGGGTGCCGCCGGTAAATGAGATCGCGGTCACATCCGGATGCTCGACGATCGCGGCGCCCGCCTTGGCGCCGAGGCCGTGCACGATGTTGAGCACGCCGGGGGGCAACCCCGCTTCGCGACAGATCTCGGCCAGCAGAAACGCCGTCGCCGGCGTCAGCTCCGACGGTTTGGCCACCGCCGTGTTGCCGGCGGCGAGCGCGGGCGCGATCTTCCAGGTGAACAGATAGAGCGGCAGGTTCCAGGGCGAGATCAGCCCCGCGACGCCGAAGGGCTGGCGCATCGTAATGTTGATGGCCCGCGTGTCGGTGCTGTGAGACTCGGAGCTTACGTGCAGGATCGCGGTGGCGAAGAAGCGGAAGTTGGCGGCGGCGCGCGGGATATCCACCGCGCGCGCGAGCGCCACCGGCTTTCCGTTGTCCTTCGACTCGGCGCGCGCCAGCTCGTCGCAGCGCGCGTCGATGATCTCGGCCACGCGCAGCATCAAGGCCGAGCGCTCCGAGGCGGGCATACGCGACCAGCCGGGGTAGGCCGCCTTGGCCGCCGCGACTGCGTCGGCGACATCAGCTGCGTCGCTATCGGGAATCGAGCCGTAGACTTCGCCCGTGGCGGGCTCGATGTTGTCGAGCGTGCGGCCGCCGCGCGGAGCGACGAGCTCGCCACCGATGTAGTTCTGCAGTCTCATCATGATTCCGATGCCTTGTCGCAGTTGCCAATAAAGCAGCGGCCATCGCCGTCGAATGGGCGGTGTCGACACTCAACGTTTACAAAACCAAGGCGTATTACTAGCATAGTCCACGCTAGAGGCGCCTAGGCCCCACCGTGTTTCCCACTTCATCAGGTGATTAGATGCTCGTTTGTCCCGTCTGCAACGCGCGCTACGAGGACGAAACCAAATTCTGTCCCAAGGACGGCTCCGCGCTGGTGGCCGATCAGGCCGTGCAGTCGCTCACCGGCCAGGTCATCGCCGGCCGCTACCGTCTGGTGAAGCTGTTGGGGCAGGGCGGCATGGGCGAGGTCTACGCCGCCGAGCACGTCCACATCACCAAGAAGGTCGCGGTCAAGGTCCTGCACCCCGAGATCAGCTCCAACCCCGAGGCGCTGGCGCGCTTTCGTCAGGAGGCGCAGAGCGCATCGAGCATCGGCCACGAGAACATCGTCGCCATCGACGACTTCGGGCAGATGCAGGACGGCCGCTTCTATCTGTGCATGGAGTTTCTCGAGGGCGAGAGCCTCAGCGACGCGATGGCGGCGCCCGGCGGCATGGACCCCATCCGTGCACTCGACGTGATGATCCAGGTCTGCCACGGCCTGCACTCGGCGCACAGCAAGGGCATCGTCCATCGCGACATGAAGCCCGAGAACGTGTTCCTCACCAAGGACAACCGAGGGCAAGAGGTCGCCAAGATCCTCGACTTCGGTATCGCCAAGGTCTCGGGCACCGACGAGAACTCCAACCTGACCAAGACCGGCACCGTCTTCGGAACGCCGCACTACATGTCGCCCGAGCAGGCGCTCGGACAGAAGGTCGATCAGCGCGCCGACGTCTACTCGCTGGGCGTGATGCTGTTCGAGATCTTCACCGGCCAGGTGCCCTTCAAGGCCGAGTCCTTCATGGGCATCCTCTCGCAGCACATCACGAAGCCACCGCCCTCGCCGAGCACGGTGACGCCTGGCCGTTCGATCCCCAAGGCGATCGAGGACGTGATCCTGCGCTCGATGGCCAAAGAGCCCGACGCGCGCTTCAACAACGTCGAAGAGATCGCCGCGGTGTTGCAGACGCTGCGCAACGAGACGGCCGGCGTCGGCCCCGTGGGCAGCATCCCGGCGCAGCCGCAGCCGCAGGGCGGCGCCTCGGGTATCGCGCCGACGATGATGGCCGGCGGCGGGCAGACGCCGATGCCGACGCCCGCGCCCAACATCCCAGGCACGCACAGCCCGCACGCCGGACTGACCGGGCCGCAGCAGCAGGGCATCCCGCAGACGATGATGTCGCAGCCGGGGCAGGTGCCGGTGATCGGCACGCCGCCCGGGCAGATGAACAGCCAGAGCGCGGTGCCAGTGGTGCCGTCGCCGCCGCCGCAGCAGATGCGCGGCAAGGGCAAGAAGGGCGGCGGCAAGAGCCGCACCGGCCTGGTCATCGGCCTGGTGGTGGGTCTCGTGCTGATCGGCGGCGGCGCTACCGCGGCGATCGTCTTTTGGGGCGACATCACCGGCAACAAGGGTGACGACCCCGGCACGGGCGCCATCGCCAAGAACACCGGCTCTGGCGGCGGCTCGGGTGCCGCCACCAACATGAACGACCCCAACGCCGGCTCGGGTGGCAGCGCCAAGGGTACGGCCGCCGCGGCGGGCACGGGCAGTGCTGCACCGCCGCCTGGAACGGCGACGGGCACGGGTGCCGCGGTGGCGTCCGGAACGGGAGAGAAGCCAGGTACCGGCGACCCCGCGGGTGGCACCGGCGCCGCGCCTGGCACCGGCGAGCCGCCTCCCGGGACCGGCGAGCCGCCGACCAAGATGGGCAAGGCGCCGCCGGACAATCCGCCCGACAACCCGCCAGACAATCCGCCGCCCAAGACCAAGCAGCGGCCGACGAAGGTCGTCAACAACCCGCCGCCGAAGAACGTTCCGCCGGCGCAGCCGGAGTTCAAGTCGACCTATCGCGTGCGCGTCGTCACCAGCCCGCGCGGCGTGGCGATCCTGCAGGGTGGCGTGCGTGTCGGCCGCACGCCCCACACGTTCACCATGCGACGCGGCGCGTCCATGCGCGTGTTGCTCGCCAAGGGCGGCTGGCGCGATCGCCGCGTGACGATCCGCGCGCCGCGCACGGGGCTCAAGGACAGCACCGTGCGCTTCAGCCTGCGCCGCGGCCGCAGCGGCAAGGCGCTGGGCATCCCCGGAAACGACCCATTCTAGCGATTCCGGGCGAGGCCCTTCGCGCCGGGGCCCATTCGGTGCTCCGACACTTTTTGGTTTAGACTTGGCTCGGCGGCTGACGCGCGGTAACTGGCTGCGCCGCCCCTGAGCTATCGCTTTGACCGACGAACGAGTCCAGCGCCGCCATCGACGCTACAGCGTCGCGCTCAACGTAGAGATATCTGCGCGCGACTGGGACGACGTCAAGGTCCTCAGCACGGTCAACGTCAGCCGCGGCGGCGTCTTCATCCGCAGCCACAGCACGGTGCCGGTCGGCTCCCTGCTGGCGATCAACGTGCGCTTGCCAGACGGCACAACGCTGACGGCCAGCGGCGTGGTGGTGCACAGCATCCCGCACGAGGCGGCGCAGCAGGCCGGCAGCGCGGCGGGGTTTGGCGTGCGCTTCGACGAGCAGCACGCGCTCGATCTCGGCTTGCTCGAGGCCATCGCGGCGAGCCACTCGGGTGGACGCAGCGGCTCCTATCGCCTCGACGAGCTCTACACGAGCATGCCCACGCTGGTCAGCGTGCCGGGCACGACGGTGCAGCTTCAGACCAGCGCACACCAGCTGATCGAGCGCGACGATGACGGCGAGACGCGCGAGGCGAGCAGCGAGTCGCTCGTCGGGCGCGAGGACCCGATCAGCTACGAGGTCGAGATACCGGACGCACCGGTGGAAGACCTCGTCATCGCGCCCACGCGTACGCACCGCGCCCAGGACGAAGACGAGACCGAGATCCCGATCCACATCGACGACAGTGAGGCCACCGGGCCGCGCGCCGACGAGCTCGGCGCGCCACACCGGCCGCGCCGCCAAGTCATCGTGCCGGACGACGTGATCTTCGGCGTCGACTTCGGCACCAGCTTCAGCGGTATCGCCGTCGTCACGCGCCACGAGGTGGCGATGCTGCTCGACGAGGAAGGCAACTCCGTCTTTCCGTCGACGGTCTGCTACCTCGAGGATGGCAAGCCGCTGGTGGGCTGGGAGGCGCGCATCAAGACGGCGACACACCCGTCGACCACCATCGCGTCGTGCAAGCGCCTGATGGGGCGCCGCTACGAGCACGCCTCGATCCAGCCGTTCCTCGCGCAGCTCGCGGCGCGCACGCACGCTGGCCCCAACGGCCAGGTGATGGTCGATGTCTACGGCCAGGCGATCCCGGTGATCCAGATCGGGCGCGACATCTTCCGCTTCCTCGCCAACATCGGCACCGAGACGACCAGCGTGCCGGTCAAACGCATCGTCATCTCGGCGCCGGTGGAGTTCGACGACGTGCAGCGGCGCGCCATCCGGCGCTCGGCCGAGCTGGCCAACCTCGAGGTTGTCGACTGCATCGACGAGCCCGTGGCGGCGGCGATGGCCTACGGCCTCGGCCGCGACGATGGGCTCATCGCGGTCTACGACTTCGGCGGCGGCACCTTCGACTGCACGCTGCTCGAGATCAAGAAGGGCCGCTTCAAGGTGCGCGGGCGCGCCGGCGACGCCTGGCTCGGCGGCGACGACTTCGACGCTGCCATCGCCAACCACGCCGCCGACCAGTTCTGGCGCCGCACCAAGGTCGATCTGCGCAACCGCCGCGTCGAATGGCGCCGCCTGCTGCTGCACGCCGAAGCGGCCAAACGCCGGCTCAGCGTGCAGCGCAGCTGCAAGCTGCACGTGCGAGCGATCGTGCTCTCGCTCACCGGCGCCATCGACCTCGAGATGGAGCTCACGCGCGACCTGATCGACGAGCTCTGCCGCGACCTAGTCGACCGCACGCTGATGTCACTCGACGAGTGCCTCGAGGGCGCCGGCGTCACGCCGCAGCAGGTCGACCGCGTGGTGATGGTCGGCGGCGTGGCGCGCATGCCGCTCGTGCGCAAGCGCGTTCAGGAGTATTTCGAGCGCGAGGTGTCGCTGGTCGTCGACCCCGAGCACGCCGTGGTGCTCGGCAACGCGATTCACGCGCGCTTTATGTCGCTGCGCAAAGCGCCCGCGCCGGTGGTCGAGAGCGAGTAGCCGCCGGTTTGCCGCGCTGGCCTCGGGCCTCGGGCCTCGGGCCGCGAGCGAAGCGAGCTCTAGATGCGGTCGCCGGCGATCAGCGTGTCGACGGCGCTGGCGCCGCGCTTGCCGATGCTGTGGATGTTGACTGCGCCGCCGGTGTCGCCGACGAGGTACTGCTTGCCGCGCTGGCGGATCACCTTGGCCACGTTGGTGGCGGCGATGCGCGAGCCGAGCGCCGCGGTGGCGGCCTCGACATCCGACGCTGCGAGCGACTGACCCGCCTTGCCGGCGAAGTAGTAGCAGAGCAGGATGCGTGGCAGCTGGCTCGACTTGTCGATGATGTTCTTTTTGATCTGACCCCAGCGCGCGTCCTTCTTGATCGCGCTGACCAGCTGCGACGGCGCCATCGTGCCGTTGCTCGCAGCGCTGGCGCCGGCGCTCGCGGCGCTCGTCGCCGCGGCCTTCTTGGCGGTCTTCTTTTTGGCAGCCTTCTTCTTGCTGGCCTTCCTGCCCGCCTTCTTGGCCGCCTTGGCGGCCTTCTTGGGGGCAGCCGTCGTCGTCGCCTTGCCCTCGATCTCGGCGCGCAGGGCGGCCAGCTTGCGATCGATGAAGCGCTTGCTCGACGACTCGACTTCGATCTCGATGTTTCCGATACGGCTGCGTACGCGGTAGACGTCGGCCATCTGACTCGTCCTCCCTGAGCTCGAGGAAATTCCGTATCCGGATAGTGGGATAGCGTATCCGATTCGTATCCGGATACTGTGGCGCGGATCCAAAATGCGCGTCAAGCGCTGGATCTGCCTGATCGGCAGATCGCCGCGGACGACGGCTCCGCGGCCAGCGAATCGGCGGATCCAGTGTCGGGGAGTAGCGGGAGCGGGGAGGAGAGCGCGGGGGCGCTACTTGGTCAGCGCGGCTTCGATCTGGGCGGCGAGCTTGGGCACCACGTCGTAGCAGAGCTTCGACGCCACCAGCTGGATCGACTGCGCCAGCGTCTGGCGACCCGTCTTGACGTCGTGCGTGAAGGCGCCGAGCGTCTTGCCGTCGTCGCTGCCGGTGATGCGCATGTTGAGCGTGCCGCGCACCATCATCGTGCCGTTGTTGTAGCCGGCGCGCTTCATGTCGATCTTGCCGTGGATCCACAGGTCGACGTCGCTCGAGCCTTCGAGCACCTGGATGCCGCGCTTCTGCAGCGCGCTGCCCAGGCAGCTCTGCACCTTGGCGCGCTCGCGGCCCTTGATGTGGAAGCCGATCTTGATGCCGGCTTTGCTGCGCGTGAACTTCGCCACCAGGCGCGCGAAGCCCCACACCGGCGGCATGCCGCGCTTGTAGGGGCTGACCACGCGCAGGTCGGCGTTGAGCGCTTCGCGGCGCTGCAGCAGGTTCATCGCCTTCTTGTAGTTGAGGTAGCGCGCCGTCTTGTTGCTGCGCTGGCGATCACCCTCCTGCACCGAGGCCTGGATCTGCGCGTCGAGGCGCATGATCTCGCTGCGCAGCGTCTGCGCGGTGGAGTTGCGGTCGAGCAGCGCGAGGCAGTGGAAGGAGCCGTCGCCGTTCCAGACCTCTTTGATCTCGATCCCCTTGAGCGTGTAGTTGGTCGAGACCTGCGTCAGCTGCTGCACGTTCATCGCCTCGATGCGCACGCCGGCGCCCGAGCCGTTGACCTTGCTGAAGTGGCCCTGCCAGTCACGCGAGACCTGGCTGATGTTCGAGGAGAAGATCTTGGCGATGGCGGCGCGCGCGTCGCCCTCGCACGGCGTACGGCCGCGGCCGTGCCCGACGCCGAGCATGAACTCGCGGTCGGAGTAGCGGCTGCCAGCCTGGCCGCGATCAACCCAGGCCGGTTTGGCGCCACCCGACACCACGGCTCCGCCACCCGCGGGTGGATAGGCCGGGCCAGGTGGAGGGCCGCAAGCGGCGATGGCGACGACAGCCGCCGCAGTCATAAGCTTCTTCATCGAGTCACCTCCAACGCGAGCCACGCGTAGATTCTCTTGTCTGGCCGCGGAGCTTCTGGTCCGCGGCGATTCTCTGCCGCGCGCGCCGCTAGGGCAGCGTGCGGTAAAAGATGAACTGACGCTTGCCGGCGTCGACCTTGACGCCCGGAATCTGCAGCTGCTTGCCGCTGTCGAGCTCGAGCAGCACCGTGTGCGTGCCCGGCTTGACCCAGATGCGGCCCACGTCGATGCGCGCCGGAAGCGTGGTCCAGGCGCGCTTGTCGGCTTCCTCGAGCGCCTGGAACAGCGCGCTCGAGCCCTTGCTGAGCAGGAAGCCCAGCGCCTTCTTCTCGCCGCCGCCGATGGCGCCGGCCGCCTTGCTGGTTAGCACCTTGGTGATGGTGCGGATGATCGCGGCCTTGAAGATACGGCCCATCTTGTCGCGCAGGGTGACCCGCGCGATGCGGTTGAGCGGATACATCGTCTGCGTCAGCGCGCGCGCCGGGCCGTTGGTCATGAAGACCTTGTTGTGTGCCGGCGGGTGCGTGATCAGCTGCGGGAAGGCGATCTTGACCGTGGTCCAGCCGGCCGGCGTGACGGTGATCGTCGTCTTGCGCATGAACTCGCCGCCCGGCTCGCCGTCACAGCGAAACGCCGCGGCCGTCTTGAAGATGCAGCGCACGAAGTAGTCGGTCTTGGACGGGCCCTCGCCGTTGAGGTGAAAGAGGATGATCTCGCCCATGCCGGCCTTGAAGTTGGCGACCGACTGCGCGCCAGCCGGTCCGGCCGCGGCCTGCGCCGCGTTGGCCTCTTCCGTGGAGTTGCTCAGCATCGCCGCGCGGTAGAGGTCGCCGGCCACGAACGCCGGCGGCTGCAGCCCGTAGTTGCCGGACCACTCCTTGGTGTAGACCTCCCAGGACTTCTTGTAGGCGATGCGCGCGTCGTCGTACTGCTTGTCCATCTCGAAGAGCAGGCCCATCAGCCAGTGCGCGAAGGCGTCCTGGTTGTAGGTCATGCGGCCCTTGGTCTTGGCGTTGGTCGCATAGAGCTGCAGCTTCTCGTTGATCTTGCGCGCCTCGACCATCGCCCCGTCGAACTTGCCCATGCCGAGGTAGGCGAAGGCCTTGAACACGTTGAGCAGCACGCGCTCGTAGGCCTCGCCCTTGTAGTCGGTGGCGGCCTCCGAGGAGAACGCCGCCTTGATGTTCTTCGAGATCGACTTGGTGTAGAGCTCTTTGGTGCGGTTCTCGCACTTCTCGAAGACGTCAGCGGCCGCCTTGTACTGGCGCGTGAGGTAGAGCAGCATGCCCTCCTCCATCCAGAAGGCGACACGGTCCTGCTCTTTGAAGGCACCGTCCTTCTTCGCCTTGCGCAAAGTCGCCAGCGCACCGTCGTAGTTGCGTTCGAGCATGTACCCGCGGACGCGGCCGAGGGTCTTGACCATGTTGGCCTGGCCGCAGCCCACGGCGCTGATGACCAGCGCGGCGAGCAGGACGGGCCTGAGTGTGGGTCGCAGGGCCCTGACAATCCTCACGAGGAGCCTCCGTAGCTATTGAGAGAGAGCGTGAACAGCGGGGAATGCTCGGGGTCTACCACTGACTCGAACGGCGCTGGACGACCTTCTTGATGCGCTTCTGGCCGATCCAGACCTTCTTCTGCGACTGCACGTTGACCAGCTCCATGGTGGTCAGGTACGCGCGGACCTCGGCGCCGCCGGCGGCGTCGTTCGACGAGATGACCCAGCCGTTGAGCACGAAGTCGGTGCCCGTCTCCTGCTGGTTCGACTTGACCGTCTTGTCCGACGCGTTGGCCGCCTGGTCGCGGCGCTCGGCGCGCGCGGCGCCAGTCTCGTCGGAGGCGGCGACCACGTCCGCGATGCCCGAGTTGAGGATCTCGCGCTCGACCTGCTTGGTGAAGAACTTGGTGTTGATGTGCTCGGAGGAGCGGTTGCGGATCGGGTAGAGCTTGACCACCGGCTTGCGGCCCTTCTCCTGCTTGAACTGCGAAGCCCACGGACGCGAGAGGCAGTCCTTGATCATCGCGTTGGCCACCTGATTGGCGTCGGTGTCGTTCCAGTTGCCCGACAGGTCCACCTGGGTGTTGGCGTTGGTGCGCTGCACCGTGGTGGCCGGGCCTTGCTGGTAGCAACCAGCCGTGGCCATAACGGCGCTGAACAGTAGGGCTGCTGCGATTCGGGTCTTCATGGCGGTCTCGCTCCTGTGTCTCGTGCGGCGCTACAGCCGCGTCTCGAATTTGAGCTCGTCGATCACTCGACCAGTGAGGGTCGAATAAACTTTGAAGTGCGCCCGCCGGCTGCCCGGCGATCCGTAGAACTTACCCTCGAGCACCATCTCTACGCCACGCTTCCATAGCGAGCGGTAGGCGAAGAAGCGGCGACGGCGGCTCGACATGCGGGCGAGCCGGTTGACGCGGTTGCCCTCGATCTGCTGGAAAGAGGTGTTGCCCTCCGACATCTTGTCGAGCAGCACCTTGCGAAAGCGCCGCGCCAGCTTCTCGTTGGACCCAGCCTCGTCCACGATCCGTCCAACGGCGATGGCCCACTTGTACTTACGGTTGGTCACCGCCGCACCGAGGGCGATGCCGTCTTCGGGCATCGAGCCGCGCACTTTGACCTCGAAGCCGCCCGACACGCGGCGCGTGAAGTAGGCGGTGGCGACCGTCTTGGGGCCGTCGAGGCTGTCAGGGCTGCTCATGATGTTGAAGGGGATGCCGGGGCGCAGCCGACCGCCGTAGCCGCGCACCTTGACGGTGCGGCGACCGCTGTCCACCGAGTCGACCGTGCCGCTGACCTGGTAACGGCTCAGGCGCCAGCCGAGCGCGCGCATCGCCGCGTTGGCGCCGTCGTAGAAGGCGCGCGCGTTGACGTTGAGGAACATGTCAGCGTTGCTGCCGCGGCTGCTGCCGCCGGTCATTTTGGCGGCGATGCGCCGCGCCGCGACCCGCACGGCGATGCGCATCTTGCGGTAGCTGCGGAAGTCCACGTCCTGCGCGACGGTGGTCTGCAGGTTGGTGGCGTCCATCACGTGCACGCTGAGGATGTAGGCGTCGCCGACGTGGCGCAGCTTGCCGGCGAGCACGTACTGCGCGCGCAGATAGCGGCGCGCGGCGCGCATCACGCTCGGCTGCAGCACGCCGGTCCAGCGCAGGCCGTAGCGGCGCAGCATGCGCAGCACCATGCCGGCTTGCACGACGCGCAGCCGGCCCGAGTTGACCAGCTGCGTGACGAAGGTCGCCTGCGCGTTGCGCCCCATGGAGCTCCACACGCTGGGCGAGCTGAAAGGCAGCACGGCGACGACCGGTTTGCCCGAGACCTGACGCGGCGCGACGTCCGCGCGGGCGTGCGGGGCAGCGATCATCGGGGCCGCCATCATGACGGTGAGTGCCAGCCAGAAGGCGGGCTGTCGATGGCGCTTCGCTGGCATCGGCGAGTCGCCAAGCGACGCAAGACGCGAGGGCCTCATACCTAACTCCATCCACTCCATCGCGTCGAGCGTGCTTTGGTGAGCGAGCTGCTCGGCTTCAGATGCGCGGCGACACGGTGGCTACGGCTGTTCGACTGAGGGTGTTTTGATGACCGGAGCTGCGTGCGCGCTTAGTGACCGCGAGCCGTCTTCTTGGCGAGCTCTTTGTCGAGATCGTTGAAGGCGCGACGCGCGTTGGCGCGCACGTAGGTCGCGATGCGCCTGTTGAGCCGGTTGGCGTCGTTGAGCGACTTCATGATGCCGTTCATGTCGAGGATCGCGAGCGCGTAGAGCGCACCCGACTGCGGGTCACGCCAGTGATCGCGGATCTCGACGCCGCGCAGCGTGACTTCCGTGATCGTCTTCTGCGCCGCGACGACGTCCTGCTCTTCGGCGCTGGCCTGGAAGTTACCGGCCGTCGTGGAGCGCTGGTAGTCCTTCATCATCTTGGCGATGTAGGCGTGGAACATGGAGGCAACCGAGCCGCGCGCGCGGTTGTCGGAAGTCTGGCGAGCGAGGGAGATGTTCTGGATCCCAGTGACGATGCCAACCCCGTAGAAGGCCTTGCCGTTGGCGCCGTCGTAGGCGCCGCTGCCACGACGCACCCAGCGGGGTTTGCCATCGGGCGTAACGCCATGGATCGGATGGCTGGGTCCCGCTTCGTAGGTAGCGCAAGCGGGGAGCATCGAAGCGGCCATAATAATGGCAAGACAGGTCCTCATCGTGGAATCCTCCCGTGCGGTGCTGTCTATGCAGCGCCGCCGATACGGTCGTCACAGCCCTCAGTGCGAACGCTCGCGAGGGTATTGCCGCGTACGACCTGTGTCAATGCGTCCTTCGCGTCGCCGCCGACGGGACGCTCACCACCCCGATGAGCCGACCCGATCGTCGTTGCATGCCTTTCGCCAGATACACGTGGACGGTCTGTGTTACGGGCGCCGATGCACGATCTTTCCGGCTTACAGATCGGAGATTCTTCGCGAATGTGATCTGACGCACGGGTGAGTGGTGTGGATGGCGCATCGAAGCGCGGCTTCGACGTCCGCGTGCGCGGCGCTATTCAAGAGGCCAAGCGCGCGGCGCGCGATCGCGACATGGATGGCAGGATGGTCGTGCGGGAGCGGCGGGTGCGGCGGGTGCGGGAGCGGCAGGCGGCGGAGAGCTAGCCGATGGCCTTCTCGGAGCGGAAGCGGGTCATGAACTCGGCGAGGTTCGCGCGGAAACGCTCTCGGATGCTGAGCACTTCCTCGTCGAGCTCGTCGACGGGCTCGCTGTTGAAGAAGTCGTGCTCGAGGCGCGTGAAGCCGTCGAGCTTCTCGAGCGTCTTGCTCATCTCGCGCGGAGCCGCGACCAGCACGCCCATCTCCGTTAGCTTTCTGACGACCTTTTCACACTTGCTCTCGGAAATCCGTGCCTCGCTGGCAACGTCGGCGAGGCTGCGTTTTCCGTCAAAAAGCTCTGCGATCTTGAGGACGACAGGCGGGAGGCCACCAGCAGCGTCACAATCGGCGTCATAGGCGTAGGTCGACGAGGTTTCGGTCATTTCTTCTTCAATTCGGGCGATGGCGGCGCTGGCTCTCGTCATGTGCGGCTCCTCGGGGGCTAGGCTCGCTTGCCGTGTCGCGGCGTGTGCTTGGGCTCCATACGGAGCAAGTCGCGGGCCAGGACACGAAATCTCAGATCACGGGCTTTTGCGCCACGAAGTGTGTCATCGACGATGTGCCATCCACGACGTGAATGGCACAGCCTCTGGCAGATCCCAGTGATAACCGCCTCGCTCACTTTCTGCGTATCAGGCGCCGAAGCGCCCTCGTGCGTGTGCTGCTCGTGATGGCAGTGCCGACAGGGCGGTTGCAGGTGACACCTTCGTGGACGTCACATGCGTCAGGCAGCCAAGGCGGCCGGCGTTGCAGCCGACGTCGCTCGTCCCATGCGAGTGGGGACGATCTACCCCGTTGGCGGCGAGCTGTTGCTCGCAGTCAAGGGCCGCTAGCGCTGCGGCGCCACCAGCGCGGCGAAGCACTGCGTGACGTAGTGCAGCCCACGCGGCCCGGCGGCGACGCCGATCCCGAGGTGCGTCATGCGCGCGTCGAGCAGCAGCTTGCGATGGCTGGGGCTGCGCATGAGGCTGTCGTGGGCGCGCTGCGCGCTGCTGGCGAGGGCCAGGTTCTCGCCAGCGGCGCTGTAGCTCACGCGTTGCGCGGCGAGGCGGCGCGCGAGGGTGCTGCCGCGCGGGCCGACGTGGCCGAAGAACGCGTGCTGTCGCATGGCGCGGCTGTGGCGGCGGGCCACGCTGGCGAGCGCCGGCGAAGGCACCAGCGGCGGCAGGCCGTAGTCACGGCGCGTGGCGGCGACGAGCGCGAAGAGCTTGCCGGCGAAGGCGCTCGGCGTGGTGGCGATGGCGCGCGGGTAGAGCTTGGCCACCGGCAGCGCGCGCTTCTTGCCGACGTTCACGCCGAAGAGCGCGGCCACCTGCGGGCCGCGCCGCGTGTCGACCATCACTTCGATCACGTGCTCGCCGCGCAGTGACGGC